>DDIE01000063.1:0-2909 GCA_002338385.1 Proteobacteria bacterium UBA1858
TTTAATAATATAGGCGTTTTTCTCGTGCTTTATGGTCCGTTTTGAATTTGATCCACAATTTTATCCACAGATTTTGTGGATAAGTCGCTAACCCTAAATTGGACAGACACTTACGTCACTTAGTCAATTAATTTCTTAAATGTTACGTGTATGTGAAACTAATGTTACGACTTGCCAAGAGGCGCTCCAATCAAGTATGATTCGCGCTCAATTTTCAGGTCAGGCTAATGAAATCAGAAATCCACCCAGAATATAACAATGTCACCGTCAACTGTAGCTGCGGCAACTCATTTGTAACGAGTTCCACCTATGCTGGTGAGACGATGAACATCGACGTCTGTGCTAAATGCCACCCATTCTACACGGGCAAACAGAAAATACTCGATACAGCCGGCCAGGTAGACAAGTTCCGTCGACGCTACGGTTCTAAGTAACCCACGCAGGGTAATCCATGCAGGCGCATATGGTCTGCTCACTGGTGAGACCTCACATCACTCATGCTGTGACTGAATAGCACCATAAGCAGTAAAAAAATAAGCACTATAAAGCATACCAATATCATATAATTGGCAGTATCGATGACTGCTGAGCACTACTTAAGTATGCTAAAAAACACAATCTGTACGGCTTTGATAGCAGGCCTGAGCCTGATCTTAGTGGGTTGCGCCACCAATCCGGTGACTGGCAAACAAGACTTTGTCTTGATGTCCGAAGATCAGGAAATTGAGATCGGTCGCAAGTATCATCAACAACTACTCCAAACCTATCGCGTCTATGACAATCCGGAATTACAGGATTATGTCAGTGAGCTGGTTGAAAACATTGCGACCAAGAGTCATCGCGATCATCTCATATTCCATTCTACCGTCCTCGATACGCCTCAAGTAAACGCGTTTGCCCTGCCGGGTGGGTATGTTTATGTTACCCGTGGCATCATGGCATATATGAACTCAGAGGCTGAACTGGCCGGTGTACTTGGTCACGAAATCGGGCATGTGACCGCACGGCATGGGGTGCGCCAGCAGAGTGCCTCGCAAATAACCGGCATCATTACCTCTGTCATCGGTGGCGCCGCCGGTGTGCGTGGTGCAGGTGATCTGGCTAATGTCGCCGGAACCGCGCTGTTACGCGGCTATGGCCGTGAGCATGAATTGGAGGCGGACCGTCTTGGTGCTGAGTACCTGGCTAAATCTGGCTACGATCCGCGCGAGATGATTAAAGTCATCGGTATCCTCAAATCACAGGAACAATTTGATAAACAACTGGCAGCTGAAGAGGGCCGTGAGCCACGTGCTTATCATGGCATTTTTTCTACTCACCCTGATAATGACTCACGCTTGCAAGAAGTTATTATGGCCGCCAATAAGTATGAGACTGACTACAAAAAAGATAATCAGCGTTTTTTTAAAATGATCGATGGTCTGGTACTGGGTAATAGTGAAGATGAGGGTGTGGTTCGAAACAATCGCTTTTATCATAAGCAATTAGGCATCACCATCGCTTTCCCGGACAACTGGAAAATCGATAATCTGCCCGATCGCCTCCTGGCCTCCACCAAATCAAAAGATGCCGTGATTCAGATCAGTCTGCGAGATTTGAATAAGCGCCAGACACCTGAGCAGTTCTTGCGTGATCAGTTCAAACAAGAGTTGACCGCCGGTAAAGCTATTCAGACGGATACCTATCCGGGCTACACCGCTATCGTCGAAGCAAATACTCCATTTGGCCGCCGTGCTACTCGTGTAGCTGCCGTATTCCAGGATAATCAGGTCTATCAGATATTTGCGGTCACTCAGAATGATGGCGATCTGAAGAAATATGATGGTAATTTTTTACACACCATCAACAGCATTCGCTCACTAAAACCCAGTGAAGTAGCATTAGCGGAAGCACGCACAATTAAAATCATTACCGCTAAAAATGGAGATACCTTTGCCAAACTCGCCGCACAATCACCGCTCACTTCCCATGCTGAAGAACAATTACGCCTTCTTAACGGACTTTATCCTGACGGCGAGCCCGTCCCTGGGCAGCCCATAAAAGTAGTACAATAAATCACTCAGGCGGAGTCACCGACATCGACTCGGCCACTATGCAACGATAATATTTTTCCATGACCGCAAGACAAACGGCGTACTTAATAGATTCAAGTATTTATATCTTTCGGGCCTGGTTCACGCTCCCGGATACTTTGGTCAATGAAGCTGGAGAACCTGTTAACGCGGTGTATGGCTTTACTGATTTTGTGGCGGCACTGTTGGACGAAACCCAGGCCGACTTGATGTCATTTGCATTTGATCAAAGTCTTACCAGTTCATTCAGAAATACCATCTATCCCCCCTACAAAGCCAATCGAGAGCCTGCTCCAGAGGAGCTCAAACGCCAATTTAGTTACTGTCGTCGTTTTATCGAGGCATTAGGCTTAGCTCATCTCAGCAGTGATCGCTATGAAGCCGATGACCTGCTTGGATCAGCGGCCCAGCAAGCGCGTCTGCTGGGACACAAAGTGACTATCCTCAGTGCTGACAAAGACTTGGCGCAATTAATTGAGGAACACGATATATTCTGGAATTACGCCAAGAATGAGCGTCTGTCACCGCAGAAAATAGAACAACAGTTTGGCGTTCGACCGGATCAAATTGCCGACCAGCTAGCACTGGCTGGAGACAAAGTCGATAACATCCCCGGGGTACCGGGGGTTGGCATGACTACCGCAGCACGATTACTCAATAAATTCGATAGCATAGATAATTTACTGAACAATATTGAGGCCATCAGCAGCATGAAAATACGCGGCGCCAGAAGAATCCAAGATCTGATTGAGGAGCATCAAGACAGTGTTCGATTATGTAAGCGTCTGACCGAAATCAAGTGTGATGCACAACCACTTAATGGCAGCTTTCGCCTCC
>DDIE01000063.1:3280-3491 GCA_002338385.1 Proteobacteria bacterium UBA1858
AGTATACGCCGCCAACGCTGGCAGAAATTGATTACTGCTTAGCCCCTCTGGCTAGCGCGCGTTGCTGACACAGCTCGTCAATCTCTATGGGTACGAAGTCAGGATCAGCCGCTGGCCAGCCCTGCATGTGCTCCAGAGCGATCTGGGTGAGGGCTTTGATATGAGCATCATCTGAGTTTAAGGCAGGGATGTAGCTAAATTCAGAGCCTCC
>DDIE01000056.1:0-6802 GCA_002338385.1 Proteobacteria bacterium UBA1858
TATCAGTTAATTCACCTTTGTCATCTTCCTCGAACATTTCTATTGGCAGCGGGATATGATCAGAATATTTACTGATGATAGAACGCAAGCGCCAGCCCGATAAAAGTTCTTGTTCCTCGTCTTTTAGATGCAGGGTAATTTCGGTACCACGTGGCTCGAAAGTGATGTCCTCTAGGTCATATTCACCCGTGCCCTGCGAAGACCACAACACACCTTGCTCAGCGTCTTGCGTAGCACTGCGGGTTTTCAGCTCAACCCGGTCAGCCACGATAAACGCGGAATAAAAACCCACGCCAAACTGACCAATCAGATTAGAGTCTTTGGCCGCATCACCGGTCAGATTCTGCAGAAACTCTTTGGTGCCTGATTTAGCAATGGTACCAATATTATTAATCACTTCAGCGCGCGTCATCCCGATACCGTTATCGCGCACGGTCAGCGTGTTGTTGTCTTTGTCATACTCGACCTGAATTTTTAGCTCAGTATCAGTGGCCAGCAGGTCGGCATTCGCCAGCGACTCAAAACGAAGCTTGTCACAGGCATCGGAAGCATTGGAAATCAGTTCTCTTAGGAAAATCTCTTTATTTGAATACAGAGAATGGATCATCAGCTGCAGTACCTGGCTGACCTCAGACTCGAATTTTAGAGTTTGTTTAGTATTTGCGCTCATATTACTCGTATTGTGTGGATAAACGTTAGCTTCATATATGGCGACAGATTAAATTGATTTCAATGCCCGATTGCTATTTTTTTATGCCCAGCAGGCTAATCAACATCGTCCACATCGCTCTGACCTGTCAGTCGACGGCGAATATGTGACCAGCACATACCCGTACCCAGTACCGCGGCAATGATCAATAGCATCAAATCCAGCAGGATGACCAGGCTACCAACAGCACCGAAGCTGGTGTCGATCAGCACCCAAATCAGAGTGGCAAAAAATCCCACCGTCAGGCACAAACCTAAACGACCCAGTGAACGCAGGGTCGCTCGTAGGTAGATAGTGAAACCAATCACCAGCAGCAAACCAGCCAAAATTAATAGCGGTAGTCCAACGATAGCATTGCCGCTGGTCGCTGCCAGCAACCAATGCAGATAAGACCAGCCATGTGGATTATAGGTCGCAAACACCATCAGTAATGCCACTAAAAATCGCAGCTGAACTCCGCGTGAGCTGAGCGCGTATGGCTTCATTGCTGTTGCTCCTGGTGCATGCTGGGAGTGCTCTGCTGGATCCCTAGCTCGTGACGTAATAACCAATCTTTGTGTTGCTGGGCGGGTCCACTCATACTGCCACAATAACCGCCGACAGCGTCCGCACGTACGACTCTATGACAGGGGATGATGATCGGAATGGGATTACGCCGGCAGGCATTGCCAACTGCTCTGGCACCACTGCCTAGCGTTTGAGCAATTTCACCATAGGTCTGAAACTCGCTGTACTTAATGCCTTGCAGCAGTTGCCATACTTGTTGTTGATAGGGTGTTCCGCGCACATCCAAAGGTAGCTCAAAGGCGCTAATTTTTGCCTCAAAATAATCTTGCAGCTGACGTTTAACTTCATAAGCCAGACCATGACGTGGCGGCTTGGTGGTCTGTGCGCCTGCCAGATAGCTGAGCTGAGTGACACCTTTGGCAGAGGTATTCAGCCCCAGTGCTCCAATCGGACTTGCGAGTATGTATGCAAATGTTGCCATCCACGACCTTATCACTGAACAAAAAAAACGCTCCAGAAGGAGCGTTTTTAAATCTAACACAGGTGCTTGAACTAGCGCGACAGTTTCTCTTTAATTCGCGCTGCCTTACCCGTAAGGCCTCTGAGGTAATAGAGCTTGGCGCGGCGCACATCACCACGGCGCTTAACTTCGACACTGCTCAACAGTGGACTGTGCGTCTGGAAGACACGCTCAACCCCCTCACCATGCGATATCTTGCGGACTGTGAATGCGGAATTAAGACCACGATTGCGCTTGGCAATAACAACACCCTCGAAAGCCTGTAACCGCTCACGGTCCCCCTCTTTAACTCGCACTTGCACGACAACTGTATCGCCGGTGCTAAAGTCAGACAGGTCTGATCGCACCTGTTGTGCTTCTAATTCGCTTATTATATTGCTCATATCTCTTATCTCACTCTGTGCTGCTGTTGGCAGCTAAAAATGCTTCAAGTAAGCGTTTTTCACGTTCACTCATCGGATAATCAGCCATTAGATCCGGACGCCGTAAATACGTCCGAGCTAATGCCTGCTGTAATCTCCATTCGGCGATCTTGTGATGATCACCACTTAACAGGACTGCTGGCACCTGTTGGCCATCAATTTGCTCGGGCCGCGTGTAATGCGGGCAATCCAGCAAACCGCCGGCAAACGAATCTTGTTGCGCCGATAACTCATGCCCAAGCGCTCCTGGCAGGGTGCGAATGATAGCATCAATTAACACCATTGCGGCTAACTCGCCACCGCTGATGACATAATCGCCTAATGAGTATTCCTCATCGACACAGCTGTCTATCACCCGTTCATCGATACCCTCATAGCGACCACACAACATGACTAAGTGCTCGCTAGCCGCCAAGGCTGCGATTGCCGCCTGATCTAACTGTTTCCCCTGTGGACTTAGATAAACCACTTTGGCGTGTTGCGAGCGACCGACACAATGCTCAATGCTGGCGCGCAAAGGTGCGTACTGCATCACCATTCCAGGCCCACCGCCATAAGGTCGAGCGTCTAAACGACCATCTTCATTGGCACTATGCTGACGTGGATTGTGGGTATGCAACTCGGCCAATCCCGCCTGTAATGCGCGCCCCACAACACCGTGTTGTTGGATACTCACCACCATTTCTGGAAATAGTGTGATCACGTCAATGCGTAATTTAGTCATAGCTGATCTGTGGGGCTAGTCATTCAAATCCCACTCTACTCTGATCTGGCGATGATCTAAATCTATTGATTTTATGACCTGCTCTCTGATGTAGGGAATCAGATACTCGCGCTTGTGCAGCGTGTGCACAATTAGCACATCATTGGCGCCCGTCTCCATCAGATCGTGCACCTGACCAATCACCTGGTCATCAACGTCAAGCACCTGACAGCCTATCAATTGGTGCCAGTAATATTCACCCTGAGCTAACTCAGGAAGTGCTTGTTGCTCAACCCAGATTTCGCGTTGCATCAGGTTGATAGCTTGATCACGATCGTCGATACCGACCAGCTTGGCGATGACACCATTCTTGTGTGCCTGACCCGCCTCCAGGTGCATCACAACGTGTTCATGCTCCCCCAGATACCATTGTTTGTAGCTGGTGATCTCGTTACGTGGGCTGGTGTAAGAAAAAATCTTGAGCCAGCCTTTAACTCCAAATAGACCATTGATATGGCCTAGTAATATTCTTTTGTCCGTGTTGGCTGAGTCAGCCAATGTTCAACTCGTTACGAAACCGATTTACTCGGCTGCAGCCTCAAGGCTTTTGAGTAATGTCTCGACCCGCGCAGAAGGCTGTGCACCCACACCCTGCCAGTGCTTAATGCGCTCCATGTCGACATGCAGACGCGTCTCTTGACCCGTCGCACGCGGGTTGAAATAACCGAGTCGCTCAATGTAGCCGCTGTCACGACGCTTGCGCGAATCAGTAACAACAACATGATAAAAAGGACGCTTCTTGGCACCGCCACGCGCTAATCTAATGCTGACCATATATTCTGCTTATTATGTAAAGTTGATTAATATCTCGCACTACACACGGTAGTGGGCTGGGCATTGTACGGAATTCAGGGAAAATTAAAAGCCTGTTTGCTGGTTTTAGGCGTGTTTACTGGTGATTTTCGCCAATCTTAGGGGCTTTTGGCATGATCGCGCGCGTGGGGCTTAAACCCGCGCGTGCAATTTAATAGCTGTGGGCCACGATATGCGAGCCTGTGTAGGCGATATCCACGTCATACCCGGCCACTGGGGCGAGGGTATCGACAGCGACCAGACCGATTTTACTGGCAGGCCGATCATAGCTAAAAATGAAGTGCTTTTTGTCCTGAGTTAACGTGACACCGCGTGGATGTGTGACCTTAATCGTATGTTTTAGCTCACCAGTGTCGAGGTCCCAGAAGGTAATTCTGCCCGCATCAGGCGTGGTTGCAGCAGCCGTTCTATGGTTGTCGTCGATGCATACACTAAGGGTCTCACCGCGCATTTTATTGAGGATGTTGCTGGGACCAGTCGCTGTTTTCAGGTCTCTGTCGATACCACCAATTGTCACGCCGCCGTTGCGCTTACTGTTCATACCCTCACGTGGAGCCGATACCACTGCAATGTCGCCATTGTCAGCCACGGCCACGTGACCCGCGTTAAATTGCTTATTGTCTATGGTCAGTTTACGAATGAGCTTATGCGTTGCGATATCGACATAGGTGATACTGCCCTGCTCTTGCTCGGTCACCAGGCCACCGCCATTGGTGATAATCATAGTCTTGCCATCGGCCAAGATCTGGCAATCATGTGGACGTGCGCCATAACTTGGAAATTCACCAATTTCCTCCAGCGTCTCGGCATCGCGCATCATGATGACACCCTTATAGCTGCCGTGAGTGAGTGTTTCAGCGGCATACAATACTTTGCCATCGGGTGAGTAGGCACCATGCCCGTAGAACTGACGCTCTTCGGCCGTTGGTATTGCGCGCAGCATGCGGCCTGTTTGCAAATCTATTTCACACGCACCTTGACCACGCTTCTCAAACACCGCGGCGCGACCTGCGTGGCTGGGATTGAAAGCCAATCCATGACCTAAAAATGGAATCTTGACGGCACCACAGCTGAAATGTGGGCTGTCCATATCGACCGTCAGGGTGAAGTAGTCCGTGCCACCTGCCTGATTTTTATTGCCCAGTTGGCCGATCACACAGCCCAGTGTTGGTCGTGCTGTAGCCAGCAGGCCGATACCCCCATATTGATTCAATTCAGTTATGTGGGGCGCTATGACTGCTTGACCTGACATGGTGCCTTGGTTGACGACTTGTTTTGTGACCATTGGTGTCCCGTGGTGCTAAAAGCTGATTGCCCAAGTTAGCAGGCAATTATTAAATTTTTGTTATACCTGTACCAGAGCGCACTCTACATCGGCATATTAGGTGGCATCTTACCCTGCATGGAGCGCATAAAATTTTTCATGCCGCCCTTCTTGGAAAATTTCTTCATCATTTTACTCATCTGAGTATGCTGCTTCAGCAGGCGGTTCACATCCTGCACCTGCATGCCTGAACCTGCGGCAATACGTTGCTTTCTGGATGCTTTGATCAGATCTGGGTAGCGTCTCTCTTTAGCAGTCATCGAATCGATAATAGCAACCATATGAGTGATGGATTTATCGTTGGCTTGTGACTTCATGGCATCGGCCATGCCGCCTGTACCCGGGAGTTTTTCGAGCATGCTGTTGATCCCTCCCATATTTTGCATTTGGGTCAACTGCGCACGCAGATCATTGAGACTGAAACCTTTGCCGCTTTTAAGTTTCTTGGCCAGTTTGTCAGCCTGCTTCTGATCAACTTGCTGTTGGGCTTGCTCAACCAGCGAAACGACGTCCCCCATGCCCAGAATCCGTGAGGCAACGCGATCGGGATGAAAGGGTTCCAAACCATCTATTTTTTCCCCTGTGCCCAAAAATTTAATCGGTTTACCAGTAATCTCACGCACTGAGAGTGCCGCTCCACCTCGTGCGTCACCATCCGTCTTGGTCAGAATAACGCCTGTTAGGGGAAGTGCATCGTTGAATGCCTGCGCAGATAATGCGGCATCCTGACCGCTCATACTGTCGACCACAAAGAGTGTCTCGACCGGGTTGACGGCCGCATGTAGCTGCTGAATTTCAGTCATCATTTCACCATCAACATGCAAGCGACCGGCCGTATCAATAAACAGCACATCATCGTGGTTATGTTGTGCCTGTTGGATGGCATTTTCTGCAATGTGTAAGGCCGACTGGCTACTATCGCTGGGGATAAAATTAACCCCAACTTGCTCAGCCAGGGTCTGTAATTGTTTAATCGCCGCTGGCCGATAGATATCGCAGCTCACCACGCTAATTTTCTTCTTATCTTGCGCTAATAATCGTTTTGATAATTTAGCAATCGTTGTGGTTTTACCCGCCCCTTGCAGGCCAGCAACGAGAATAATGGCTGGCGGCTGGGCGTTGAGTTGTAAATCCTCGTTAACGTCCCCCATCAAATGCACCAGCTCATCCTGGACAACCTTAATCAGCGCTTGACCCGGGGTAATATTGTCCACCACTTGCTTGCCTACCGCGCCGACGCGAATACGCTCGATGAATGCTTTCACCACGGGCAGAGAAACATCGGCCTCCAACAGCGCCATGCGGACCTCACGCAGCGCCTCTTTGATGTTGTCATCCGTCAGACGGGTCTGACCACGCAACTTGCCGACGGTATCAGAAAGTCTTTTGGTTAAATTATCGAACATGCCTGATCACACTCTTTGCTGTATTTTTACTGAAACCCTAGTTTAGTCGCTTAGACAATCAACTGCTACGGCTAATCAGGCCACCGCGCGGGGTGGGCTGGGCGAACTGCTATTGGACTGTGGATATAATGCTCAATAAGTAACATAATTCCTATTATATAAGACACTTTGGAAACACTACTCCAGCCATGAACGTTGTTGTAATAATGAGTTTGTTCCTCGCGGCACTTACGATTGTGTTGCTGTGGAAACATTTGCTCAAAAAAGCCCGCAATGAGGCCAGCAATAAAAGCACCTTTTTACTCCCATGGTGTGGCATGGCAGCCGTGCTGGCATGG
>DDIE01000056.1:7094-17479 GCA_002338385.1 Proteobacteria bacterium UBA1858
ACAGCCGTGCTGGCATGGTTGTCGATTAGTCGGGTTTTCGCTGCTGAGGGTATTGATTTAAATTTCTACAATTCATTGATCGTGGCCTCTTTTGTGATCAATCTTCTGGTCCTGCTCGCGAACACGTTAAAATCTGTTGAGTATTTAGGCTTGTTAGTATTGCCCTGCACAATGATCACTATCCTGCTGGGGCTGGGCTCACCTGAGATCACGACCTCTCCTGAAATGAGTGTCGGCATGCAGGCACATATTATGACTTCCCTGATTGCCTTTAGCATCCTCGGGTTAGCTGCGGTGCAAGCGATATTTTTATATCTGCAAGAGACCAGTCTGCACAATCACAGCAGCATTGGTATTGTTAGATCGCTCCCCTCCATGCATGACAGTGAGAATATATTATTTCAGTTCATCATCGCTGGGGTCCTTATCTTGACCATATCACTGGCCACGGGCGTGATTTATATTGAAGACATCTTTGCTCAACATTTAGCTCACAAAACAACGCTCTCCAGTGTGGCGTGGCTGGTATTTCTGACTTTGATCGTGGGTCGACTGGGCTTTGGCTGGCGGGGCCGCACCGCCGTGAAATGGGCTCTAGGTGGCTTTATTTTCCTTATTCTGTCTTACTACGGCAGTAAACTTGTACTGGAGTTAATTCTCTAACGCACACGTACTCACAGACAACACTTGCAACCCAACACATATTTACGTAAAACGACGCTGTGTTTAACTATGAGGCCGAGCTGGTAAGCTCTTGGACGACTATTCGATAAGTACGCTATTTATAGTTCTTGGCGTATTACTTTTTTTGTCAGCATTTTTCTCGGGTTCAGAAACTGCCTTAATGGCGCTGAACCGTTATCGCCTGCGACACCTTGCGAACAAAGGTAATCGGGGTGCTCATCTTGCCCAACAACTTTTAAACAAGCCCGATCGACTGATCGGTTTAATTTTACTCGGTAATAATATCGTCAACCTGCTGGCTTCACCGTTGGCGGCTTACCTTGGGTATCGCTTGTATGGTGATGGCGGAGTATTACCTGCCACCGCACTATTCATTGCTGCCGTATTGATCTTCGCAGAAGTGACACCCAAAACACTGGCAGCATTGCACACGGAAAAGTTTGCTTTTTCAGCCGCCTATATTTACACACCGCTGCAATATGTCGCCTATCCTCTAGTATTTTTAATCAATAGCATCACTAACAACTTATTGAGAGTATTTGGTGTCAGCCTAGAAAATAAAGCACTTAAGTCACTCAGCGCTGATGAATTACGTACCGTGGTGACAGAGGCCGGTGGCTTGATCCCCGCCAAACACCAAAATATGTTGATCAGTATTCTGGATCTGGAATCGATCAAAGTAGAGGACATTATGATCCCGCGGAATGAGGTGCTGGGCGTGGATATTGCCGAAGACTGGGATGATATCCGTACCCAGATCGTCAACGCGCCTTTCACACGGATGCCGGTCTACCAAGAAAACCTAGATAATATTATTGGTTTTCTCCACTTGCGAAAGATATTCCCACGCATTGTTGAAAATGAAATCACCCTGGATGAGTTAAGGGCGGAATTTCGCGAACCCTATTTTATTCCCGAGAGTACCAGCCTGAATACACAACTACTCAATTTCCAACGTGAGAAACGACGTATCGGTCTGGTCGTGGATGAATATGGTGATATTCAGGGTCTGGTCACTTTGGAGGACTTACTGGAGGAGATTGTCGGTGAGTTCACCAATGACCCAGCCACGTTTAATACCGATATCTACCCTCAGGAGGATGGCAGCTATGTCATTGATGCCGGTACCCATGTGCGTGATGTCAATAAGGCTCTGAAAATATCTCTCAGTACTAACGGACCAAGAACAATTAATGGCCTCGTTCTGGAGCACTTGGAAACCATCCCTGAGACAGGGACCACGCTTTTGATTGATGGCTATCCGATTGAAATAGTTCACATGTTGAATAACTCTGTGCGTACCGTAAGAATCAAGCCACAAGTGAAAAAGAGCCCCGCCGGCTAGTGTTTGCTTTCTCTTGCCAGTCGTTCCACACTTGCTTGACCTATCATAGCCAACCCCCAGACAAATACTATGAGTAAAGCACTTCAATACCGGTGCGACGCTTGTGGCCACACCTTCAGCAAATGGAGTGGTCAATGCAGTGAATGCAAGGCATGGAATACGCTGGAAGAAGTAAAATCCATTCAGGTGGGCGGCAAAGTAAAGCCCTTGGTTGCCAATCAATCCGCCCAGGTAATCGCTTTATCTGAAGTGGATAGTTCTGTGCAACCTCGCATTAACACGCAGCTGGATGAACTTGATCGCGTTCTCGGCGGGGGCATCGTCAATGGCTCGGTGGTATTACTTGGTGGCAGTCCCGGTATTGGCAAGTCAACTCTGCTCATCCAGATGCTAGCCGCTTTGAATCAATTTCAAACGCTGTATATCAGTGGTGAGGAATCGGCGCAGCAGATATCCATGCGCGCGGAGCGTTTATCCCTTAATAAAGAGAACATACGTTTGTTAAGTAGTGTTTCATTGGATGAAGTATTGCTCACGCTAGCTAACATCAAACCCAAGATCGTGGTGGTTGATTCAATTCAAACGCTGGGCAGCGAACAACTGAATTCTGCGCCTGGCTCGATCTCCCAAGTGCGTGAATGCGCGGGTCAGTTGGTGCAGTTCGCCAAAAATACCGACACTACGCTTTTTGTGGTGGGTCACATTACCAAAGAAGGCACCCTTGCGGGTCCTCGCGTGCTGGAACACATGGTTGATACGGTACTCTACTTTGAGGGTGATAGCAGTGAACGTTTTCGCCTGCTGCGCGCCACTAAAAATCGTTTTGGCGCAGTCAATGAGCTGGGTGTGTTCGTCATGCAAGAAAGTGGACTGAAAGGCGTTAAGAATCCCTCCGCACTGTTTCTATCGCATCATCAAACACCAGCCGCAGGCAGCGTAGTGATGGTCACGCGTGAAGGCACCCGACCATTATTAGTTGAAGTACAGGCGCTGGTTGACGATACCCCCGCGCATACCACGCGTCGCTTGGCTCAGGGTATCGAACAAAATCGCTTATCGATGTTGTTGGCGGTGATGCATAAACATGGGGGCATTTCACTCCACAACGAGGATGTCTTTATCAATGTAGTGGGCGGTGTGCGGGTGCAGGAACCTGCTGTTGATCTGCCCATCCTCATGGCAACCCTGTCCAGTTTGAGAGATTTCATTCTACCCAGAGAATGCGTTATGTTTGGTGAGGTGGGTTTGGCGGGTGAAATTCGTCCGGTGCCTAATGGCCAAGAGCGATTACGCGAAGCCGCAAAACACGGCTTTAAAGTGGCTATCATTGCCGCTGCCAACGCACCCAAAGAGACTGTCCAAGGCATGCAAGTCATTGCTGTTGCGCGCCTGACAGATGCAATTGACTGGATATTAGAAAATTATGCCCGCGCCTAAACCGATCAAACCACGTCTCAGCCAAGCAGGTCTGGCGCCTACCCACGCAGTCACGGCCCTCGATCAGTTTGGAGATAGCAGAGATGTCCGTGTTTCGGGTGAATCTCCACTCACCTTGAAGGTGGATCAACAGGAAGTAGTGACTCTGATGACGTTAGGTACTCATCCCGAATTACTGGCACTGGGCTATTTGCGCAATCAACGTTTGATCGACTCAATTGATGCAATTACCTCAGTTGAAGTTGACTGGGAGAGTGAGTCTGTCAATGTCGCTACCACATCTGGACAGGGCATCAGCAACTGGCAGGAAAAGCTAGGTAAACGCACGATTACCACCGGCTGTGGTCAAGGGACAGTATTCAGCTGCACTTTGGATAAACTGTACGATCAAAAACTCACGCCTGTGCAGATTAAACAATCGCTGTTGTATGAATTACTGACCGCTATCACTCAATATAACGAGATATACAAACAAGCCGGCGCAGTGCATGGTTGCGCCCTATGTCATGCCCAGCAGATTTTGTCTTTTGTTGAGGATGTCGGGCGGCATAATGCGGCCGATGCCATTTCCGGGAAAATGTGGTTAGAGGATATTGATGGCGCAGATAAGATCTTTTACACCACCGGTCGTCTGACCTCTGAAATGGTGATGAAAGTGACCCTAATGGGTATCCCGGTTTTATTATCTCGCTCGGGGGTCACGCACATGGGCTTGGAGCTCGCCAGAGATTTAGGAGTAACTATGATTGCGCGTGCCAAAGGTAAGTCATTCTTAGTTTATAACGGCTCTGAAAATGTCATTTATGATGCTATACCTAAACGGCCGGGGCGCAGCCAATAAAGCAGCGCGCCAACAGACCCGATAAATAATTGTCTGACGGACAGGCTGGCACTTTTGCCGTGTTATCACCCAAACAGCTGTTGGCAGATACTATTATGGTTTGTTCTCAGTTCTGATAGCCATTAAAATCTAGCGTCGCTTGGCTACACATAATTCAAATCACAGGAGTCTCCACAATGGCGGTTAAGAAATCAGTAGCTAAAATTGATTTTGAAAAATCTATCCAGAAGTTAGAAGCTATCGTAACCAAGCTGGAATCGGGAGATCCCTCTCTGGAGACCTCATTAAAGTTATTTGAGGAAGGTATCCAGCTGACCCGCAGCTGCCAGCAGGCGTTAGAGCAAGCGGAAAATAAAATCACTTTGTTAACCCAACAAAATGAGGAATGGTTAGCGCAGTCTGAACAGACAATAACCGAGCCAGATACAGGAGATGTTCTTGACGACACTTGAGGAATTTCTCTCTACCAGTTACCTGCGTATAGATACTTTTTTTAATACCCATCTACCGGCAGTTTCTGAGGCACCAAACACCCTCCATGAAGCAATGCGTTACTCGGCATTAGGCAGTGGCAAACGAATCCGACCTGCTCTGGTATACGCAACGGGTAGTGCGCTCAACATTGAGTCTGAGCAATTAGATTCTGTTGCCGCTGCAGTAGAATTAACGCACAGCTATTCATTAATCCATGACGATTTACCGTCGATGGATGATGATGATTTACGCCGAGGTAAACCCACTTGTCATGTTGCTTTTGGCGAGGCCACTGCGATTCTGGCCGGGGATGCCATGCAGGCACTGGCCTTTGAATTGCTCAATAATATGGCTATACCGGGGCCGCACGGGGAGAAGCGTGCGCAGTTAACTCTGCTGTTAGCGCGCGCGGTTGGCTCACGTGGAATGGCGGGTGGCCAAGCGCTGGACTTGTCCGTCGTGAATACTTCACCTACGATTGAGTCATTGGAACTCATGCATCGTAAGAAAACAGGCTGTCTGATCCATGCCTGCATCGATATGGCACAGTCTTGCACAGATGGCCTCACTATGGAGAAGCGCGCAGGACTGTTAGACTTTGCTAGTAATTTGGGCATAGCATTCCAGATTCGAGATGACATACTTGACGAAATCAGTGATACCCAAACTCTGGGCAAACCCCAAGGTTCAGATAAGCAACTCAATAAGCCAACCTATGTCAGTCTGCTGGGGCTGGAGGAATCCGAACACCGCTGTCAGCAGTATTACGAGCGTGCTATCAGTAGTATTGCTCACTTTGATGAACATGCAGATACCTTGCGCCTGCTGGCTCGGCATATAATCTGTCGCCAAAACTAACACTGAAAGAGTATGACTTCATCTGATCACAACGGCCAATATCCAGTCCTTAGTAAGATCGATTACCCGCATGATCTTAGACGTTTGGCATTGACAGAGATTCCTCAGGCAAGTGCTGATTTAAGAGCATTTCTGCTTGACTCAGTGGCGCAGTGTGGGGGTCATTTTGCAGCGGGCCTAGGCGTGATTGAACTTACTATTGCCTTACATTATGTCTATGACACTCCGGCAGATAAGTTAGTCTGGGATGTAGGCCATCAATGCTACCCGCATAAAATTCTCACTGGCAGAAAAGATCAACTCACTAGCATTCGTCAACGTGGCGGCCTGGCGCCCTTCCCCAGTCCAGACGAGAGCGAATATGACTGTCTGACCGTGGGCCACTCCAGCACCTCGATTGGTGCTGCGCTGGGGATGAATATCGCCTTCCAGCACAATAAATCTCCCCAGCAGGCGGTAGCTATTATCGGTGATGGTGGCCTTTCTGCTGGCATGGCTTATGAGGCACTTAATCACTTAGGTGCGCTGCGGACAAATATGCTGATTATTCTGAATGATAATGAGATGTCTATCTCACCCAATGTTGGTGCGATGAGTAATTACCTCACGCGCATGTTATCCGGACGCGTATTCTCTAGCGTGCGAGAAGGCAGCAAACGTTTGCTGAAGCCGTTGCCACCGATGTGGGAGCTCGCTAAAAAAACTGAAGAACATGTGAAAGGTATGTTTGCGCCAGGCACATTATTCGAAGAAATGGGGATCCGCTACTTTGGCCCAGTCGATGGCCATGACGATGTCTCGCTGATCAAAACCTTGCGTAATATAAAACAAATTGAGGGCCCGAAATTACTCCATGTGATTACCAAAAAAGGTAAGGGCTATGATCAGGCTGAACAAGACCCTGTCGCCTATCATGCGGTGGGCAAATTCGACCCAGCTGAAGGTGTCAAAAAATCTGCTACCAAGCAGAAAACTTACACCCATGTATTCAGCGATTGGATCTGTCAACGGGCCGCCAAAGATGTGCACTTAATGGCCATTACACCGGCCATGCGTGAAGGCTCAGGCTTAGTAAAATTTGAACAACACTATCCGCAGCGCTACTTTGATGTGGCTATTGCAGAACAACATGCTGTTACTTTGGCCGCTGGTCTGGCCATAGCTGGCGCTAAGCCGGTGGTGGCTATTTATTCAACTTTTTTGCAGCGTGCCTATGACCAGCTCATTCACGATGTCGCCATTCAAAATTTATCTGTGCTGTTCGCAATTGATCGTGCAGGTGTAGTCGGTCCCGACGGTAAGACCCATGCGGGTAGTTACGACCTGTCTTATCTGCGCTGCATTCCCAATCTGGTCGTGATGGCCCCGAGTGACGAAAATGAAACTCATCTCATGCTGAATACTGGTTATGACTATGCCGGACCTGCTGCGGTTCGCTATCCCCGCGGGGTCGGACCTGGGGTGGATGTGCGCGCTACTGACAGCAGTCTGCCCATAGGTTGCGCCGAAATCAGACGTGAAGGCAAAAATATCGCGCTGCTGGCCTTTGGGAGTCCCTTACAGGAAGCTCTGCAGGTTGGCGAAATACTCGATGCCACGGTTGTCAACATGCGCTTTGTCAAACCGATCGACAGTCAATTGATCAAGTCACTTGCGAACGATTATGCACTTCTTGTCACATTAGAAGATAATGTGGTCATGGGCGGTGCGGGCAGTGCTGTCAACGAAGTACTGGCGGAGGCTAATATCCACACCACACTGTTGAATCTAGGCCTACCGGATAGACACCAAGAACATGGGTCACGCCAAGAGTTACTCACAGACGCGGGCTTGGACAAAGACACTATCTTGTCAAGAATCAGTGACATATACCCGCTGAGAGATTGCGCAACGAAAAGTGCTCTTGTAGTATCTAAATCAAAATAAGTATTTACGTATCATTTCCCGAGAGGTCATCACATGAGCGCCACTGCAAGTGGGGTTGTTTCGACAATTCCTGATACACAAAACAAAGAAGACACCCGCCAAATTCCTATCGATAAGGTCGGTATCAAAGGCATCAAGCATCCTGTGCGCGTGCTGGATAGATCCGGTGGTGAACAACACACTATTGCTGATTTCAATATGTATGTAAATTTACCGCATAATTTCAAAGGCACACATATGTCTCGCTTTGTCGAGATCCTAAATGAATACGAGCGCGAGATTTCAGTCAAATCGTTCAATGACATTCTCGAAAAAATGGCCGAACGACTTGAAGCGGACTCAGGCCATGTGGAAATGACTTTCCCGTATTTCGTCAAAAAAGCGGCGCCCGTCACTGCGGTAGAGAGCCTGCTAGACTACCAGGTATGTTTCCGTGGTGAGATCATCGACAAGGTCGCACGCACTGATGTGAGAGTATTGGTACCGGTGACTAGCCTATGCCCGTGTTCTAAAAGTATTTCTGAATACGGCGCCCACAATCAGCGATCCCACATCATTGTTCATGTTGAACTGAAAGATTTTATATGGGTGGAAGAACTCATTGAAATGGTCGAGAAGCAAGCCTCTTGCCAGCTGTATGGATTACTCAAACGACCCGATGAGAAGTTCGTTACCGAAGAAGCTTACGACAATCCGAAATTCGTGGAAGATCTGGTACGCGATATTGCCACTGAGCTCAACAATGACGATCGCATCGTTGCTTACACTGTGGAATCAGAAAACTTCGAATCAATCCACAACCACTCTGCCTACGCTTACATCGAGAAAGATAAGCGCAAATAAATTATTCATACCCGATTCAGCACTGGCTGCATCGGGTACTGTGGCGCATTATCCTGTCGTTCTGAACACCTGATAGGCGCGCACAATCTGGTTCAAGATCAAGCGCGCAGTCTGTGCCGGGATAAGCTCGCCATCTTCCTCAGCAGCATGCACTGTCAGCAAAGTTTGAGCACCCTGAGACAGCAAATGGATTTGATATTTGCCTGCGCTGATTTCAGCGTCTGTGCTTAATTCTGTCGCTTTGACGTCAATCAGATACATTCCCTGACTGCGATTTTGGTCATATATTGCTAAGCCAGTTCGATCCAAAGCAATACCCGTCCTGCGCCAGACACGACTGTACTGGTCGCCGACATACAGCACCGGTATGCCGTCCAAATCACGCAGTTCGATATATAGGCGCGGCCCTTGCGCGTTAGCCACCTCATACAATGCCGACTCGCGTGACTGACCCATATGCTCCATTAGACTCACCAGCATCTCGGCCTCAGTCTCTGGATCACCCACTATTTCAACCCAAACACCGCCCTGTTGAGTGATGTTCTGGAGTTCAGTTCGGCGCTGACTGACATAGATATTGGTCACCGCATTCGGCTCTCGTTCTATGCGAATCTTAAATTTACTGCGGGTAGCGGTAAATTCTCTCACTTGTGTACGCTCATTATCAGTGGACACAATGTCTTCAATCCAATCGGTTTCCATCACACCAATAGTCGGCTTATCACGCTCTAGCACAATGCCCTGATTCGCCCAGAATGATCGCAAAAGTGGCCATATATTGACCGGATCGACTTCAGCCTCCAACCAGCGTAAGTCCCCCTCACGGCGGATAGTGATATCGACAAAGTCAGGCGCGACGCTGGCATCAATCGCTTTGCCATAGGTTTCTAGGGCACTGACACGATCACTGCCCGTTTGTGGAATTTTAAGACTGTCTTTCCATTCCGGCGTGACCAGTTCCGGGGGTGCCTCCAACTGACCTTGGCTGCCAGCCTGTGCATAATCGTCTTCGGAAGAGAACCGCTGCATTACACCGCATGATGTCAGCATCACTGTGCTCAAAATAACAAGCAATATCTGGATAAGTTGTGTTTTCATTAGCTACTCATGGTAAGTGTTAGAGTGAACCTGCTTTCTTTAGCGCCTGTCTCACTGTGGCATGATATTGCTCATCCAACGCGGTCAGTGGCAGTCTGATCCCCGCCGGAACTAATCCCATCTCGTGCAGAGCCCACTTGGTTGGAATTGGATTGGATTCAATGAACAGCTCCCTGTGGAGATCTTCCAGCTTGGCATTAAGCTGCTCGGCTGTGGCACGATCACCCGCCAGTGCCGCCATGCACATGTCATGCATCAAGCGCGGTGCAACATTAGCAGTGACCGATATAACGCCCTGGCCACCGGCTAAGATGGAGTCCATTGCTTGCGCATCTTCACCGCTTACGACCATAAAATCTGGGCCGCACAGTTGCTTGATCTTAATCCCGCGATCAAGCTCACCTGAGGCTTCCTTAACGCCAATAATATTCTTTATTTGTGCCAGTCTGGCCACTGTCTCAGGTAACATATCACACGCTGTCCGACTGGGGACATTATACAAGATCTGCGGAATGTCGACCTCTTCGGCAACTTTTTTATAGTGCTGGTAGAGACCTTCCTGAGTAGGCTTGTTGTAATACGGTGTCACTAACAAACAGGCATCTACGCCGGCTTCTGCCGCGCAGCGAGTAAGAGAAATTGCTTCCCAAGTTGAATTCGCGCCAGTTCCGCCGATCACTGGCACCCGACCGTTGACCCTGTCGACAACACGTTTGATTACCTGACAGTGTTCCTCATGATCAAGTGTCGCCGACTCACCCGTAGTTCCTGCTGGAATAATCACATCCGTATTGTTTTCCAGGTGAAAATCTACCAGCCTATCCAGCGCATTAAAATCGACTGCGCCATCTGCCTGCATCGGCGTGGCTATGGCTACCA
>DDIE01000056.1:17781-18393 GCA_002338385.1 Proteobacteria bacterium UBA1858
GGCGTGGCTATGGCTACCATGCTGCCTCTAAACATCCATCTCTCCAGGACATGAAATTAACCGGCAATAGTAATTGTGCTGCATGCCCATTACAAGCTCACCGATGGATTAGATCCTTCATCAGCTGCCGGCCAGAGATTAATAACTGCGTTGATCAGGGTGGCCAGCGGGATTGCGAAAAACACACCCCATAACCCCCACAGGCCTCCGAAAAACAGCACCGCCACAATGATTGCCACTGGATGAAGATTAACGACTTCGGAAAATAGCAGTGGAACTAATACGTTCCCATCTAAAAACTGAATCACCGTATAGGCGGCTAACACATAGAAAAATTCACTCGCTATGCCCCACTGCGCATAAGCAACAAACATGACAGGTAAGGTCACCACAGCTGCGCCTGCATAGGGAATGATGACCGATAGTCCGACCAGCACTGCTAACAACATGGCGTAATTCAGATCCAAGACAGCAAACGCGATGTAGGTGGCGACCGTGACTATGAACACCTCTAAAAATTTACCCCTTACGTAGCTGGCAATCTTTTGATTCACCTCGAACCATACTTCATTCGTTAACTCGCGCTCAGCTGGTAAAAAATGCTCTATCCAG
>DDIE01000056.1:18682-18965 GCA_002338385.1 Proteobacteria bacterium UBA1858
GCTGGTAAAAAATGCTCTATCCAGTTGAGAATTTGCTTCTTATCCTTGAGTAAGAAAAATACCAGTAGCGGAACAATGACGGAATAGATGAGGATGGTGATTAAACCCACCACTGAGGCTAACGGCTTAGCTAACAGAGACTGTCCAAATGCCAAGATTTCACCTCTGATGAAGCTGGATATCTCAGACACCTGTTCGGCATTAACGAGCTGGGGGAAATACTCAGGCAAACGCATGAGTAACTGCTGTCCCTGATTCACCATACTGGGCAGCTCACTAAAAA
>DDIE01000043.1:0-169 GCA_002338385.1 Proteobacteria bacterium UBA1858
GACACCTTTGAGTGATTTACCCATGCCTATTGGCCAGGTAATCGGGGCACACTTAATAGCCAGCACAGATTCAACTTCATCGATCAATTCAATAGGTTCTCTGCCCTCACGATCTAGCTTGTTAATAAAAGTTACAATAGGTGTATCGCGCAAGCGACAGACCTCCATC
>DDIE01000043.1:458-15848 GCA_002338385.1 Proteobacteria bacterium UBA1858
TCGCGCAAGCGACAGACCTCCATCAGCTTAATCGTCCTGTCCTCAACCCCCTTGGCACAATCAATCACCATTAAGGCCGAGTCAACCGCGGTCAGAGTACGGTAAGTATCCTCCGAGAAATCTTCATGCCCAGGGGTATCGAGCAAATTCACCACACAATCATTGTATATAAATTGCATCACCGAACTGGTGACCGAGATACCACGCTGTTGCTCAAGTGCCATCCAATCCGAGGTCGCATGGCGCGCGGCCTTGCGACCCTTTACTGTACCTGCCTGTTGAATCGCTCCTCCATACAGGAGCAATTTCTCCGTGATGGTGGTCTTGCCTGCATCGGGATGAGAAATAATAGCGAACGTCCGACGACGTTCGGTTTGAAGCAGATGTTCACTCATGCATAATTATTAGTTTCTGGCTCAAGAAAATCAGACTATGCTGCTTACCCTATACTTCCTTGGCGAAGATGATGGCATCTTCCCGGCCATTTTTAGTGGGATAGTATTTTTGTCTGACACCAACTTCATTAAATCCTTCCGATGTATAAAGTTGCACTGCACGCGTATTCGACGGACGCACCTCAAGAAATACACACTTAACTCGATCCATACGCACAGCCTCCAAGACTTGTTGTAATAACTTACGCCCCAAACCTTGTCCCTGCAGTTCAGGATCGATACAAATATTCAGTAAGTGACACTCACCAACTGCATTAATGAAGACCACGTAACCAACCATCACTTGATTACGTTCCAGTACCCAACAATGATAGCCGGCTTGAATACAATCAATGAATATTTTACTGGTCCAGGGGAATGGATAAGCACGCTCTTCAATTGCCATCACCTGCTCCACATCCTGCGGACACATGATACGAAAAGCCAGTCCTGCCTGATTGATTACAGCATTCATATGATCATTGATAGTCTTTGGTTAAGCGAGTGATAGCAAATGTGCTCGGGCCAGCTTTAAATCCTCCCATACCTTACGCTTCTCTCTCGGACTGCGTAATAAATAAGCAGGATGGTAAGTCACGACAGTGGGTATATTTTGCTGCCTGCCGAGATGATATATCTGACCACGCATTTTTCCAATCGCCAACTCTGATTGCAACAGCGCTTGTGCTGCAACACGACCTAAACAAATAATTATCTTGGGCTCCAATAACTGTATTTGCCTATCCAGATAAGCATGGCAGGCGTGTATCTCAGCCACCTTAGGATCACGATTATTAGGTGGCCGACACTTGAGAATGTTAGTGATGAATACCTCTTCGCGCGCCAACCCGATAGCGCGTAACATTTGCGTGAGTAATTGTCCTGCCGGGCCGACAAACGGCTGTCCCTCTCTATCCTCATCGGCACCAGGCGCCTCCCCGATGATCAGCCAATCAACCTTATGATGACCCTCACCGAAAACAGTATGCTTACGTGTTTGATGGAGCTCGCAAGCCTGGCATTGACTGACGTGATGACGTAACGCTGTTAAATCGATACTCTGCAAATCACTGGTTTGAACTGGCTGGTACGCCATACTGTCAACGATTTCAGCTGGCTCGGCAGGCTCAACAGGCGGATCAGCGCTGACTGGCTGGCTGGCGCGCAGGTGCCATGGTGTTATACCCAGCGCACGCAGATAAGCCAGACGATCCACATCTACACCTGGCTTAGCTGTGGGTGTTCTCTTTTATGCGAGAAGTGGATTTTATTCAAAGCATTCAAATAGGCTTTTACTGATGCAATCACAATATCTGTATCTGCACCATGACCGTTGACGATGTTGCCATCTTTTTCTAACCGTACTGTCACTTCACCTTGCGCATCAGTCCCACTGGTAATGCTGTTGACTGAGTATAATTGCAGTTTCACCTGACTATCTGCAAGCGACTCAATCGCACGAAATGCAGCATCAACTGGCCCACCACCCTCTGCGCTGGCCTGCTGTTGATGACCTTTCATTATTAGGGTCAATTCGGCATGTGGTGCCTGATTCGTGCCTGAGGAGATTGTTAATGCCACCAATTTAAACTGTTCATCGAAATTAGCATCATCCTCTGATACCAGGGCAAATAAATCCTCATCAAAGATTTCATGTTTTTTATCAGCCAGGTCTTTGAATGCCATAAAGGTACGATTCAGATCTTCGTCATTACTGAACTCGACACCTAATTCTGCTAAGCGCGTTTTAAATGCATTACGTCCAGAATGTTTGCCGAGTACAATTCTATTGGCTGTCCAACCCACATCCTCAGCACGCATGATTTCATAGGTTTCTCTGGCTTTTAATACCCCATCCTGATGGATGCCCGATTCATGGGCAAAGGCGTTGGCACCGACGATTGCTTTATTGGGTTGCACCGGAAAACCAGTAATGGTGGAGACCATACGTGATGCGGGTACGATTTGGGTAGTATCCAAATCAGTATCACAGGTGAATACATCCTGACGTGTTCTGACACTCATCACGACTTCCTCCAGGGAAGCATTCCCGGCCCGCTCACCCAAGCCATTTATGGTGCATTCGACCTGCCGTGCGCCATTCAAAACTGATGCCAATGAATTAGCCACCGCTAGACCCAAGTCATTATGACAATGCACTGAAAATACTGCCTGGTCGGAATTTGGAATGCGCTCAATCAGTTGTTTGATCAGCTCACCAAATTGCAGCGGGATGTTGTAACCCACCGTATCAGGAATATTAATCGTGCGTGCTCCTGCCTGAATGACTTGTTCTATTATCCGGCACAGAAAATCCAGCTCTGAGCGGCCGGCATCCTCAGGCGAGAACTCCACATCGTCAGTATATTGGCGTGCTCGTTTGACGGCTGCGATAGCCTGCGCGATGACCTCATCAGGCTGCATCCTTAACTTATGTTGCATATGGATGGGTGAGGTGGCGATGAAGGTGTGAATACGGCTTGAGTTAGCGCCTTTGAGGGCCTCTCCCGCACGATCAATATCGCGATCCAGCGCCCGGGCCAGACCACATACGGTACTGTCTTTTATCGCTCCAGCAACCGCTTGCACTGACTCAAAGTCACCCGGACTTGCGATAGGAAAGCCGGCCTCGATGATATCCACTCGCATCCGCTCCAGCGCTTTTGCAATATGCAGCTTCTCATCTTTAGTCATTGATGCGCCCGGACTTTGCTCACCGTCGCGTAATGTCGTATCAAATATTATTAACTTATCACTTGCACCCATTTCTGTGCTCCACTCGTTAACCCTGCCTGCTCGACAGGTTCCACTGATGTCTTGGTATTATAGATTAAATATGAATTACGTTTTACCTCGCCAGGCTTATTTGATAGCCGCTACTGCGGCAGCAGGTGGAGTGCACGATCACACAAGCTAAAAGACACGGCTGTGACTTTGACGGACTGTAACGCTATGTGTGAGTTTGAGTGCATACCTGCACTATAGCTGAATTAGACCGATTTTGACAACGAACAATACAGGCCGCATCACTCAAGTCACTTTTGCACATTACTGGGAGTGTGCGCGGCGCGTTTGCGTTTGCGCAAACTACGTACCATCTGGGTCACCAGACCGGATAAGGCGTACACAGCAAATACGGCGCACATCAGTTTGGGTGGATCTATCGAAGCTAGGATAAAAATACCCACGATCGCCAATAAGGCGACAAATGGAATTTTATTGCGCACATCCAGTTCTTTGAAACTATAAAAACTGAGATTGCTGACCATTAAGCCAGCACTCAATAAGGTCACGATAAACGATATGATCCAGAGCGACTCACCAGACCATTGCAGATCATAACAAACCCACACGTAACCGAGCATTAGTCCAGCCGCGGCAGGGCTCGGGAGTCCCTGAAAATATTTTTTATCCTGTTCTAAGGCGCGCGCATTAAACCGCGCTAGGCGTAATGCTGCACTGGCAGTATAAAAAAATGCCGCCAACCAGCCTAATTTTTGGAACAACCAGCCAGAATAGTGCGCGTACTGCAGTGACCACTCAAACATGACTAAAGCCGGCGCGAGGCCAAAAGACACCATATCGGCCAGACTGTCGTATTCCTTACCAAAGTCACTGGTGGTATTGGTCAAACGGGCAACACGTCCGTCCAGTCCATCCAGAATCATCGCAATGAACAGAGCAATAGCTGCTTGTTCAAATCGATCTAGGGTGGCAGACACGATGGCGAAGAAACCCGAGAACAGGGCACCCGTGGTCAACAGATTAGGTAGTAAATAAATACCTTTCTTTGGCGCTGATTTTTGGCTCAAAAGTGTTTCTCAATGGCTAAAGTTGGCAAGCGTGTCTGTTCCTGCTATGACGCGATTATTCACACACCCTACTCGTTTTACGCTAGCAGGTAAATACACTTTAACCGTGCAAGCAAAAGCCGCAAAACCACAGCGCTGGCCCTGACCCACCCGTTCACCAGGATGGATACTGGTACTGGCATGTTGCAGGTATGCCGGCAAGGCAATCTCCAACACAACATCATCCATTTCGTCGGTCTGCGTCCAAAACGCTAAGCACTTAGCTTGGCTAGCATCCTGCAGCCATAGTTGTTTGACTTTGCCTTCTGCGGGGCTATGCAAATTGAACTCACCAAAGCGGGATTGTTGAATAGTATAAATGACAGCATCACGTGCTAAGTAGGGATCATAACCGGATGCGATCGCAATGATGCGTCCATCAACGGGGCTAATGGTGGCCAGCGGACTGGCCGGCACGCGTCTGCGAAAGTCACGTAGTAGGCAAATTAACAGCAGCCACAGCGTCCATGTCCAAACGACAAAACCATCATTAAAAAGTGTTACAGCAACACACACAACCGTCCAAAAAACAAACAGCGTCTGAAACTCTCTGGCAATAGGAAGCATTCAAGATACCTTCAACGAAGCGAATATTTTACTCGATCCTGAAACCACAAAGGCCATGTTCGAGCATGGCCTTTGTGACATCACATGACATTCAAAACACAGTGCTTAAGGCAAGGTATTTTAGCTGTATCGGCGCTGCTTAGTTTTTATCTTTGTCTACCAGCTGGTTAGACTGAATCCACGACATCATGCTACGCAACTTACCACCCACCTCTTCAATTTGATGATTACGACCTCGTCTACGCATGGCTTTGAGCGTTGCTGCGCCGGCCTGATTCTCAAGAATGAACTCCTTGGCAAATTGACCTGACTGTATCTCATCCAAAATTTTGCGCATTTCTGCCTTGGTCTGATCGGTAATCACGCGCGGGCCGCGCGTCAAATCCCCGTATTCTGCGGTGTTGGAAATAGAATAACGCATGTTCGCGGTACCGCCCTCATACATGAGATCTACGATCAGCTTTAACTCATGCAAGCATTCGAAATACGCCATTTCTGGCGCATAACCGGCCTCAACCAAGGTCTCAAAACCTGCTTGTACCAGTGCCGTAGCACCGCCACAAAGCACGGCCTGTTCACCAAACAGGTCTGTTTCTGTTTCCTCTTGGAATGTGGTTTCAATAATTCCAGCACGACCACCACCATTCGCTGATGCGTAGGATAATGCTGTCTGTTTAGCTGTCCCTGTTGCATCTTGATAGACTGCGATCAAGGTAGGGACACCGCCACCTTGAGTATAGGTTGAACGCACTAGATGACCTGGCCCCTTGGGCGCAATCATAATGACATCTAAATCTGCCCGCGGCTCTATCTGTTCAAAGTGAATATTAAAGCCATGGGCAAAAGCCATCGTGCTGCCGGGCTTGATGTTCGGCAGAATTTGTTGCTGATAGAGCGCAGACTGATTTTCATCCGGTGCTAACACCATGATGAGATCTGCATTACTGACGGCATCCGCAATAGTTTGCACTTCCAAACCAGCGGCTTGTGCCTTCGCGGCAGATGACGATCCATCGCGCAGACCAACAATGACTGACACACCTGACTCTTTTAAGTTATTTGCGTGGGCGTGGCCCTGTGATCCATAACCAATGATGGCTACTTTTTTATTTTTGATGATGGCAAGATCTGCATCTTTATCGTAGTAAATATTCATATCAGCTCCTGTAACTTGGATGATTCCTGAATTAATTAAATTTTTAGGGTGGTTGTACCGCTACTGATTCCCACTGCACCCGATCGAACCACTTCGATAATATTAAACGGGCTTAACTTTGCGATAGCCTGATTAAGGCTGGAACAAGTATCCGTCAATTCCAGCGTAGTAACATCATCATCAGCCACCAGAATCTTAGCGGCGATCGACTCTATTACGACTTGCAGCTGCGTTTGTTGGGGCTCATCTGGCGCCACCTTGATGAGCATAATCTCGCGCTCAAAATGTTCACTCTCATTGAGATTCAACACTTTGATCACGTCAACCAGCTTATTTAACTGCTTAAGTATTTGTTCAACGACCGCGTCTTCACCATAAGCAACGACAGTGATTCTTGAAATACTGTCGTCATCGGTGGGGGCGACTGTGAGTGATGCTATATTGTAAGCGCGCGCGGAAAACAACCCAGACACCCGTGACAGCGCTCCGGCTTCATTTTCTAGCAGTATGGAGATAATGTGGCGCATGTTTATTATTGATATTGTTAGTGGCGCTAATCACTGGCGCGAATAGGCGCATGATACACGCTCGCGCGGTCTTAAAATAGAAGCTATTAAATAAAAAATCCGCAGACTTAGAGGTCTACGGATGGTTGTAGCAATCTTGAATGTTAATGCGACGCGGTTATTTTTTCTTTACGAAGAAATGGAACTTGTCTCCATCCTCGGTCGTATCCAGCAACTCATTACCTGTCTGCTTAGAGAAAGCCTCAAAATCTTTCACCGCACCTGGGTCGGTAGCGATAATGTGCAATACCTTGCCACTCTCGATCCCTGCAAGTGATTTCTTAGCTCTAAGTATAGGCAATGGGCAGTTTAAGCCACAAGCATCCAATTCTTGATCAAAATCGACCATCGACAGAACCTCCAAATTAGTCCAAACTTTATTGTGTGTTGAGAAAATATGCATAGTGCCGATGAGATCAGGCACCTAATCACAAGGCGCTCAAGCATCCTGTATATTAGAAAGTAGTTATATTATGGTTATGGGGCCTAGCATAGTCAAGCCGCGCGCGTATTGATCCTATATATCTGCTCTATAATCATAGATTGGACGGGAATTTCCATGCTATCGAACGGTCTGATCAAGTAATACGCGTACATCAACTTACTGCTGTGAATAGCTCTGGTACCGAGCTTAGGCTTTGGGAGACCTTTGAAATTTAATCATTTATCGCTTCTGCTGATGGCTGCATTGTGTATCCATGTCGGGTCACTCTGGGCGGGTGCCAATAAAGAGATTATTCTGCCGGATATTGGTGATCCGGCCAGTCAGGTTTTAAGTCTCAATCAGGAGGCTGAGCTAGGTAAAATTATTCAGGCGCAAATCAACCAGCGTTTGCCCATATCAACTGATCCGGAGATCCGTAACTACCTCCAATCGTTGGGTACCCGCCTGATCGCTGCGGGGGTCAATTCTGACTTCCCATACTACTTTAACCTAGTGTTTGACCATCGCATTAACGCCTTTGCGATGCCCGGCGGAATTGTTGCAATCAATAGCGGTCTATTCATCCTCACCCAGACAGAATCCGAACTTGCCAGTGTGATCGCGCATGAAATATCACATGTCTCACAGCGTCATATTGCGCGTCGCTTCTCACGCCAGCAAAAATTAAGTGTGGTGAACACTATCGCCCTGCTGGGATCTGTGCTGGCGGCCGTGTATGGCTCTGCTGATGCTGGCATGGCCGCCGCCACCGTGACCAGCGAACAATTACAGATTGATCAACTGGCCTATAGTCGTGCCTTTGAGCAAGAGGCAGACCGGATTGGTATGGCTTTGTTAGTCAATGCGCGTCTCAATCCACACGGCATGCCAAGATTTTTCGAGCGCCTGCATGAGTATTCCAAGGTCAACCAAAATAATATTCCTGAATTTCTGCGTAGCCATCCTCTCACCATGTCGCGGATCAGTGACTCACTGTCGCGTGCTCAACAGTATGACAAGCGTCCCTACCATGAGAGCTCTACCCTCTATCATTATGCGCGCGCCCGCACTATTGCCATTTCCATGGAGCCTAAAAAACTGGTCAGCCAGTATCGCCAATTAGTTAAACAACAGCCCAGCAACATCAATCGCTATATTTATGGCATTGCTTTGAGCCGCATCAACCGCGGCCAGGCCGCAATTAATGCACTGCAACAGATTGACACCACAGACGATGAGCATTTCCCGGTAGCAATCGCTCTGGCGCAGGCACATATTGCGCATGGTAGGCTGGATCCGGCGCTGGACATTTTACTTAATCTGGATGCGCTATATCCGCGCAATGAAGCCGTCATTTATTACTTATCGACTGCGTTAATGAATAAAAAACAATTCAAATCTGCGTTGGATAAACTCGACACACTGGACAGCTCAATCACCAGTAATCCCAGCCTGGAACATTTGCGCGCACAAGCCGCGGATGGTGCTGGTCAACCATGGCGCAGTCACGAGGCATTGTCGAACTACGATCTTATGCATGCGCGCTTTAATCCCGCCATGGAGCACTTGTTACTGGCTACCCGCCAACCCGGTATTGATGAGCACAGCAGAGCAAGAATAGAAGCCAAAAAAGAATATATACGCGCACTGCAAAAGAAACTAAGGTATTAATTCTTGGTCTGAACATAAACGCCAGCATTACAAGCCTGACAAATACATTAAAATGAATATAAAATATGCATGTTGAACGCAAACATACAAATCACACTCAAACAGTTGGTAGCTCATGAAATTAACAAGACGAAATATCCTAAAATATAGTTCACTCAGTGCCATGGGTGCACTGATGTCCGGTTTCTCCGGCAATCTGTTGGCACAATGGCCAGCAGCTTCATTCGATAGTAAAGCATTTGATGAAGCCTTTAGTTTAGTGTCTGCGGGGGCCGAGGTTAAAGAAGGCCACATAACGATAGATGCACCTCAGATTGCGGATAATGGCGCCTCTGTGCCAATCGTGATTTCTACCGACCTGCCTGAGGCAGAATCAATCAGTATTTTTGTCGAAAAGAATCCACGTCCGTTTATTTCCACGATATATCTTAATGACAAGCTAGAATCCTCGGTCTCATTGCGGGTAAAAATGCGTGAAACCTCTGATTTGATCGCGCTAGTGAAATCACCAAGTGGCCAATTTATGGCCAGACAAACTGTTAAAGTAACCGCTGGCGGTTGCGCTTAAGCCTGCCTTGCCGATTAAGGGGAAAAGGACAACACAATGAGCAAAAAAGTTAAAATTCGCGCAACTCTCAAAGATGGCATCACAACTGTGAAAGCGATTATCAGCCATCCCATGGAGACAGGATCACGCAAAAACAAGGAAACCGGTGAGATTATCCCAGCCCACTTCATACAGGCAGTAGAAGTCACCTTGAATGAAGAAGTCGTTATGGACACACACTGGGGCACGGGTATCTCAAAAAATCCTTATCTATCTTTCCAGATTAAAGGCGGCGCTGCCGGTGACAGCGTAGTCCTCACTTGGACCGACAATTTAGGCGAAACCGGTTCTGGTGAAGCCATAGTCAAAGCTAAATAACGCTTTCCAAACTCCTTGCAACCACCCTGTCTGCTGAGGCAGGGTGGTCGTCCAGTGTGGCTTAGCCTGTCACAGGCGGACTAGTAATTAATTTGTTCGAGCTCGGTCACGAGTGATTGGTACTTAACATCCATAATGTGATGTTATATTATAACATCTTTATTGTTGCCATCGCACTGAATGCATAATCGATCACCCGCCGTTGTCACTGTCCTACTCATATTCATCATTATGAGTGTGCTGCCGGTCGTGCACGCTTATGTGCATAACCATACGCATGACCATGCGGATCACAACCGCAGCTGCCCAGACTGTCTCGCGCTCACCTGCAGTGAGGACAGTCAAGCACTGGCTAATCCATTGATCTGTGTTGCACGCGTGGCAACGACCCTGTGTATACCTGCGTGCAACGCGTGCAGCGACCTATCTGACGCCGTCACACGTGAAAGTATTCGCGCACCGCCCTATTTCATCTCCTAAATATAATTTGAATATTGTCTAGCAACTGTGTGTTGCAACGAGTGTCAACAATTTGGAGTGAATAATGTTTTTAAGGAAAATCTCGATTGCCAGTATGGCAATCTTGTTAAGCTGCAGCGCGCTAGCAGAGGAAAAACTTGCGCCTTTGGTTGTAGAATCAAGCATCTTCAATGCGCATACAGATGCTGAAGACGCACAAACAGTCAAGATCATCACTGCGGATGATCTTGAGCGCAAAAATGTCACCACGCTGGGTGACGCGGTTAATCTTGAGCCGGGAATTAGCTCAACTCACTTCGCTACGGGTGCTAGTCGTCCCATCATTCGCGGCATGAGCGACCACCGAGTCATGGTCCTTGAAAATGGCGTCAGTAGTTCCGATGTGTCCAGTCTCAGCGATGATCATGCCGTAACCATAGAGCCTTATCACGCCCAACAAATAGAGATACTGCGCGGTCCAGCTACCTTACGCTACGGTTCAGGTGCAGCCGGTGGTTTAGTTAACGTTATCAACAAACGTATCCCGCAAACGCTAGCTGAGAAAGCGCTTAATCTGGACCTCAGCGCGGAGCATGCCTCGGTATCAGAGGGGAATACACTGGCAATAGATGCCAATGGTAGCGTGCAAAACTTTAGTTGGCATTTTGATGCACTGAGCCGAGATACCGAAGATTATGATATCGATGGCTATGCCGATGAGGATGAGCCAGAGAATAAAGGAAAACTCGAAAATAGCGCGATCGATACCGAGAATTATGGAATTGGTGGAAGCTATATCAGTGATCAATTCCTATTCGGTTTCTCATATAGCCATCTGGACTCCAGATACGGCATTCCCGGCCATGCTCACGAAGAGGAAGAAGAAGGAGAGCATGAGGGAGAAGAACATGAGGAAGAAGAGGGAGGCGCTCGTATTGATCTAAAACAAGAGCGTTATGATGCTCAACTCGAGTTTTTTTCGCCGTTTGAGAATATCGAAAACATACTCATCCGCACCACCTACACTGACTACACACATGTCGAGGGTGAAGCCGCTGAAGAGGAAGGTCATGATGAGGAGGAGGAAGAAGAGGAACATGGTGCAGGCACCACCTATGATAACGAAACCTGGAATTCTCGTCTTGAGATTGTGCAGCATAGTAGTGATACCGTGCATAATGCATTCGGCTTGCAATACATCGATAACGAATTCGCTGCGGCGGGAGAAGAGACTTTCATCGCTCCCGTTGATCAGACCGATGTGGGTGTTTTTGCCATAACCAAACGTACATTCAATGCCTGGGATGTTGAGCTCGGTGCTCGCTTAGATCGCATTGAGTACGATATCGACACTGATCGTGATGAGGACTTTACCACGACGTCATTATCGCTGGGTCTGGTTAACTACATCAGTGACGACATGCTGTTAAAATTTAATGCTGACTTAGCCGAGCGAGCCCCCCAAAATGTCGCTCTGTACGCAGATGGCGCCCATTTAGCGAGCAGTACCTATGAGATTGGCAATAGCGATCTTGATGCAGAGACTGCGTACAGCTTTGATTTGGGCCTTGAGCATATCGGGCGTGATTATGGCTGGAAAGTAAATGCTTTCTATAGCTATATCACTGACTATATTTATCTTGCGAGTACGGATACTAATCTCGATGGCATTGCTGACACTGTCAATGAAGACAATGTTATCGATCTTGATGAGGACTTATTAAGAGGTATCTACTCTAACGATGATGCCGTTTTTTATGGCTTTGAGGCTGAACTCAATAAGTCACTCTACAGCACCGATGGCACAGACATTAGCGGGCGCATTTTCGCTGACTATGTGCGTGGTGAATTCGATGACAACGATTTAGGCAACGTACCACGCATGACTCCTGCCCGCTTAGGTCTTCAAATCCTTGCCCAATACGGGGGCTGGGATACGTCCGTAAGCAGTATTTTTGTTAGTGAGCAGAATAAAGTTGCGCAATTAGAAACAAAAACAGATGACTACATAATGCTGAATGCACGTCTGAGCAAAACATTACATAGTGCCAACAGTAATATTAAAGTCTTTGTCAAAGGCGAAAACTTGTTGGATGAGGATGCCCGTCAACATACCTCACTGCAAAAGGATCATTTGCCGCTACCAGGTCGTAACATCGGTGTAGGCATGTCTTTACACTATTAAACTCACAGGTTTGCCCCTCAGCAGTCTCTCCACGCTGTGGGGGCAAATCACATGCTCAACTGACATAACCCGCAAAGGGCAAGACATAGCCTCTGTCTTTAATTATGCAGCCGCTGGCAAGATCATCTGAATAATGCACCGGCATACTGTGATCCAGATCCGGGCGATCCATGTTTGATACTAAATTGATAGCGACTCGCTTGCTACCGCACTTAGCGCACTTGAGCTTGGTCCGGTAATCAACGATTAGCAATTGATGACCAAAACGTCGTGTGATCAGCGGTACATTGAGAGGAAATCCCATGTGCTGGCAGCGCGTGCACACTGGGAATAGACGCTCCAGCAAATCTAATTCTGTAAATTTATTGATGATTCTCATATGCTGTAATTCTCTTACGAGCAGGCATCCTTGTCGAGTATCTCTATCGGCCACACACCACCGCTGTGAACATATTGAGCTGCACAGGCCCAGCCTCGATCTGGCTTATATTATGCGCGGGCGTATCATGATCAGTACTTCCACCTCCTGCTCGCTGGATGCACTATTTAAGAGCAAATTGACCAGTGGCAGACGGGTAGTGTTACGTCTGGCTTTCTTTTTCAGTAGCCCGCCTAGGACTAGATAATCACCATCGGATACTATCACTGAGGTCGATATTGTGTGCTGCGTCAGGGTCGCATTGGCCAATGGTTGCTGCAGGTCACTGACTGATGCCTTGGTGATATTCAAACTGATCTGCTCGCCGGCAATATAGGGAATAACCTCCATTTCAATCCCATAATCGACTTTTTCACGACTATTACTGAATTCCGAGGCATGCGGTAACCAAGCTGTTTTAAGTGAAGCAAAGCGGGCCTTCTTACCATCGATAGATACAATCGATGGCATGGCTTTTATCACCGCATGACCACTATCCTCCATGGCCTGAAAGGTCTTTAATAATGACTGATTGAATGTCGTGTAGGGCGCAGCATGCGCAGGAATGCCTAATACTCGTAATGCTTCACGACTGACTTCAATAATACTCAACTCGAGTACGATTTGGCCTTGCTCAACATCAAATACCAGCAGAGCATTCTGTATCTCTTCATGCACGACGCGCGGTGCGGTAATCGACACATAGCCACCAACATTGCTAATAAATCGCTGATGACTCTCGCCCAGCGTATTGATCAACTCATCAGCCATCAAATACTTTGGCAGATAACGACAAGTGCTAGCGAGTTTCGGATTAGTCATCTCAGCAACTAGGATATAATCTGCATACACTTTATACGCAAAATCACCTGTAGCTGTGATCACTTCAAGAACATCACTCAACTCACCCTCTAATTTGAGAGTGATTAAGCCTTCTAAATAATCATCAGCAATAATTGGAATACCGGTCTGTAGAGATAATTCATGTAACGCTTCTGTTAATTCAAATTCAAAGAAATCAACCTCCACCTGCTGTTCAATATCAATAAACTGATCAGCACATTGGTAGCTGGAAGCCTGATACTGTCTCGGCAGGTATTCGCTATCAGGTAGTTCTGCAAACTTGAGTTGCTGCATACCGGTACACGCCGAGAGCATCAGCAGACCGGCAATCAGTACACTGCAAATAGTTAATTTCTGAGCGCAGGACTGGTAGGGATTTTTCATTAAAATTACTCTGGATGAGCAAGTTATAGGTTCCGCCAGTCAGCTGGTCGCTGGTCGCTAGAACTTTGACTTTAGAATTGGGATAAACGACCGAATAGTCCTCTTGCCGCTCAATCGCGGATTGCGTACGCAGCAACTGTCTGTCAACCAGACGTCGATTGTTGTCTCTAATGATGACTTGAGATTTAAGCATGGCCTTCTTGTCAGACAGATTTTCAAACCAGGCACTGATCGTGCCATCGATGACTTCAAGATTAGATAGTCTGGTTTTGACTCGGCTTTTGCGTCCCTTGATGGCCACGTCAATCACCACGGCATAGCGCACCTTAATCTGCATGCCCGTATTTTTACGCGGGTCATCGTCCTCGATTAACAGAGCGTACAGACGCGACCCTGACGCTTTGCGGGGTACTGTCACTGCCCCGTGCACAATGTAGGTCTCACCATCATCTAAGCTGGCTTTGGTTTGTGTCAAAGTCAGATGCTGCGATTTTTCTGTTGGTATGAACTGAACATGTCCAGTTGCGAGTTGCTCAACCTCATTGAGATAGACACGGATGGTGCCAGATTTTACCGCCAAGACATTAAATTGAAATGGATAGCTGTTGCCAGGCTCTGCCTCAATATTAATCAGCATCGGCCAGACGCGATATTCTCCAGCCCGAGCATCTGCCCAGCAGATGCTCGCAATAAAAATAAAAAGACCACAGCAGAGAGCTGCTAGGCGCATTATATACTGCTGACAGTGAGAGTAATCGTGCCAACGTAGTTACCACCTGCTGTGGTAGGGTCACTGATGACTGCGGATGCTGACAGAACATGCAGAGCATTATTGTGAGAAGAGTCCACCGCGGTATCAAAGGTTGTGCCACCCCCGTCTAAACTTACTGTCGGTGTCACGCTGGTAGAGCCATTGACCAAATTGGTGTATGTCGCGGTCACACGCACTTGTCCGTTGGTGACTAGCGAATAATTATCAGATCCTGAGTAATTGACTGAATCTGTTGAAGTTAAACTAAAGTCATCGAGCTTACTTATGGATGCATACAATGGAATACTCATACTCATGACAGCCGCGTCTGTGGTTAAGTCCTCAGCACTGGCATGGGTAGTAAAACTTAGTGCGATAACGGCCATTAGGTAGCTAATAGAGCGCATATACTTTCTCCTGATGTGAATTGAAATTCTGAATCGGTTAATTATTTATATGTGTTGCTGGCAGATAATGTACAAACCTAAGCAAGCTATTGGTCCGTGCAGCTGCGGGTGAAGCAACGCTAATTTGTTACATTTTGTAACAATTATCATAGTTTGGAGGCAATATATTGAGAAAAAATGCGAAATAAATCAGTAGTTAATACTATATTTTTGATATTGCGTAATAATTAGCTCAGCAGAAGTCGAGAGCGGATCATTCCGCGCGCGGGATTGGGGCTAGTAGGATTCGATAATGGTGGGCCGTGTGCGACTCGAACGCACGACAAATTGGTTAAAAGCCAACTGCTCT
>DDIE01000043.1:16135-36630 GCA_002338385.1 Proteobacteria bacterium UBA1858
GACCAATTGGTTAAAAGCCAACTGCTCTACCAACTGAGCTAACGGCCCATATTCACAAGCCAACACTGATACATCAGGCGCTTAGGAAAGGGATGGTGTGACGTACCCGTTGCGGGTGGCACATTATACTGATAAGCGGAGACTTGCACAGTCCCCACAGGCAAATTATTTAGTGGATTATTCGGCTTTTTTAAACGGATTGAGTATTTCTGCCAGACTGATAGATAAGGCTTTCATGAAAGGCTCTTCATCCATCATTTGGTATTGTATTTTCATGGTCAGAGCACTGCCAAAAAAGATCATCGATAGCGTGATAAAAGAGCCCAGTGCCAAGGTTGACAACCCACTAACACCCTGGCCGATAGTGCAACCGAAGGATATTACGCCACCGAATCCCATCAGTACTGCACCGACCATCTGCGCCTGCATCTCGGAACGGCTATTGAAGGTTTCGACCCGGAAATTACCCGACAAAATAGCGTATAAGAATGACCCAATGATCATGCCCAAGGTGACGGCAATACCGAAGTTGATCTGCGCACCGGTAAAGGTCATCAAATAACTGACTGTGTTACCGGTCGGCCCAACGAAGGTTAAGCCCTGTGGCGTGACAGGATCAAAGTCGTCATAGCCGACCACTCCAGTGATATACCACGCTGCAACCACACTCAGTCCGATCACTACGCCGGCAAGTATGTTGTCCAGACTGGTCCGGAATTCTTCCTGTTTGACAGCATATAACACCAATCCTAGGCCAACTAGGAGGGCCATAATCAATTGTAATGCGTAGCCATCTTCAAAGCCCAACAGCGCGCTGACCAACTGAGACAGACTTTGGCTTTGCATCCCCAAGTCGGCAAGGTTGATATTGCTTTGCTCAATCACATTGATACGAACGAGGGCGAACAGTCCGCGCATCGTCATATACGCTGTAATGCCCATGATAATGACCACTACCACTGATTTGAGATTACCTCCCCCTACTCGAACTAAATTTCGCTGCCCGCAACCCGCACCCAGGGTCATGCCGATACCGAACAGGAAGCCACCAACAATGTATCCCGCCAAGGCGAAATTAGTGGACAAGTACATCGTGTCTGCCAGCGGTACCATTCCCTGTAACGATAAATACTGCGCCCCTAAGATAGCGACACCTGCGGCAAAGAACCACGCACCCAGACGGCCTTTAGAACCTATATTGACTAGGTCACTGACGGCTCCCATGGTGCAGAAATTTGTTTTAGCGGCGACGAAACCAAAGATGATTGCTAGAGAAAAACCTAAGAGTGAGATGAGTTGTATATTTGAGAGATCAGCCATGGAGTTTTTGTTGTTTTATCCCGGAGCCTGATTATAACAGCACCGTTGATAGTTAGAAGTGAGGAGTGAAATAAATCTATAAAATTGACGTCCCTGTCAATGTGATCATCCTTAAACTTACTCTGTTGGCAACCAATCCACTGCCCGCTTACACCATGCGTGTGTCGTGTTGCTAGTTGCGCTCTGGACTAATACGGCGAAGTCTCAAGCTGGCCGTATGAGTTCATGTCCATAATATTAGCATATTATTTTAAACTAATGTAACCCCTCAACTGGCCGATCTGTACAGGGTGGGGTCTTTCAGCCCTGCTTGTTTAAACCCGGCTGCGCGTAAGCGGCATGAATCACACTGACCACAGGCTAATCCGGATGCATCTGCCTGATAGCAAGAGATCGTCTGAGCATAGTCAATGCCTAACTCGGCACCGAGGCGAATAATGTCTGCCTTGGTGGCATCGATAAGGGGGGTTTTAAGTGCAATTCCATGCCCCTCAACCCCCTGTTGGGTGGCCAGATCAGCCATCGCTTGGTAGGCATTTATAAACTCTGGACGGCAGTCGGGATAGCCCGAATAATCCACTGCATTGACACCAATAAAGACCGCCTCGGCAGCGATCACCTCGGCCCAACCCAAAGCAATTGATAGAAATATTGTATTTCTAGCGGGAACATAAGTGACAGGAATACCCGTCGATTCCACCAGAGGGACTTGGATGCGGCAATTGGTCAATGCTGAACTATCAAACAGCGTTAAATCTAAATCGAATATACGATGTTGAATGACCTGCATCGTTTGGCCGATTTTACAGGCAGCATCCAACTCAGCTGAGTGGCGCTGGCCGTAGCGAAAACTGAGTGCATAGCAGGCATAACCTTGTTGTCTGGCTATGGCTAACACCGTGGTGGAATCGAGGCCACCGGATAACAGCACAATGGCTTTTTTTGCTGACAATGTTATTTCCCCTTTTGATTACCCCACAGGTACTTATGCAGCTGTATTTGAAAACGCACGGCTAGCTGATCCTGCAGTATCCAATCCGCCAGCTGCTGAGCGTTAAGCTGCTCATTGCTGGGTGAGAATAACACCTCACATTGCTTATCTAAGCCATGACGCTGGACACATTGACAACTCCAGAGATAGTCAGCGCGATCACAAATAACAAATTTAAGCTGGTCCTGAGCACCTATGTATTGCAGATTAGCCCATCGATTTTTATCTTGCTCATGTGAGGCTGGAGTCTTGATATCCATCACCTTAACTACCCGCGCATCCACCTGGCTGATATCAAGTACACCGCTGGTTTCTAAGGATACTTGGTAGCCATCGTCACACAGCTTGGTCAACAAGGGCAGACAATTTGGCTGCGCCAGAGGTTCGCCACCGGTGACCGTGACATAGTTGGTGTTGTATTGATCCACAGCCGCGAGTATGGCTGTCATGGTCATCCAATCACCACCACTGAAAGCATACTCAGTATCGCAATATTGGCACCGCAGCGGACAACCCGTCAGGCGCACGAATACCGTCGGGCAGCCCACTTTGAGGGCTTCCCCCTGCAGCGAATAGAAGATTTCCGTGATACGAAGGGATGGCTCACTCATAGTTTAAGTCTTTGATTGTGCGGCTGATGAGCCAAACGAATCGGTGGTAGGACCTTTAATGCCCCTCTCGATCCATCCGTTCCAGACGTTGCTGAGCTAAGCCCGCAACTTTGGAATCAGGTAATTGTGCACGCAGCCGGCCCAGTGTTGCCCGAGCTTCTGGCCATTGTTCAAGCTCATACTGGGTATAACCCATTTTTAAACGTGCATCAGGAATTTTGCTGCTGGCGGGATAGCGTTGCAGTACTTTCTCAAACTCAATTAGTGCCTGCTGATAATTTTTTGCTACATAGTTGGCCTCACCCAGCCAATATTGGGCGTTAGCCGAATATTTTGTGGCGGGATAATTCTCTAAAAATGCCTGAAAAGAGATAATAGCCTCCGCATGCTGGCGCTGTTTAAGCAACATAAAAGCATCTCGATAAGCCGCTAATGCGAGCTTGTTGTCCACCGGTTCGCTAGGCTGTGAAGTGGCGGCCAGCTGCGTCGCTTGTTCCGTATCAGTTGTTTCGGCAGCTGCTTCAGCAGTACCAGCCTCTGTTGCGACAGCATTGATTTCGTCATCCAGCTGCTCTGAGAATTGCTCAAAATTAGCTAACGGATCACTGGGTGCCTCTTGCAGCCGCCGATCAATGGCTATGATTGCTTCGCGGTGCTGATTCTGCATAGTGTTGATTTCATAACGCAAGCGCTCATTTTCAGAGCGTAGCGCCTGTAACTCCTCACGCATAATGTTGAGCTCCATCTTGAGCGTAATGAGCGCCTGTTTAGATGCAGTTTGCTGATTAATTTCGGCCAGTCGCTGCTCCAGCTGTGCAACCTGCTGCATAAGCAGTTGATGTTCTTCCCGGGTTGCTTTGGGGGCGGCAAAAGCTGACTGGCACATCACCAGCAACACACAACACAAGCCAACATATCTAATCATCATCCCATCCCCAGCTTAATAGACCACTTCAACACGACGATTTAATTGCAAAGCAGCCTCATCATCACCATCCACCACCGGCCGTTCCTCACCGAAGCTGACGATTTCAATTTGTTCAGATTGAGCTCCTTCAATAAGCATGATTTCGCGCACACTCTTGGCTCGCTGCTCACCCAGAGCCAGATTATATTCGCGCGTGCCGCGCTCATCCGCATGTCCCTCGAGACGGATCATGCGCTGCGCGTTAGCCGATAAATATTTACCATGCTCGCGCACAATAATAATTGAGTCATCACGAATGTTGGCACTGTCATAATCGAAGTAAATGGTCCGCACGAACAAGTCGCTGGCCGGATCATCCAACGCATCTAGAATAACATCCGCGCTGTCGTCTAACCCTGTAGAAACACCACTGGCTGCATCTTCAACGCTGACTGACGTGGCGGAAGCAGCCTCAGCGCTGGCTGTTTCGGCAGCCGGTTTGACCTGCTTGGACGCACAGCCAAAGCTCACAAGTAGTGTCAGAATAATAATGAGTACACTTTTTATATTGAACATAATTTTTCCCTTTTGTGCTAGTTATCAGGTGCATAGCACCAGATACGATAGCCTATGGTTTTATCTAAAAGGTGACCATGCCGGCTCGCGTACTTTGCCTCGTTGTAATCTCAGACGCTGTTTAACGCGACCATCGATACTCACCGCGGATAACACAATGCCTTTTTTGTGCCGCGTGGAATATATGATCATACTCCCGTTAGGGGCGAAACTGGGTGCTTCATCTAATACGCCATCGGTAATCAGTCGAAATTGATTGCCATTAATATCGGTTAAAGCAATACGATAACCCTCACCACTGTTATGCACCATAGCGATGCTTTCGCCGTTGGGTGAGACGGTGGGTGCCGCGTTATAATTACCCGTGAAGGTAATCCTGACAGGCTCTCCGCCACTGGCTGAAATGCGATAGACCTGCGGCGAGCCTGATCGGTTTGAAGTGAATATTATATAGCGCCCATCCGGGGTCCATGCGGGTTCCGTATCGATCTCATAATGTTTGGTTAACTGACGTAATTTTCGTGTGCGTGCGTCCATGATATAGATATCAGGATTGCCACCAAATGATAACGTCAGGGCCAGATAGTCACCACTGGGTGACCATGCCGGGGCACTATTGATTCCTGGCTGAGCGGAGATCTTTTCACGTTTGCCGGATACAATCTCTTGCAGAAAAATTTCGGTGCGCTCATTCTCAAAAGATACATAAGCTAATTGTTGTCCATTGGGTGACCATGCCGGTGACATCAGTTGTTTGCCCGAAGTGTACACCGCGGTTGGATTATAGCCGTCTGAATCTGCAATCAGCAGCTGATAATTCTTTTGCTGTTGGCTATCAAGCGTCTCACTGATGTAAGCAATACGGGTACTAAACGCACCCGGCTGGCCAGTGAATTGCTGAAAAATCACATCCGAAATTTTGTGGGCCACTCGGCGTAATGCCGCTTTTTTAAACACTATAGAACGACCCATGGCACGCCGTTTGCGCACTAAATCGAACAATTCAATTTCTAATTTAACCTGCTCATCGGCCTGCTCCTGTAAGCGCATGCTGATCAGGCCTTCGATACTCATATTACGCCACACATCGTAGTTAACAGTACTGCCCGTCACTTCAATCTGTGGATGCTGTTTTTTATCCAATAAGGAGAACATGCCACTGCGATACAGATTGGAATACACCACACTCTCGAGTAATGCCGCTTGTTCCTGAAGGTCACTTTGCACCGCTAATATTGCGATCGGCATGGCTGATTCCACACCTTCATTGATTTCTATCTCGAGCAGAGCATGACTCGCATTCGTAGCACAGATGCAGATCAAGAATACCACTCGCTGAATTTTTTTCATTTTGGCTCGAAAGTTATTTTTAGTTGGCGCTGAAATAGCTCATCGTCAGGTGGTGTAGGCAGAGGATCAGATTTCCAAACAGCTTCTTCGACAGATATTCTGAGCTGCTCATCGCCGCCCTGACACTTTTGTACACTGACCTTCTGAATGTACCCGCCTACCGACTGTTCCACATACACTATACAATAAACCTGACCAGTTTCCATGCCGGAGGGCTGGCGCCAACGGCTCTGTATTTTGTTGGTAATGGCACCAATATACTGCACCAACATAGTATCCAACTGGCGTTGTCTGGCGGCGCGTCTGGCCGCTTCCTCTGCCGCACGTATTTCTGCTTCTTCCTCAGCTAAGATTGCGTCTAGGCGCTTTTGTTCCGCTGCCAGTTCAGCTTTTTTCTTAGCCTCTTCCTGTTGCTTTAATGCGGCGGCCAGTTTTCTTTCATTTTCCTCAGCGCGCTTACGTTCCAACTCAGCTTGTTGCTGCGCCAAACGTTTTGCTTGCTCTGCCTCTTTCCTGGCCTGCTCTGCCCTGAGTCTAGCTTGTTCGGCTTTTTTTTGCTCTTGCTGAGCTTTTTCTATGGCGGCTAAGCGTTGTTGCTCGAGGCGCTTTTTTGCCGCCAGCTGCTGGCGGCGCTTTTCTTCTTCAGCACGTTTTTTTTGTAGCGCCAGTTGCCGACGTTGACGTTCCAGTGCTGCCTGCTCGTCGGCAATACGTTTTTTTTCGGCTGCGATGGCCGCACCGTCGACTAACTGCGCCTGGACAATATTGATTGGATCATATGCCGCTTGAAAGGTTTTGGCAGGCAATTGAAAACTGATCAGCAATAGTGCGATGACGAAGATATGAATTATCAGAGCGATAAATATGGGGCCAGTTGGAAACTGTTTTTGCTGTGGCATTGAGGCTTACTGATCACGCTCTGGCTGAGTGATTAACCCAACCGACGGTACACCTGCTTGTTGCAAGATCACCATGACTTCAACAACACTGCCATAATTAAGATCATGGTTACCCTTTACGTAGGCTTGCTTTTGTTCGCTATTTGCCAGCACTTGTATGATTGCTTGCCTGAACTCGTCGCCTGTCAGCGCCTTGTTGGGGGACGCAGATTTGTTGATATAGATTTTGCCTAGTGCATCCACTGAGACAATTAGAGGCTCCTGTTGCTGCATGAATTCCTTGATTGGCTCGGATGGCGCTTGCGGCAAGTCCACTTGTACGCCCTGATTGAACATCGGTGCAGTAACCATAAATATGACTAACAGCACGAGCATGACATCAATGTAGGGCACTACATTGATTTGCGACATCGGCTTACGTCGACGAGACATGCTTTGATAAGACATCAATCGGCCTTGATTGCGGTTACATCTTCGGGGTCGGCTTGTTCACCTTCTCGGATGATAGCCTGACGTTGTAACAAGGCCGTGAATTCTTCGACAAAATTATCGTAGCGTGTGATTAAACGATCCGTCTGATGGGAATAACGATTGTAGGCAATCACCGCAGGGATCGCCGCTAGCAGTCCCATGGCGGTAGCAATTAATGCCTCCGCTATACCTGGGGCTACCGCCGCGAGAGTGGCCTGTTGCGCGTCACTCAAAGCACGAAACGAATTCATTATCCCCCACACCGTGCCGAATAAACCAATATACGGACTGGTGGACCCCACTGTCGCTAAAAATGATAAATGATTTTCTAGAAAATCCACTTCTCTGGATAAGGCCACCTTCATAGAGCGCAGTGACGTATCGCTAATGGACAAAGCCGTCACCCTGCGCGTTTTATGCAGGCGTATATATTCTTTAAATCCAGCTACAAACATATGCTCCATGCCTGACAGGTTGCGTTTGGCACTGGTTTTTTCATACAAAGAAGGCAAGTCTGCGCCTGACCAGAAACGATCCTCAAAGGCATGCGCTTGTTTATTAGCCTGCTTGATCACGCGGGCTTTACTAATAATCATGGTCCAAGATATTAATGAGGCAAGTATCAGTATCAGCATCACTATCTGAACTAACAAGCTCGCATCTGCAACCAGACGATAAATACTCATATCTATATGCATTTTTTTACTGCCTCGACGATAGTTTCAGGGACTGGACTGGGTGTGAACGAGTCACTATGCAAACATACTATATTGACGTGCGCCATCACAATTAATTCACCCATATTATTTGTGATGACTTGATCCAAACTGATACTTGCTTTGCGGAGCTCCGTTACGTCCACGCCGACACTCAGCTGATCGTCCAGCCGCGCAGGTTTTTTGTATTCAATAGTGACTGCGCGCACGCCAAACAGCACACCCTGTTGTTGCCGGATCAAGTGTTGCTCGAAACCCATCGCACGCAACCATTCGGTTCTGGCGCGCTCGAGAAATTTAAGATAGTGAGCGTAATAAACAACTCCTCCGGCATCAGTATCTTCATAGTACACCCGCACTGGCCATTGAAACGGCGTCATTGTTTAGTCTCCAAATAGATCACTGTCGCTAACAGGTTGCTGGAGTTGTTGCGGAATAGGCAAGCCAAAGTGGCGATAGCAGTTCATGGTGGCGACACGACCACGGGGTGTGCGCATCAGAAAGCCATTGAGGATCAGAAAAGGCTCAATCACATCCTCAATAGTGCCACGCTCTTCCCCGACCGCGGCAGACAAACTATCCAAACCCACTGGACCACCATCAAATTTCTCGATTACGGCGAGCAGTACACGTCTGTCCATCTGGTCAAAGCCATGGTGATCGACGCTCAGCATATCCAGTGCCCGATCAGCGATTTCTTTAGTGATTATTCCGTCAGCTTTGACCTGCGCATAGTCTCTCACACGGCGCAGGAGACGATTAGCAATCCGCGGAGTACCGCGCGCGCGTTTGGCAATTTCCAAACTGCCCTCAGGGTCTAATTGAACCTCTAAAATACTCGCTGAGCGCGTCACGATAGTACTCAGTTCCTGATGAGTATAAAACTCCAAACGTTGGACGATGCCGAAACGATCGCGCAGTGGTGAGGTGAGTAGCCCGGCACGTGTGGTTGCGCCCACTAGGGTAAACGGTGGCAAATCAAGTTTGATTGAGCGCGCGCTGGGACCCTCGCCAATAACAATATCCAGCTGAAAGTCCTCCATAGCAGGATATAGTATTTCTTCCACGACTGGACTGAGACGATGAATCTCGTCCACAAATAACACATCATGCTCTTCTAAATTGGTCAGGATTGCGGCCAAATCGCCCGCTTTCTCCAGCACTGGCCCCGATGTCTGGCGCATATTGACAGATAGCTCATTGGCAATAATGTGAGATAAGGTGGTCTTACCTAAACCGGGAGGACCAAAAATCAATACATGGTCGAGTGCTTCCTGGCGCTCACGTGCCGCGGTGATAAAGATTTCCATTTGCTCACAGACTGTGATCTGACCAGTATAATCGGCCAAACGTTTAGGTCGGATAGCGCGCTCAATAGCGCTCTCTTCACCATCCATAGTCTGTCCTTCAATGAGTCTTTCTGTGGTCATGGGTGAATGTGATCAGCTAAGGCTAGTTTTTAATGCCAAACGAATTAAATCTTCGCAGCGTTGCGCCTGATCTTGCACATTTTTGACCATTTTGATTGCGTCTGTTGATTTATAACCCAGTGCTATCAATGCCGAGATGGCCTCGTCGAGCGCATGATCGGGCCCTGCTGCTGCAGCCATGGTTGCACTTCCTGCTGAAGTTTGATCGCCAGCCAGACGATCGCGCAGTTCTACCACCAGCCGCTCCGCGGTCTTTTTACCTACCCCTGGCAGTTTAACCAAAGCCTCAGTATCTGCCAGCTGAATACACTGTTTGAAACCATGCGCATCCATGCCTGAGAGGATAGTGAGTGCCATCCTGGCGCCCACACCATTGACTTTCAGCAGGGTGCGAAATAGGGTTCGATCGGCGGTAGAGTGAAATCCATACAGCGTTTGCGCGTCTTCGCGGACACTGAAATGGGTGAATAAAGTCACTTCCTGGCCACACTCGGGTAACTCATAAAACGTCGACATGGGTGCCTCAAGCTCATAACCCACACCTGCCACCTCAAGCATCAAAGCTGGTGCTTGTTTGGATAATAATATTCCTCGCAAACGTCCGATCATAACTAATCTCTAGGCGTGCTGGCGTGCATTGTTCAGACCAGTGTGAGCATGACACAGTGCAATAGCAATCGCATCTGCTTCGTCTTCTTGTAATTGTTTGCGCATGTTCAAAATTCTCAGCACCATGTGTTGAATCTGATCCTTACTCGCTGCACCGTAACCGACTGTGGCTTGTTTAACGGCTTTGGCACTATATTCATACACCGGCACACCCGCATTCACGCAGGCCGTGATGGCCGCACCCCTGGCTTGACCTAGCTTCAATGCTGCACTGGCATTTTTGGACATGAAGACTTGCTCGATGGCCATTTCTTGCGGTTGATACTCAGTAATCAAATGGCTAATGCGGGTGAATATCTGGCCCAATTTTTGTGCCAGACTAGTGCTATCAAGCTTGAGATAGCCACTATGTAAGTGACGGCTCTGCTGACCGTTACTCTCTATTAGCGCGAAGCCAGTTCTTACCGAACCGGGATCTATGCCTAGTATGCGCGTGTATTCTGACTTAACTTAAATTCTCCAGTGCTTCATCTGGGAAGTCTGCATTTGAATAGACTTCCTGAACGTCATCCAACTCCTCCAAGACATCAATCAGACGGATGATTTTTTCTGCATCTTTGGTATCGACTGCGGCCAGAGTACTGGGCCGCATTGCTACCTCGGCCAGGTCAGCACTAAGACTTGCCTGTTCCAGTGCCTGTTTGACACTTAAAAATAGCTCTGGCGAACAGATAACATCGACCGAACCATCCTCATTATTGACAATATCGTCAGCGCCAGACTCAAGTGCAACTTCCATCAGCCGATCTTCATCCGCACCAGCCTGGTAGCTCAACACACCCTGCTTATTGAACATATAGGCCACCGAGCCACTGGTACCAAGATTACCACCCGCCTTGGTGAATGCGTGACGCACATCCGATACTGTGCGATTACGATTGTCCGTCAGACAGTCAACCAAGATGGCAGTGCCGCCCGGAGCATACCCCTCGTAGCGGATTTCCTCATACTCCATCCCTTCCAGTTCACCGGCACCGCGCTTGATTGCCCGATCAATCGTATCTTTGTTCATATTGGCGCCCAAGCCTTTATCCACTGCTAGGCGCAAACGTGGGTTCGAGCTCAGATCGGAGCCGCCCATGCGTGCGGCGACGGTTATCTCGCGGATCAGTTTAGTGAATATTTTGCCTCGTTTGGCATCTTGGGCTTTCTTCCGATGCTGGATATTCGCCCATTTACTGTGTCCTGCCATGATTGATAGACTTCATTAATGATCAGGGTGATTATTTTAACACTATGTTCGTGCGGCGTTATAGCGCTTACGCCACACAGGCGCAATTTATCAGGCTGCAGGCACCCAGCGTTGGATCGCTTCGGCATTGGTGTGTGATGTCGCCAGCTGAATCGCCTCCTCACGTGCTACCCAGCGATACTCGGTGTGCTCGCGTGGATCTAAAGCGACCGCTTGGCAAGTGTCCAAGGCCAACAGAAAAACATGTTCTTTATTATGGATTGTGTTGGGCGGATAACGATCACGCCAGATGGAATAAATCTCAAAATTCTGGCTGAAATTACAATTCACCAGCGTGTCGCCGTCTAACCCTGTCTCTTCTTTGAGTTCCCGTCGGGCGGCATGCTCAACTGTTTCTTCCCACTCCAGACTGCCTGTTACTGACTGCCAGAAATCCTCAGGAAACGCTCGATGTAACATTAGAACATGACCAGTGAGACTATAAATCACGATTAAAACGGATTCTGGTCGCTTATAATTTTTATTTTCTTGCCTGAGTTGTGTCATCATTACCCGTATCTAAAATTGATTCTGAAGCCGTTTATATGCCTATGTATGCCAAATATAGCCTGATATTGTTACTGGCGAGTTATCTGTTTGCGTGCAACTCACAGCCCATTCGATCAGAGGTACAGACTCCTCAGGAAGATATTAATGCACTTGTCGCCAATAGTCTTGCATATGCTCAACGCGATGCACTTCCGCTGGCTAGGAGCACCATTGAGCGGGCCCTGATTAATGACCCCCAACACGTGGCTGCGAATAATGTGGCAGGCCTGATATATGGCCGCATGCGTGAGCATGATTTAGCCGTATTACACTTCAATACCGCGCTGGCATCAGCTCCTGAAGATTATTCTACGCTCAATAATTATGCTAATTATCTGTGCGATAGCGGAGATAAATCCTCAGCCATAGAACTATTCCTCAGCGCAGCGGCAAATCACAGCAACCCAAATCAGGAGATTGCTTATACTAATGCTGGCCTATGTGCCATGCGTATCCCAGATACATCGGCTGCAGCAGAATACTTTATCCGCGCATTAAGTGTGCAAGCAGACAATCAAATCGCTCTGTTTCAACTGGCTAAAATAAATTACAGATACCAACTCGGTGAGCAAGCACTCGACTACTTACTCCGCTATGCGCGCGAAAACAGCCATACCCCGGAAACACTCAAGCTAGGCATCCAAATCAGTCGTCTGAATAACAATCAGGCCCTGGCAGATAATTATTTGAGTATGTTGCAGAATCAGTTCCCAGACTCTGCCCAATACCAATGGGCCCTGAGTAAGCGCCAGCAATAATCACTTAAGCTGACTGTTTGGCTTTGGCCCGTAAGCGTAAGCTGAGTTCTTTAAGTTGGCGTTCACTCACTGCAGCAGGTGCGTCCGTTAATGGACACATTGCAGTTTGAGTTTTTGGGAAGGCCATCACGTCTCGGATAGAGTCACTGCCAGTCATCAACATAATCAGTCGATCCAGCCCAAAGGCAATACCCGCATGGGGTGGGCAACCATACTTGAGCGCATTGAGTAAGAATCCAAATTTGTCCTCAGCCTCTTGTTGAGAAATGTTTAGGACCTCAAACACCGCTTTTTGCATATCCTGACGATGGATACGCACTGAGCCACCTCCCACCTCTGTACCATTCAGTACCATGTCATACGCTTGCGATAAGCTCTCGCCAGGCTGCTCGAGCAGCTGTTGTGCCTGATCAAAATTTGGCGCAGTAAACGGATGATGCAGTGCATTCCAACGGCTGTCTTTTTCATCCCATTCAAACATCGGGAAATCAACCACCCACAGCGGTGCCCACTCCGCCTGTAACAAATCTTGATCGATACCTAGTTTAACGCGCAAGGCACCCAAGGCATCGTTTACCACACTCGCCTTGTCCGCCCCAAAGAATAATAAATCTCCATCCTCTACTTGAGTACGCTGCATGATCTGAGTCACCACATCGTCAGGCAAGAATTTAAGAATAGGACTTTGCAGGCCATCGCGTCCTTTGGCGAGCGCATTAATTTTGATATACGCAAGTCCTTTGGCACCATAGTTAGCGACAAACTTGGTGTAGTCATCAATTTCTTTTCGGGTCAGTGCACTACCCTGTGGCAACTTCAATACGGCTACGCGGCCCTTGGCGTCATTGGCCGGCCCGCTGAATACTTTGAATTCGACAGCACTCATCAGATCGGTGATATCGACCAATTCCAGTGCTATTCTTAGGTCGGGTTTATCCGAGCCATAGCGCTGCATCGCCTCAGCATATGCCATGCGTGGGAAAGGATCAGGCAGCTCGACACCCAGAGTATCCTTAAACGTCTGTCTAATCATGGCTTCCATCATAGGCATAATGTCCTGCTCACCCATGAATGATGTTTCAATATCCAACTGCGTGAATTCTGGCTGGCGGTCAGCCCGCAAGTCCTCGTCACGAAAGCAACGTACCACCTGATAGTAGCGGTCAAAGCCACTCATCATGAGTAATTGTTTGAAAATCTGCGGCGACTGAGGCAAGGCAAAAAAAGCACCCTCATGGGTACGGCTGGGCACGAGATAATCGCGTGCACCCTCAGGAGTAGCCTTGGTCAACATCGGCGTTTCGATATCCATAAACCCCTGTGCGTCCAAATATTGACGCAAGGCTGACACCACCTTGACACGCATCCGCATATTATCTTGCATGACGCTGCGACGCAGATCGATATAGCGATATCTCAGGCGCGCCTCCTCGTTGACATCTTCATCGTCCAACTGGAAGGGTGGCGTTTCCGCTGCATTGAGGACGGTCAAACCGGTAGCTAATACTTCTACCACACCAGTGGTGAGATCAGCATTTTCAGTACCCTCGGGACGCAGCCGCACACGGCCCTCTACCTGCAACACATATTCATTTCTAATTTGCTCTGCAAGCTGGAATATCTGTTCCCGATCTGGATCAAATACCACTTGCACCAGACCGGCACGATCGCGTAGATCAACGAATATCACGCCACCATGGTCGCGACGGCGATTCACCCATCCACATAAGGTTACTGTTTGGTCGAGATGTTGTTGAGTAACTTCTCCACAGTATTGGCTACGCATAGTTATTTTCCTGACAGTGTTGTTTTTCAGTGGTGTCCAACTGGACAAGGTGTGGGATATTACGGAGTCGTTGTTCTTGAATCAACTTTTGAGTGATCATCTGTATTCGCGACTATGCCTAATGACATGACCAGTTTGAGCGCTGTTTCAATATCCATATCCAATTCCTTAGTATCTTCTTTGGGCACCACAATAATGAACCCCGAAGTAGGATTTGGTGTCGTCGGTACGAATACAACAATCGAATCCTGCTCCATTTGGGATTGAATCTCCCTGGCTGCAGAGCCAGTTTGAAAACATAGGGTCCAAATTCCCTTGCGCGGATATTCGATCAGCAGTACTTTGCGAAACGAATGACTGCCTGTGGATAGGATGTTGGAGAGGATTTGTTTGACTGATGAGTAGACGGTTCGGACCAGAGGAATCCGTTCCAGCAACGATTCCCATCCTTTCAAAAAACTTCGCCCAATCAAATTAGCGCCAATGACCCCCGTCAGGATCAATATTATAATCGCCAAAATCAGCCCAAAGCCTGGAATAGTAAAACCTAGCAGAGTTTCAGGACGCCACTCAACGGGCAGCAAGAGTAAAAGTCGATCCATTAAATCGAGCAGGAACTTGATGACCAGCACAGTGATACCCAGCGGCACCCATACCAATAAACCTGCGACGAGATAACGACGAAACATGACCTTCAGCGTGGGTTGTTATTCTTGACTACCAGAGCTCTTACCAGAGCCGTGGTCGCTTTGGGTAAGATTCTTTTGCTTACTCGATTTGAAATCGGTTTCATACCAGCCATTGCCACTGAGTCTAAATCCGGCTGCAGACACGACCTTCTTCAATGCCTCCGCATTGCATGAGGGACATGTTGTCAGTGGAGCATCGGCCATTTTCTGTAATGCTTCGTGTCGGTAACCACATTGTTCACATTGATATTCATAAATAGGCATAACTGATCCCTAACCTGTCAAGTAATTTGAGTACATGTTTGCATGGTGAGGTGCGATCCTCAGAGAGTTTAAAGTGCAGAACGGCACAATAGAATTACACCAAAATATGATCTTATTGTGCTAAGCGTATGATAAAAAAGCAGTTTAGCTCATCACCCTGTACCTATGCCAGAGCATAATGGGCGCCGTCTGGCTATTCTAGCTATTTTAACAGGTCGGGAGTAGTATATTTTGTATTGATAACTGTGCGGAGAGACATGATGTTGATAGTCAAACAAATTGCACGCTATCGCAGCTCACTGCTGGTGCTGAATCTTTTCCTCGCGGCGGCGGCAATCGCTGCGGAACCGGATATGAATGCTAATTTTTTGGCTGCTGAAGGTAAAGTGCTAGAAAAGACCTCAGAACCTACTCACTCCAGTTATACGCAGTACGAAACCAGATTTTTGCCCGGCTTAAATCCCTGTCCAAGCTTTACCAATAATCCTGCCAATACGGCCATGACAGAATGCCAGCAACAGACAGATCCACAGGCACGCCCGCGTAACGAACTTTTTCGTTCAGCGCCCAGTACCATTGTCGATAACGATATCGAACCGCGCGCTAATTTACTGCAGATCAAATTCGACAGACGTATCCGCGCCAATAAATAACCAGCATGTCCTTACGATGGCTTTGTGAACAAGGCCATCGTTTCCACGTGGCCGGTTTGCGGAAACATATCCATCACGCCAACACGCGTGCATTGATAGCCTAATTGATTGACCAAGATGTCAGCATCGCGCGCTAAGGTCGCAGGATGACACGACACATAGAGTATTTTGTCAGGTTCAATTGCTATTAACTTCTCAATAACTTCATGTGCCCCTGCTCGCGGCGGATCAATCACTACAGCATCCCAGTGTTGTTGCAACCAGTCCTGTTCCGGACTGGCTGTATGCTCGAGTTTAAATAGGTCAACAGTACGAAACTCGAGCTGATCTAGATGATTAATTGCAGCATTATGCTGTGCTCGAGCGACCAGACTCTGATCGCCTTCAATACCCAACACTCTGGCCACTTTGCGCGCAATTGGTAATGTAAAGTTGCCAAGACCACAAAACAAATCCAAGACACAATCGTCAGGCTGTAAGGCTAACCAGTCGATTGCCTGCTCGATCATACGTTGATTAATTTCATGATGGACTTGAATAAAATCAACCGGAGAAAATTCTATGCGCAGCGTGCTATTGGGAATAGTAAAGTAGAGCGGCTCAGAGAATGATTGTCCATTCAGTGGCGCAACCGTATCCAAACCTTTGGTTTGTAAATAGACCCTAATCGCCCTGTCATGCGCAAATTGTTGTAACACCTCCAGATCAGCAGGACTGGGCGCTTGCAGCACACGAAATACCATCGAGGTGGCATTCTCTGCCACACTGCATTCTATTTGTGGCACCTTATCTTTTATTGACAGACTTGATATTAAATCGGATAGCGGTTGAATGGCATCTGCAATCACTGGATGTAACACCTCGCAAGTCAGCATGTCAGCCACATAGGGTGCATTTTTTTCTCTGAAACCTACCAACACACGCCCTTTTTTAGCGACGTATTTGACTGCCAGGCGTGCTCGTCGTCGATAGCCCCACACTTTATCAGATAATGGAGGTGCGACATCTGCCACTGCCACCCGGCCAATACGCTGCAAAGTATCAAGCACTGCTTGCTGTTTGAATTGCAGCTGCGCTTGAGGATGAATATGTTGTGATGTGCAACCACCACAGACAGTAAAGTAAGCGCATTTAGGTGCGACGCGCTCAGCCGCTGGCTCAATAACCTCCAGTAAGCGTGCCTCATCAAATTTTTTGTTTTTCTTGCGCGGCTCATAACTGACGCGTTCGCCAGTAATGGTAAAGGGGATAAATACTTTCTTCCCCTCCTGATCAGCAACACCTCGACCGTCGAGTAATAAATCAATAATTACCGCTTCTTTGTTGGACATGTTCGATATATTTACAGTTAAGTCATGCGAGATAATATTAGCCGATCAAGGCACGTAAAACCTGTTCATACTGAGTGGCCAGTAAGCTGCGGTCAAAATGGGTTTTAGCATAACGATAGCCCGCTTCTGCGCAGTTCTGGTAGTTATCCTGTTCAGTCTGTAGCTGGCGTACTGCCTGCACTAACTGGTGCGCATCTTGCGGCATGATACAGATACCAGCCTGCGCCTCTTCTATCAGCGCTTGCGCCTCACCCTGCACACCAAGAATGATCGGTTTCTTCATCGCCATCGACTCAAAAATCTTGGAGGGTATCACTGTCAGGAACACATCTTGTTTCTTCAGCAGCACCAGACTCAAATCCGATACTGACCAGATGTCGGGCATCTTGGACTTATCTTGCTGATCTAACATAATGAGATTATCCAATCTGCGACTATTTTTCTCTGCCAGCAGACGCTGCTTTTCGGCACCATCTCCCACCATAAGAAAAACCAAGTCATTATCTTGGCGACAGAGCTCTGCCGCATCGAGTATGACATCTAAACCATGTGCCATACCATGAGTACCCACATACGAGGCAACAAATTTGTTCGCCAGACCTAAACGCTGAGCGAACTGTTGATTCTTTTTTTGCACTTTGAATACATCAAAATCGACCCCGTTACGAATCACTGTGATGGCTGATGGATCAGCGCCTTTACGGATAATATGCTGCTCGAATGAGTAAGTCACCGCAACGATATGATCGGCTTTACGATAAACAAAGCGCTCCAAACCTTCGAGTAGCTTTATGATTGTCTTATTGTGAGTGGCACCCACAGCAGTGATTGAGTCTGGCCATAGATCTCGAATCTCCAAACACCAGGGCGCACGTTTAATAGCTGCGACAAAATACCCTGCCAGGCCATTAAAAAACTGCGGTGACGTTGACACAACGACATCTGTCTTAGCTATCCAAGGCGCGACCAAGATGGTCATTACCATATATAGTAAATAATTGAGTGTGCGCTTAAAGAATCCGGCATTAGCGGTAACATAGGTGAGCAAGCGTATCACTTTGATACCCGCAACCTCTTCCTGATGATAAAACCGATTTTTAAAGCCGCTATAAACTCGGCCCATCGGGTGATTGGGGACACAGGAGATAACAGTCACGCTATGCCCCATCTCCACCCAGTGTTTGCAGTGTTCATAGGTACGTGTTGCTGGCGCGTTCACCTCTGGCGGGAAGTAATGCGATAAGAATAGAATGTGCATGCCGATAACTTAGTTATTTTTCACAATTGAATAATTCATCTTGATTTGTTGCTGGCCAGACTGACGCATAACAATGCACTGATTCTCAAACTTGTGGCCAAATTGTGGACAATAATATGAGCTGTCGATTGTATATTCACAGTTCGAGCTTATTGTTATGCACGCGAGAAATTGTTTTTCATGCCAACACTGCAACTCGCCAGCCCCCAGATCAACCACCTGCACGGCTGGATGCAGATGTATTCTGTTTGCCACATGCTGCTCACCCTGGAAAGATAGACTGTCATGCACATGCATTTCCTGTAGCTGATCTGTGCAGCGTAGCAGCCTCACCCTGCGTTCATGTTGGGCGCCACCCTGCAGTGTAGGGAAGCCGCTGAATGCGCCTGAAAATTCAAGCCACTCGTCTTGTTGTCGAAGTTCTGCAAATAGCTTTTTAGCGCGTCGCGCCACCCGAAAAGCAGACCAGATTTCCGATTGCTGGTGACCACTGATTGAGATCGTATTGTGAGCCTCGGTAGAACGTACGTAATCCCTCATAGCGCCTGCAGAATATTCAAACACACCCGGATTGACGATCATTTTGATACCACTCAGGATCAACTCATAACTCAAGAAATCACAATGCATATGACCAGGCTGATATGAGGGTTCAACCTCTCCACAGTCGATTATGAATTTGTCATGGGTCAATTCGATACCATAGTAACCGGAGTGATCCAGCTGGATGAGTCTGCCAGTATCGATAATATTAGCCGGTTGCTGGTAACGAAATAATCGAGCAGCATAGGCATACAGTTGTTGATAGCTCGCCGCCACATGATTGGCACTATCATTAAATAAGGCAATCTCATCATTTTCGTAGTGCATATCAGCAAGCCACTCGAGAGCACGCTCGCAGTAATCCTGCACAGTCTGTCTAAGCGGTTGGCTTGCTTGCGCGCGATTGTGAGCCAGTAAATTATATATATCCAGACAGTTCTCCAACATCACAGCATGATATTGTGGGCTGCGCTCAAAGTGTCCCCCATCTGCTAAAAATTGCTCATTCAATTGCTTGCTTAATAACTTCTGTGCTTTAGATCGCCATTTTTGTGCTTGGTCGCCTTGAAAAAAAATACCCGCAAATAACATTGTTTTGATATTTTCAAAATAATGATTGGCAAGCAAATCTCGCTCATCATTTTTTTCAATATAAATGACTTGCTCAAAGAGACTATGCAACCATTCTTTTTTTATATCTTGAGCAGCCTGAGTAGAGAAAAAAAATATCCAATTCACTGCTCTAAGACTGTTAGTAAATGGATGCCAAGCACAACTAGGTTGCTGCGGACAATGTGTCAGCCAACTCTCAATGAGTTCGAATTTATTTTTTTGCGAGCGTGAGCAATCCCTTAAATAATCGAAGTAATGCAAATTAAAACACCAGAGCTTACTTTTTGTGCGTGGATGCCAATCGATTGTTTTGCTATCTATTTTTTCACAACAGCCAATGAAACATAGGCTATCAGCGTCACCTGACTCAGTCGTGATCGGTGTTGCTAACTTGAATTCTGGATTAATCGCGACTTGATGGTCTATCTGTGTAGTACGTGCAGGCAACACGCGCCTAATAAACAAATAAACGAGCTGCCTGAATCGCAGATATTTAAGCGTCCGAATAACGAGAAAGGCTTTGGTTAACATAGCGCGCTTCAGGTCGGTATAATTAAAAAAAGTTTTATAGCTAGAGGCAATTTTTTATGCCTATACTGAGCCACCAGACACCCTATTCCAATGTGACATACTGACAATGGCAAGTGCAGACTCTAGGACCGGATCAGTTGGTCAATTTGGAAACATATTTCGGTGACCTCGACCAGCTCGGCAAATGGTATCAATGCCTCCTCACCTTGCTCTATAGACTGCACAAAAGCTTTCACGCAGGCTTGGTTGCCCTTGTCCTGACTCGCCAAATGCATCTGTTTAAAACCAGGCCATCCATAGGACTTCATTGATCTATAATTATCCAGCTGAATAACTCCACCGGCAGCAAA
>DDIE01000053.1 GCA_002338385.1 Proteobacteria bacterium UBA1858
TAGCTCAGCTGGTTAGAGCACAGCATTCATAATGCTGGGGTCGGTGGTTCAAGTCCACCCATAGCCACCATCTCATCCTGTGGATAGATCTATCGAATGAGTTCGCCCTAGTTATTTTCTTTAGGCGCAAGCGAACGTATGATTAGACTGACCAGAAAAATGAGGCGCGTATGGAAAAACTTCTGAAAAAAATAGTCATCCTGCATGCTGTGGCATTAGCACTGGCGCCTCTGGCAAGTATTTATTCTGCTATGGGGGGGCAGTCGGCAGGCGACAGCGCGACTAATTTAGTTGATATCGTGGTGATAATATTTTCAATTCTTTATGTGCTGTGTTTGTATTGGGTGTTCAAGCTCAAGCCGCTCGGCAAGACCTTATACTTTCCTCTACTTTGCTTCAGTATAGCGCTGATATTTGTATTGCCGATCGAGTTCTTTGCCCACAAAACACATCTCACTGTTTTCATCTTTGACATTATCAATATTACTGCCGGTATCATTGTTAGCTTGATTCATTTTACAGAGTTAAAATCTAAGTTCGTCAAATGATAGATGGCAATCTTGGCTGCGCGCGGCAAAATTCAATGAGTTGAAATAATCACCTATTGCTGGCAAGAATTGATTACGCCACACGGCAAGCGCTGGGCGAGTCAATATAAAGGATCTGATTGCTGAATAATGCATACTATTTATGCTTCCTACACGAAGCATAAATAGTGATTAAGTCACTGCATTTAATACTACTTTAATAAACATTTACTAGAGTGAATAATGAAATTCATTATTCAAATGCTGTTCTGCATTGCTTATTTGCTCATTCATGCCCACGCAAATTCGCATGAAAATTTCACTGTATCGTCTGGTAAATATCATACCTGCGCACTCGATGATAATGGTGTCACCTGTTGGGGTCGTAATAACCACAATCAGACCGATGTCCCGACGCTCAATAATCCTACTGCCGTTGATGCTGGTGACTGGCATAGCTGCGCAATACATGATGATGGATTGGCTTGCTGGGGTAGAAATAGCTACGGAGAGTCGACTGTTCCCAGCGGTCTGATCAACATCACTGAAGTCAGTGTAGGTGGCTACCATACGTGCGTCATTCATAATGGAGGCAGTCTCCAATGTTGGGGGCTCAACAGCTCGGGTCAAACCAATGTGCCCAGCGCCATATCGAATTATACATCGGTCGCTAGCGGGATGATGCATACCTGCGCAAGTCACAGTGGAGGTGTCGAGTGCTGGGGATACGATGATGATGAGCAGTCAGCAGACCAGACCTATAGCCCGACATTTATCAGTGCAGGTTTTAAAAACTCGTGTGCAGTTGTTGGTCAAAAAATTCAATGCTGGGGCTGGTCAGGCACTACCTATGGTGGCACGCCAGCGCTGGGGAGAGATATGACGAATCCAGTTATGGTCAGTACCGCTTATGATCATAGTTGCGCACTGGATGCTGACGGAATTGATTGCTGGGGTGATAATGATTATGGCAAAGCGCCAGGCGAAATAACGACACTGAATGACCCCCAAGTCGTCTCTAGTGGTAATTATCATAGTTGTGCCCTGGATAGGGATGGAGTGACGTGTTGGGGCGTTGGCGATGTACCCGAGGATGATATTTATAGCCTTGATCATGGTCAAACCAATGTCCCAGATACACTTTCCTTCACATTCCCTCCACCTCCACAGATAAGCGATTTGGCTGATACTATTATTTATCAAAACAGATGGACGGTGCTTGAATTTATAAACTCTGGTAGTGGGGGGATTAGCGATTGTTCTATCAGTTCTGGAAGCATTCCGGAGGGGCTGAGCTTAGCTGTAAAGTCAGACAGCAGTACCTGTCATATTACAGGAACTCCAACACAGCTGGGTGTTGCAACAATCAGTGTCACGGCGCTGAATGATCAAGGATCAGACACTGCAAATGTCACTATGGACGTTAGAGGGTATGTCCAACAAGTGCCTCATCCACTCTGGTTGGGCGGTGTGTTGGCGTGCGTGCTCATGGTTGTATCGGTCAGAGAGTTGCGTAAAAACTAAAAATCACTTCTAATTCTGCTTAAAGTTTGAGTGTTTTTATTGTCTCACTCAGACCACTCCCGTTACTCAATTCGCCATAGCCAATGTCAGATGTATCCCAATCCCTTACTGATATCATTGATTGTGTGAAGCGTCAGCTCACTGCGGCGGGTCAGCACAATAACAGTCAAGTGTTAGGTCAGCCACAAGAGATGATCTTTTTTCATGGCTATCTGACCGCGTATGTCACTGGCAGAATGGAACGCATTGTAGACTACTCAATCGATGCTGATCTGACTTTGGCGAAGGATCTTGAGCTCGTCTGCGAAAGTATCATTCCGCACCGTCTATGGACTCACTACTGTCGTGCTCAAAGTATGGTCAGTCTCAAGCATGTAGCCACCTCTGATGTAGGCGGCATAAATGAACAGGGTCAACGTGCCGGTACACTAGATAGCCGCAAAGCCCCTCTGCTTGCGAATCGTTTATATGCGTATTTAACAGCGAGTAAAAACTGAAATTACTTGCATATCACCTCGCAGTTGTGATGGCATTAATGTAGC
>DDIE01000011.1:0-56782 GCA_002338385.1 Proteobacteria bacterium UBA1858
TGGCGACACAGAGACGGCTCAGGCCTTGGGTTGTCTTGAATTAGATGAAGAAGATTTAGCGCTTTGTACTTATGTGTGCCCTGGCAAATATGAGTACGGGCCGGTGTTGCGTGACAATTTGGCACGCATTGAGAAGGAGGGATAAGTCGTGGGATTACGCAGTACCTTAGATAATCTCGAACCCAATTTTAAGCCGGGTGGTAAGTACGAATCGTGGTATCCGCTTTACGAAGCGGTCGACACGATATTTTACAGCCCCTCAAGCGTAACCAAGTCATCCGCGCACGTTCGCGACGGTATTGACCTAAAGCGCATCATGATCACGGTGTGGTTCTGCACTTTCCCAGCCATGTTCTATGGCATGTACAACATCGGTTACCAAGCAAATGAAGTGATCGCTGCCGGTGGTTATTCGCTTGAAGGCTGGCGCGGTGCGATCGTCGCGAGCCTGGGCGGTTTTGATACAAATAGCTTGTGGGACAATTTCCTTTACGGGGCGGTCCACTTCCTTCCGCTGTATGCCATAACGTTCATTGTCGGTGGTTTCTGGGAAGTCCTGTTCGCGATGAAGCGCGGGCATGAGATCAATGAGGGTTTCTTCGTAACGTCCATTCTCTTCACGCTGACATTGCCACCCGACTTGCCACTCTGGCAGGCGGCGATGGGTATTTCGTTCGGCATTGTTGTTGCGAAAGAGGTGTTCGGCGGTACGGGTAAAAACTTCCTTAACCCAGCATTGACGGGTCGTGCGTTTCTTTACTTCGCGTATCCAGCGCAGTTGTCTGGTGATACTGTGTGGACGGCAGTTGACGGTTATTCCGGTGCGACGGCGCTCAGCGTTGTAGCAACCGATGGTATGGCTGGCTTGACCACTGCTTACACCTGGTGGGATGCCTTCGTAGGCGCAGTGCCAGGGTCTATTGGCGAGACCTCTACTCTGGCTATCATGATCGGCGGCGGTGTCCTGCTAATTATGGGTATCGCGTCATGGCGCGTCGTCGCTGGCTGCTTCGCCGGTATGATTGCATTCTCACTGCTGCTCAATGCGATTGGCTCAGACAGCAATCCAATGTTTGCCATGCCATGGTACTGGCACTTCTCTCTTGGTGGTTTCGCTTTTGGCATGGTGTATATGGCAACTGACCCCGTCTCTGCCTCCATGACCAGCACAGGTCGGTGGATGTACGGCATATTGATTGGTTTTATGACAGTGTTAATACGAGTTGTTAATCCTGCTTATCCTGAGGGTATTATGCTGGCGATACTATTTGCTAATATCTTCTCACCCCTGATTGACTACTTTGTAGTGCAGGCCAATATTAAAAGAAGGAGACAGCGTTATGCAGAAAAATAGTACCGCTAATATCTTGCTGGTTGCTCTGATCATCTGTATTGCTTGTTCAGTGATCGTGTCTGCCGCAGCAGTGGTTCTCAGGCCGATGCAAGTGGCCAATAAAGCGCTGGATCAAAAAGTCAACATACTGCAGGTCGCAGGATTGTGGCAGCAAGATCAAACAGTTGAGCAGATGTTCACCAACATTGAGACACGTTTAATCGATATTGAAGACGGCGAGTACAGTCAACTGTTTGCGCAAGATGAGTTTGACCAACGCCAAGCGGCCAAGGATGCTCAACTGAGTATAGCTCTGACAAAAGAACAAGACATCGCCAACATTAACCGCCGTGAAAATTATGCCAAGGTTTATCTGGTTAAAGAGCAAGATCAGGTAGTGCGCTACGTTTTCCCTGTGCATGGTTATGGTTTGTGGTCGACTCTCTACGGCTATGTCACTTTGGAATCAGATCTTAATACGATATATGCAATCAAGTTTTACGATCATAAAGAAACTCCGGGTCTAGGTGGGGAAGTCGATAATCCAAGGTGGCAGGCACAATGGCAGGGTAAAAAACTATTCGACCCTGAGGGCGCAGTCGCTTTTCAGGTTAAGAAAGGTAATGTTCAGGCGAATGATGTGCGCGCCCAGTATCAGGTGGACGGGTTATCAGGAGCCACCCTGACCAGTAACGGAGTGACCAATATGTTCCATTTTTGGATGGGCGAAAATGGCTACCAAAAATTCATCCAAAGACATGCTGATATGGAGGACGTATGAGCGGTGAGTCAAAGCAAGTAATTCTCGATCCCTTAGTTGATAACAACCCAATCACCCTACAGATACTCGGTATCTGTTCGGCTTTGGCGGTGACCACGACAGTTTCAGCAGCGCTGGTGATGTGTATAGCACTCACTTCCGTGACCGCTTTATCGAATGCGTCAATCAGTATGATTCGTCACCATATTCCCAGTAATATTCGTATTATTGTGCAAATGACCATCATTGCCTCGCTGGTGATAGTGGTTGATCAAATTCTCAAAGCATATGCCTATGAGGCTAGTAAAACACTCTCTGTATTCGTGGGACTAATCATCACCAATTGTATTGTGATGGGCCGTGCAGAAGCATTTGCGATGATGAATCCAGTCTCGATTAGTTTTATGGATGGCGTAGGTAACGGTCTGGGCTATAGCGTAGTACTGTTGGTGGTAGCCGTGATTCGCGAGCTGTTTGGCTCCGGATCATTACTAGGTGTCACTATTCTACCGCTGGTTAATAATGGCGGCTGGTACGAACCGAACGGACTTCTGTTATTACCGCCCAGTGCTTTCTTTATTATTGGCTTAATGATCTGGGCGATTCGTGCTTGGAAGCCTACTCAGGTGGAGAAGCCAGAGTTCAAGATTAATAAGGTGGAGAATCTGTAATGGAGGCTACGCTAGGCTTGTTGGTAAAAGCTATTTTTGTCGAGAATCTAGCGCTGTCGTTTTTCCTCGGCATGTGCACATTCCTAGCGGTCTCTAAAAAAATCCAAACAGCATTGGGTCTGGGTGCTGCGGTAGTGGTGGTGCAGGCAATCACGTTACCAACCAACAACCTGATCTACCAATACCTCCTGAAGGACGGCGCGCTAACCTGGCTAGGTCTACCCGAAGTTGACTTAAGCTTTCTTGGCCTGATCAGTTACATCGGTGTCATTGCCGCGATGGTTCAGATACTCGAAATGGTATTGGATCGTTTCTTTCCAGCCTTGCACAGTGCGCTTGGTATATTCTTACCATTAATTACGGTTAACTGTGCCATCTTGGGAGGTTCATTGTTCATGGTTGAGCGTGATTATAATTTTGCTGAGAGTGTTACCTATGGCATCGGCAGTGGATTGGGGTGGGCATTAGCGATCACTGCGCTGGCCGGTGTGCGTGAGAAACTAAAATACAGCGATGTGCCAGAAGGTCTGCAAGGTCTGGGTATCACTTTTATCACCGTTGGCCTGATGTCCATGGGCTTTATGGCATTTTCTGGAATTCAGTTATAGTTAATGAGGTTATTAGCATGTTAGAAATATCTCTCGGAGTTTCTTTTTTCTTAGCAATTGTGCTCTCGTTGGTAGGTGTCATTCTACTGGCTAAATCTAGATTAGTTGCCGAGGGTGATGTTGAGATTACCATCAACGGAGAGCGAACGATTACTGCTCCAGTGGGAGAGAAGTTATTGGCAACCCTCGCGGGAGCTAATCTTTTTGTGCCAAGTGCGTGTGGGGGTGGGGGTACCTGCGCCCAATGCCGAGTTAAGATATTTGAGGGTGGTGGTACTTTATTGCCGACCGAACAAGCGCATATCAATAAGCGAGAAGCGCGTTCTGGTTGCCGCTTATCGTGTCAGGTAGCAGTTAAAAATGATATGAAAATTGAAGTGCCAGAGGAGGTCTTCGGAGTAAAAAAATGGCAATGTACAGTCGTGTCTAATGAGAATGTTGCCACATTCATTAAGAATTTGGTGCTGCGTTTACCTGAGGGTGAGGAAGTTAATTTTCGCGCCGGTGGCTATATTCAAATTGATTGTCCGCCGCACACGGTAGAGTATAAAAACTTCGATGTGCAAGCCGAGTTTAGAGAAGACTGGGATAAATTTGATCTGTGGCAGTATCAGTCAGTGGTCAATGAACCTGTGACTCGTGCTTACTCCATGGCTAATTACCCTGATGAAAAAGGTTTAATTATGCTCAATGTACGTATCGCTTCACCTCCACCGGGTACCGAAGAGATACCACCGGGTGTCATGTCCTCGTATATATTTAATCTTAAATCTGGGGATGAGGTCACCATTTCCGGCCCGTTTGGTGAATTCTATGCGCGCGACACTAAAAACGAAATGATCTTCATCGGCGGTGGAGCAGGCATGGCGCCGATGCGCTCACATATTTTTGATCAACTTAAGCGTCTGCACAGCGATCGCAAAATCAGTTTTTGGTATGGCGCACGGAGTAAACGAGAAATGTTTTTTGTCGAGGATTTTGACGGCTTAGCCTCTGGTAATGAGAATTTTAGTTGGCATGTCGCACTATCTGACCCGCAAGTGGGCGATCACTGGCAGGGTTATACAGGCTTTATTCATGAAGTGCTGTATGACAATTATCTGAAGGATCACCCAGCACCAGAGGATTGCGAGTTTTATATTTGTGGCCCCCCCATGATGAATGCCGCTGTGGTAAATATGCTACAGGGCTTGGGTGTAGAGCCTGACAATATATTGCTGGATGACTTTGGCGGTTAGCCCGGTTTGAGTGCATAATGGATACACTGATGGTGACTTTAGTCGTGTTTGTGCTGGCCTTCGCTGGAATGTCCGCAGGAATTCTACTGGGTCGCTCAGCCATTAAAGGCTCATGTGGCGGTGCTGGCGATAAATGTGGATCCTGTCGCCGTCCATGCGATAAAAATAAGGATAATAATAATGACAATACAATCCATCGCAATTAAAGATTATATGAGTGCTAATCTGGTTATGTTTACCCCTGAAATGGAGATCATGAAAGCGATTCAGGTGTTGGTAAAGAATTGTATTTCAGCTGCTCCAGTGATAAACGAACGAGGTGATCTGGTCGGTCTTTTGTCTGAAAAGGAATGCATGAAAGTGGCCATTAATGCGGGTTATCATGAACAGCATGGCGGTCAGGTTCTGGACTACATGACTGCAGAGGTGATTACCGTCGAAGCTGATAATACAATTATAGACATGGCCAAGCTTTTTCTTAAAATAGGTCCACGTCATTACCCTGTCATGGAAGATAACCGACTAGTGGGGCAAATGAGCCGAAGAGATGTACTGCGAGCGTTGGTCGACATAAACAAACGTTGATATGATCAATCATTGTTTTACGCATGTAGTAATACATGTGAGCACTGGTTGATAATATACTGAACATGCAGAGTGTTTGGGCAACTCTCACGCCGTTCATGTAAGTTACGAACACATGGATTATGGAATCACTACATTTACTCAACACGGTAAGTCAAAAAAGAGCGGCACAACAATTATCTGAACTGATCCAAAACAAGCGTTTTACAGCGTGGTTTCAACCTATAATTGACTTTTCGGCGCCCGATCGCATCCACTATGAAGCCCTTATCCGCGCGCCTAAAGACAGTATCTTTTCTAGTCCATCAGACTTATTCAAAGCAGCCAGCTTATTTGATTGCGTGGAGCAGTTAGAGCGTGTTTGTTTAGAGATATCGTGTCGCAGCTTTATTGAGCATAAACTTGCGGGTAAGTTATTTGTCAACATCAGCCCATTAACGCTGATCAACAGCAATAGTGAACAAGCCACGGTCCAAGTTATTCTCGATCAGTTCGCGTTGAGAAGCGACCGTGTGGTGATTGAACTGTCCGAAAAATACCCATTAGAAGACTACGCTATTGTCCATGCCGCGATGAAATACTATCGTGACAGTGGTTTTAAAATTGCAATTGATGATTTGGGCTCTGGTTATTCCGGTTTACGCGTATGGTCAGAGTTAAAACCGGACTATGTCAAAATAGACCAATACTTCACCCGTGATATACACCAAGACCCGGTTAAACGTGAGTTTGTGCGCTCAATCAACGAAATTTCTCGCAGCCTAGATTGTCATGTTATTGCTGAAGGCATTGAGACTAAGGAGGAATTGTCAGTCATTAAGACCATTGGTATATCGCATGGTCAGGGCTTTCTGTTAGGTAAGCCTAGCATCCTGCCGCTGCGTCAGGCACCCGCAATCGCACATGCCAACAGACATAAGATTGAGGCCCCGCGATTAGATCCTGACGAGCTACTTGCGAGTGTATTAATTAGGCGGCCAGCCTTGCCCCATGATGCACGCCTAGGCGAGGCGGCAGACTTATTTTTTCAAGATAAACAATTGCGTGCTATTCCTGTGGTTAGACAGCAAGTACCAGTAGGTATGCTGATTCGCAACCAGGTCTTAGAATTATTTCTGGAGCAATACGGGCGCTGTTTTGATGCCAATGACAGCGTTAGTTTGCATATGGATCAGGCTGCAGTGATTGTTGAAAAAGCAAGTATGCAGATAGCGATCAATAAATTCTTAGTGAGTGCGGATGATGCTTGTGATGAATTTATAATTACCGAGCAGGGACAATATATTGGCATCGGACAGACTAAAAAGTTTTTTGATCAATTGAATGAACAACAAATGCAAGCGGCCCGCTATTCAAATCCATTGACTATGCTGCCTGGCAACGTACCTATCTACGAGTGGATTAATGAATTGCTCCTGGCTAAAGTTAATTTTCATGTTGCTTACTTCGATCTCAATTATTTTAAACCGTATAATGATAAGTACGGTTACAGTCGGGGTGATCAACTGATCGCCTGGTTAGGTCAATTAATCACTACTCACACGGGTAACAGTAATGATCGTGTTGGCCATATCGGTGGTGATGATTTTGTTGTGATATTCCAAACTGATGATTGGCAGATAAAGTGCGAGCTGATCCTGAAAGTATTTGAGGAGCAGATACATGCGTATTTCGATCAGGAGGATATCGATGCGCAAGGTATATATAGTCTAGATCGTAGTCTCAACAAGCAGTTCTTCCCACTATTGAGTTTAGCCATCGGTGTGGTGAATCCGGATCCATATCGCTGTGATAGCCATCATGATGTTTCTCAGATTGCTTCCGATGCCAAGCATGAGGCGAAACAGATAGGTGGAAATGCGCTGTATGTTTCACGCCGACGCAGCCCTGATAAAGCCTCTTACTCGAGAATAAACAGCTAGCGGCCTGCCTAAGCGGTCAGGCGTGCTGGACGTGGCTCAAGTCGCGCTGGATGCGGGATCTGATATCTTTTACAGCACACTCTGAGATTGCTGCGGTACGCACCTGATCGCGACACAGTGCGGTCCTGAAACCTAGGTAGTCAGCCTCCAATGGCATCAGGGTGGCAATATCCTGGGCACGTAAAGATCCAGCCAGGCCTGTCAATAGCCCCAACTGCTGAGCACTGCTGACAAATTGGATGAGTTCTTCCAGACTGCGATGTTGCCTAAGACTGCCTGATTTCTTGCCTGCTGTGTCCAGCATGACACCGCAGAGTCGCGCTTGTTTGCAGGCGTGTATAGTAGCCAACATGTCAAATTCTAGGTCGGCAAATAACACCGCAATAATTTTGACCCCGCGGCGCGCGTGATAGGCAAAGCTGGGCAGACAATGTTCAATGTGGCGTTGGCTAAACATGCCAACCTTAACATAGTCGACGCCCGTGTCTGCGACGGCTTCAATACGGTCCAAAATGAGGGTGATATCAGCTTCAAGATCGCCCACGGTTGCGCTCACGACCGACGTTTCCCATAGATGGTCAACGACAGTCTGAATAGTATGCGTAGATAAGCCACCCAGTGCGCCCTGGCTAGGTTCTTTTAAATCGATAATATCGGCACCGTTCTGGCTCACGATGATGGCGTCTTGTAGGTTATTGACGCTGGCTAAAAATCCACTCATGTTGTTGGGTTCTCTGCTTGTAAGTGTGCGGTTACTTTTTGCATGAGCCAATCCCATGCCTCAAATTCTCGTTCGCCAGCAGTTTTGTCTAAACCAATGTGCAAGTACTCAATTTCAGTCTCTATCTTTTGTTTGGGCAACATGCTCAGCCTGCTAACAAGTATGGCCAGTTCGATGACCGCGAACTGAGCACGATTATACCCATGAAATGGTGCATGTGTTTGCTCATGCACAGATTGGCAATAAAATTTTGGTCGCACATCATCTGCATCTTGTTGCATCACCTTAACTTCTGTATGTGCTAGACAATGCGCTAGACGCACCCCCTCAATGACCTCGGTGGCAACAGTTGGCCAATCACGCTGGCCGATAATACAACCCGCAAAGATTCTGACATCATCCGTATAGTTGATCGTTGCAGTACCTGTGCGCAGTAGATTATTGAGGGTAGCTGAGGGTTTAAACGGTGCAAGCATGAGCCCTTGCGAGGTCTCATGGGCCCCCATCGGAGTGATGTGTGGCTCTCCGTTAGCATGCAGGGTAGTGATTATACTCTCGCGGATAAATGGCATAGTAATATTTAATAGCAGGTCAATTAACAACGTCGTGCGTCTAGCTTAGGATCTTTCTTCGCTTTATTTTTACGTCTCTTTTTGCGATCCTCGCGGGTTGGCATCGTACTGCCTTCTTGTTTGAAATTGGCTAAATCCTGGCTGGCTCTCTCGACCGCAATACCCCACGCCAGTTCCTCGTCTTGTTCATAGCGTTTACCCAACTGCCAGGCAATTTGTGCCCGTGCAAGTTCAACGCCTAGATAAAATGCATGGCCGCCGTCTGCAAACACATTAAGATTGGGATAATGATCAAATGGATCCGTGGCGTTCCATATTCCGTCCCGATTGTATATGAAGACACCTGCTTCACATACCTGAATTCTAAAATTTGGATCCCGCACATCCTCAGCAAACTCTCTGATTTCCTGTTCTGTATAGGGGAAGGGTTTGCGTTCATGCAATGCCATCAAGCCATTATGGTAGCCCTTGGGAGGAATACTATCAGCACTAGAGGCATACATGATACGCCTAGCCAGATCCGCTTCCTTAATTGATTTGCGGCAATGCTCGCTGACTTCGGTAGCTAAGATATGTTGAATGCCTAATTCGGAAATAATGCCCATCAGGAGTGTATTTGTGCCGGCACTATCAACATGAGTAAGTTCAGTGAGATTGCCCACACCCATCATGATTTCAATATCTGGATAACGGTTACGCAGATTACGGTAACGCACGATTGATTCAGTGAAATTAAAATTGATAGGGTCGAGGATCGGGTCGGCAATAAAACGCACGCCTTCCTTGAGTAACAGCTCTATGGTTCGATATAGCGAGCGCAGACTAGTGGGTGGTGTGCCGATTATGATAGGTGTGGCATCAACCTTTTCGAGTACCCACAAGGAATGACGCTGCAGACTCAGTAAGAAATCAGCACCGGCGCGACCACCAGTGACCAGATCCTCCGGCAGCAGTGAATCAACACTGACTTTAAAGCCGGCGGCTTTCAAGGCCTGGACGGTTTCTGCTAGGTGGGCGAATGGCGTATTGGGTAAACAGCCCAAATCAATCACATTGGCTCCATCCTGTCGATAGCGCTCAGCAGTCGCGATAATTTGTTCGACAGTCATGTTGGGCGCATCGACAATTTCACCAAAAATATCGGTGGCATAGCGACTTAAATCGGTTTTCTTGGCGGCATGACCAAAATGCTGAGGCAAATCTTTAAGTTCTTCTGGTCCCCGCTCTACTGGCGTATTAAGTTGTAGTGCCAGCTCTTCAATATCGCCGCGGCAACGCCCTGGTAAGATGATTTTATCGAACTTAGCCACGTCTTTAATACGGCGCGCTATTAAGTCTGTAGTCATCAAAGCCGCTACGCTCACACCGATTTGCATGACCTCGTAACTGAAGTCTCTAGGCTCCATCCCAGCGAGGACTTTGTGCAAACTTTTCTCTGCAAGTTTGCCGGTGAGAAAAAGATAATGTTGTGACATATTTGTGTTTTCTAGATTAAATAGTCGTCGAACTGGCAGCCAAAATTGATAATATGTGAACATGCAAACACATATCAAACAACGCGACAGTGCAGTAACTGATCAATTCGCAGGCAGTGACATTTCGCCATTAATGCAAAGAGTATACGCCAATCGAGGCATAACGGATGCCGGCCAATTGGCCATGTCCTTAAAAAACATGCATTCGCCATATACACTCAAGGATATCCATCAGGCTGTTGAACTGTTGTTGCATGCACTCGACAGTAAACAGCGCATTATTATAGTGGGTGATTATGATGCGGATGGTGCGACCAGTTCAGCGCTTGCGCTGCGTGCGCTCAAACACTTAGCTGCTGAGGTGAGTTATATTGTCCCCAGTCGGTTTAAGTTTGGCTATGGCTTAACGCCAGAGATTGTTGAGATTTGTGGGCAACAATCAGCCGAGCTCATCATCACCGTCGATAACGGTATCTCAAGTATCGCGGGCGCGCAGCATGCCAGCGATTTGGGCATTAAACTTCTGATCACCGATCATCATTTGCCCGCTGCAGACTTGCCCATTGCGGATGCTATAGTCAATCCTAATCAAGCTGGGGATCAATTTCCCAGCAAAGCACTTGCCGGCGTGGGTGTTATGTTCTATCTGTTGATCGCGTTGCGCGCAAAGTTGCGTGAACTCGACTGGTTTAATCGGCACAACATTGAGCCACTGGATATCGTTCAGTGGCTGGATATTGTTGCTTTGGGTACGGTCGCAGATGTGGTTCCACTGGATCAGAATAATCGTATCTTGGTCGAGCAGGGCTTGCGGCGTATGCGTGCAGGTAAAGCCTGCGAGGGCATCAAGGCCTTATTATCGATTGCTGGCATTGAGCATAATCGGGTACTGGCCAGTGATTTAGGTTTTCAACTGGGACCAAGAATAAATGCGGCTGGCCGGTTGGAAGATATGTCTATCGGTGTTGAGTGTTTACTGACTGACGATCCTGCTAGAGCGAGCACCATCGCTGCGAGTCTGCATGAGCTAAACAATACCAGGCGTGAAATAGAGAGTGAAATGCAGCAGCAGGCATTGCAAAGTCTAGCTATGCTAGAAAAAACTGAGCTCACTGAATCATCTGAAATGGGTTTGTGTGTCTATCAGCCCGGTTGGCATCAGGGCGTAGTGGGTATTTTGGCCGCGCGTCTGAAAGAGAAATACTATCGACCCACTATCGCCTTCGCCGATGGCGATGAGCAACAGCTCAAAGGCTCGGCGCGTTCTATCCCGGGCTTACATATTCGTGACATCCTCGCCACGGTGGCCAGTCAATACCCAGATCTAATGACTAAGTTTGGTGGTCATGCGATGGCCGCAGGGTTGAGTTTACCACAGGACAATTATCAGGCTTTCAAGGCCGCATTCAATCACGTATTGGCTAGGCATTTGAGTGCGGATGACTTACAGGCGTATATTTTATCGGATGGCGAACTCATGGCTGAGCAGTTGAGTCTGACTGTAGCGCGAGAGATACGTAATGCCGGCCCTTGGGGCCAAGGTTTTTCTGTGCCAGTATTTGATGGTCACTTTGAGGTGCTCGATCAGCGCATTGTCGGTCAGAAACATCTCAAGTTAAGTCTGCAAGCAACCAATAGCAATAATATCCTAGATGCGATCCTATTCAATTATGCTAATTTTGGGTGGCAGACGCGAGCACAAACAGTGCATATTGCTTATCAACTGGAGGTCAATTATTTTCGCGGTGTAGAAACACCGCAGTTAATCATAAAGCACTTGCAAGTAATCGCCATGCACTAAGTACATGACTGGGTTATCATACGACTCGAACAAATTATTCGTCATCTCTTGTTTAAACTTAGGCTGAGTTTGCCATGGAACTAGCACTGTATTACACACAACTGAAAACCCTTGCTGAGAGAGTCACAGCCCTCAGGGGGTATCTTTGACTTCGACACTCAACTAGAACAACTGCAAGAGGTCACGCGTGAACTGGAACAGCCAGATATCTGGAATCAACCTGAACGTGCCCAACAATTAGGCAAGCAGCGCGTTCAATATGAGGCGGTAGTGAACACTATTCTCACTGTAGAGCGAGGCATTACTGAGGCAAATGAATTATTGCAGTTGGCCGAACTGGAGGAGGATCAGTCTACGGTAGATGCTGTCGTCCAGGATCTTGATGCATTGCAAGCAAACGTTGCGCAATTGGAATTTCGCCGCATGTTCTCTGGTGATATGGATGGCAATAACGCCTTTGTCGATATTCAATCTGGCTCTGGCGGAACAGAAGCGCAGGACTGGGCGGAAATGCTCTTGCGCATGTACTTGCGCTGGGGTGAGGATAAAGGTTTCAAGACCGAACTGATCGAAGCCTCCGCCGGGGAAGTGGCCGGGATCAAAAGTGCCACGATTAAGTTCGATGGGGACTATGCTTTTGGCTGGTTACGGACTGAAACCGGTGTTCATCGATTGGTGCGCAAATCACCTTTTGATTCTGGTAATCGCCGCCATACCTCTTTTGCCGCAGTATTTGTCTCTCCTGAGGTTGATGATGATATTGATATTGAAATCAACCCCGCAGATCTGCGCATTGATGTTTATCGTGCCAGCGGTGCCGGCGGTCAGCATGTGAATAAAACCGAATCGGCTGTGCGTATCACTCACTTGCCCAGTGGGGTTGTTACTCAATGTCAAAATGATCGCTCCCAACATAAGAATAAAGATGTCGCGATGAGACAACTCAAGGCTAAACTGTACGAGTTGGAAGTGCAGAAGCGCAACACCGAACAACAAGCAATGGAAGATTCAAAATCAGACATTGGTTGGGGCAGCCAGATTCGATCATATGTGCTGGATCAATCACGGATCAAAGATTTACGCACTGCAGTTGAAACCAGCAATACACAGGCTGTATTAGATGGAGCACTGGATCAATTCATACAGGCGAGCTTAAAACACGGCCTATAAATATATCGTCACACACAAAAAGTTAATTATGAGCGAAGATAATAAACATCCAACTGCAGAACAAGATGACAATAAGCTGATTGCCTTGCGCCGAGAAAAACTCAATAGCATACGTAAGCTCCGGCAGGCTTATCCCAATGATTTTCGGCGTGATAGCTACGCGCAGGATCTGCAGGATAAATACGTAGATCAGAGTAAAGAGCAACTCGCTGAGCTGGCTATCGTTGCCAGCATCGCGGGTCGTATTATGGCCAAGCGTGGGCCCTTCTTTGTGCTGCAGGACATGAGTGGGCGTATCCAGGCCTACTTGGATCGTAAAGTGTTGGCGCAAGAACAGCTGGCCGAGATTGATACCTGGGATATTGGCGATATTGTTGGCGTCAGCGGCCCGCTCAGTAAGTCGGGCAAGGGTGATTTATATGTCAAAACAAATACCATTACTTTGTTGACTAAATCCTTGCGTCCGTTACCCGAAAAGTTTCATGGCCTGACTGATCAAGAACAGCGTTACCGAATGCGCTACGTGGACTTAATGATGAATCCGTCTTCACGCAAGACATTTCTGCTACGCTCTAAAATTGTCGCTTTTATTCGTGACTATCTCCAACAGCAAGATTTTCTCGAAGTCGAAACACCAATGATGCAAGCGATACCTGGGGGCGCATCGGCCAAACCGTTTGAGACGCATCATAATGCACTGGATATGCAATTGTTTTTACGCATTGCTCCTGAGTTGTACTTGAAGCGATTAGTGGTGGGTGGTTTTGAGCGCGTGTTCGAGATTAATCGTAACTTTAGAAACGAAGGATTGTCGACTCGGCATAATCCAGAATTCACCATGTTGGAATTCTATGAGGCTTACGCGGACTACCATACCTTAATGGACCGTACCGAGGATATGTTACGCCAACTGACTCATCATCTATTTCAACGTTATAGCATTGAATATCAGGGGTCTGAGTATGATTTTGCGCAGCCATTTAGGCGACTCTCTGTGCAGCAAGCTGTCCTGCATTACAATCCAGAGCTAAAGCAAGATGACCTGGCATCTGTTGAGTCATTACGGACTATTTGTGATCGACTTGATATCGCTTACCTTGAGAGTTACGGGACGGGTAAGTTGTTGATTGAGGTTTTTGAAAAAACAGTTGAGGACCAACTTGATCAACCAACATTCATTACTGAATATCCCACCGAGGTTTCACCTCTGGCGCGTCGCAATGACATTAATCCAGAAATAACTGACCGGTTTGAGTTTTTTGTCGCGGGGAAAGAAATTGCTAATGGTTTTTCTGAGCTCAATGATGCAGAAGATCAAGCCCTTCGCTTCCAACAACAGGTGGCGCAAAAAGAAGGTGGCGATGATGAAGCCATGCACTTTGATGCAGATTATATTCGCGCATTAGAATATGGTTTGGCACCGACAGCAGGTGAAGGTATCGGCATCGATCGTCTGGTGATGCTATTTACTGATTCCGCCTCAATTCGCGACGTGTTGCTATTCCCACATATGCGCCCGGAATAATAAGTACGGGGAAATGTGTGTGCATCGCTGTGACTGGGCTGAGGTGAATGATTTGCTTGTAGCAGATCACGATCAGCACTGGGGTGTGCCGCTGTATGATGACCAGCAATTATTCAGACAGTTACTTCTGGAGAACGCCCAAGCAGGTTTAAGTTGGACACTGATATTAAGCAAACAGGCAGGCTACCAACGCGCTTTCGATGATTTCTGTCCAGCCAAGATTGCGCGCTATGATGACGCTAAAATTCAATCTTTACTGACTAATCCTAACATTGTGCGCAATCAGTTAAAGATACGGGCAGCCGTCACCAACGCGCAGGCTTACCTCAAGATACAGCAACAATATGGTTCATTTGCTGACTACTGCTGGTCTTTTGTAGGCGGCGCACCGATCATTAATGGCTGGCGGCACGCGCACCAGGTACCGACCTGCAGCGCTGAATCGAAAGCGATGAGTGCCAGTTTCAAGCGCCATGGATTTAAGTTTGTGGGTGCGACTACTTGCTATGCCTTCATGCAGGCCGTAGGCATGGTGAATGACCATCTGCAATCATGTTTCCGCTATCAGCAGCTATGTTAGGCAATCTGTTCGACTACAATTGAGATCAGCAAGATCAAAATGAACGATACTGAGATGAGCAGGAGGAAGTTAGAAATTACACGACTGTTCGCGCGGATGATGTACGCGGCAAGTGCACTCAAGGTGGCAATGACGAGGTAGATGATGACTGCTTTCATAGTTTTTTCTCAGCAGCTTCCTCTAGGGGAACCGCGTAGGGTAGGGTGAGTATGCTCAGCGCCGTATCATGCAGTGTCAGGTGATCAGTTTTGACACTGGCAATATGGATAATGGCCAAACCTAGCGAGGTATGCGGCTGTTTGACTGCGCTCACCACCTTACCTACAACGCGCTGCGTAGTGGCATCATGAATATCATCTCCAGCCGCAATCGTTGGCGGGCAAGCGCAACTGAATTGAAACATGCGTCGGTTGCTGTTACCGAGATAATGCAAGCGTGCCACGACTTCCTGACCGGGATAGCACCCCTTCTTGAAGCTGACGCCATCGATAAGCTCCATATTCGCCATTTGTGGGACAAAAGCCTCTTTTAATGCCTCGCACAGGCTGGGAATACCATTGATGATGTCCAGATAAAGCCAGTATGCCTGGCGACATACAACATCGTGCGGTAGCTGATTCAGGTCTAGTGTTTGCCGACTGAGGATAATATAGCGTGCAGTCTCCGCTGGTGCTCGCATGCATAGCGTGTGTTCATCACTGACGCTCTGATAGGGTCGCTCAGGCGCACGGCCGGCGCAGACTTGATTAATCAACGCACCATGTGGATCGGCAATACCAAATAATTGTGCGTCGTCGACTTGTTCAAACACAACCTTTGCACGCATGACATACATCGTTAATCGTTGCACTACTGCGGCCGCCGTATCAGCCGACAAAATCATAATATAGTCCTGTTGCCATTGGACCAAATAGAATATTGCCAGCATACGACCCTTAGGGGTGCAGTAAGCATTTAAAGTCGCCGCAGCTGGGGTAGTCTTCTCAAGATCGTTACTTAATTGGCCCTGGAGGAAGGATTTTGCATCATCGCCGCTCACTCGGTAAGCGCACAAATGGTCGAGGGCAATGAAAGCTGTTTGCTTGTCGATGGTCTGATAATCACTTACTTCATCTGTTGCGGCTGATAATTCGGCAATATTCATGGCGTGTGAGAGTCTTAGAAGTTATTGTTTAGTGAAGATATTGGTGTTACCTGAGGCTCGATTTGACCCTAATTGCGAGGAAAGTCAAGCTTTGTTAAACGATGTACATACTTAGCAAAGAAATTTAATTGTCAAGCTAGCGCAATCTACTCAAGTCATGTAATTTTGTGTTTAGTCGAGCAGATCGCTATACAAGGGGGGTACAGTAACTACTGCCTTTAACCAGTGAAAAAGTTTGGTTATTCAGCCCTTTAGCTTATATAATGCCGGACTTTTGTGAGCATCAGGAAGATGCATTGCAGTGTTAATCTGGCGCTTGTCAAAGCACAAAAGAATTCAATAAAAGCACAGTCAGGAGTCAATCACATGAGTGTATCTCATCGACCATTGTCACCTCATCTTGGTATCTATAGATGGCAACTTACAATGGCACTCTCAATTCTCCATCGCGCCAGCGGTGTTTTCCTCAGCTTAGGTACCGTGCTGCTGGTGTTAGTATTACTCGCCATCGCCACTGGCCAATCTGAATTTGAAATGATCCAAGGGCTACTGAATAACATTATTGGCCAGCTATTCATGTTGGGCTGGACCGTATCACTCTATTTACATATGGCTAATGGCTTGCGCCATCTGATCTGGGATGCAGGTGTTGGCCTAGGTAAAAACATTGCCAATCAATCTGGTGTATTTGTAATTGCCTTCACTGTTATCGCCACTGGCGCAACTTGGGCGCTGGCCATTTGGAGCGGTTCATGAGTTTAAGAACACCATTATCTAACGTTAAAGGCTTGGGCTCGGCTAAAGAGGGCGCACACCATTGGTGGATGCAGCGCTTGACGTCTATTGCCCTATTGCCACTGACTCTTTGGCTGGCATTTTCAGTCGCCAGTTTCGGCAGTATGTCATATCTGTCTGTTGTCGCCTGGATGCAGTCACCATTAGTGGCCGTAGCAGCAGCGCTCTTGGTGGTGGTGCTGTTATACCACCTGCAACTTGGCGCACAGGTTATCATCGAGGATTACGTTGGCGGATGGTTGAGAATAACCTCTCTCATCATGCTGAACTTTGCCTGTATTGCACTTGCTTTCCTCGGTCTGTTTTCAATCATAAAAGTATCTTTAGCCCTATGAGTACAAGTTATAAATTAATCGAGCATGAATATGACGTGCTAGTGGTTGGTGCCGGTGGTGCTGGCCTACGCGCGACTTTCGGTATGGCTGTCAGTGGTCTATCCACCGCCTGTATTTCCAAAGTATTTCCTACCCGCAGTCACACTGTTGCTGCGCAGGGTGGAATGAGCGCATCACTAGGTAATATGGGAGAAGATGACTGGCGCTGGCACATGTACGACACAGTCAAAGGCTCAGATTGGTTGGGCGACCAGGATGCGATTGAATATATGTGCCGCGAGGCAGTGCCTGCAATCGTCGAGTTAGAGCATTATGGGGTGCCATTCTCACGCACTGATGAGGGTAAGATTTATCAGCGCCCGTTCGGTGGTATGACCACGCGTTACGGGGAGGGGATTGCCCAGCGCACATGCGCAGCGGCTGACCGAACCGGCCACGCGATACTGCATACGCTCTATCAGCAGTCGCTCAAGCACAACGCTGAATTTTTTATCGAATACTTCGCTATCGATCTGTTAATGGATGAAGATGGTAGTTGCCGTGGTGTCATTGCGATAGATTTGGCAACGGGAGAACTGCACCGATTCCGAGCGCATCAGGTGCTAATGGCAACTGGCGGTTATGGCAGAACATATTTCTCATGTACTTCCGCACATACCTGCACCGGGGATGGCAACGCGATGGTCCTGCGCGCGGGTATGCCGCTGCAAGATATGGAGTTCGTCCAGTTCCATCCTACTGGAATTTACGGTTCAGGATGCTTGATTACAGAAGGAGCTCGCGGGGAGGGTGGTTACCTCACTAACGCCAGTGGCGAGCGTTTCATGGAGCGCTATGCACCTAATGCCAAAGATTTAGCTTCGCGCGATGTGGTCAGTCGTTCAATGACGATGGAAATTAACGCCGGACGTGGGGTGGGTGAAGAGGCCGATCATATTCATCTCCATCTGGAGCATTTAGGGGCAGATGTTATTAACGAGCGCTTGCCTGGTATCGCCGAGAGTGCGCAAATATTTGCCGGTGTAGATGTCACTAAAGAACCAATACCCGTTCTACCCACCGTGCACTACAACATGGGCGGTATTCCTACTAATCATCATGGTCAAGTGGTCAATCTGGTAGATGGTGACCCGAATACCATCATGCCAGGCTTAATGGCTATCGGTGAGGCTGCGTGTGTGTCAGTTCACGGCGCTAATCGTCTTGGCTCCAACTCACTACTAGATCTGATCGTATTCGGTCGTGCTGCAGCAATACGCGCAGCTGAATTAGTCAAACCGAATACCCCGCATCCTACTCTGGCGGAGAGTGCGAGTGAGAAAATCCTCGATCGCTTTGATGCGCTGCGTCATGCTAACGGCAGTACCCCGACGGCGGAGCTCAGACTGGAGTTGCAAAAGAATATGCAAACCCATGCAGCAGTATTCAGAACAGGCGAGTCTTTAAGCTCTGGTTTAGCTAAGGTTAACGCTCTGAATGATCAGTTCAAAGATGTCAAAGTTACCGACAAATCATTGATTTGGAACACAGACCTAATAGAAACGCTTGAATTAGCCAATCTACTCCCGCAAGCCATTGCGACAGTCGCCTCAGCACTCAACCGAGAAGAGAGTCGTGGAGCGCATGCACGCGATGACCATCAGGAGCGTAATGACGAAACCTGGATGAAGCATACCCTAGCAAATGTGGCAGACAGTGGAGAAGTGACGGTGGCATATCGGCCGGTGACAATGACAACATTGACCGATGAAGTGGATGTCTTTCCACCCAAAGCACGCGTTTACTAAATTATTCATTTAAAGGCTAAACTGAGGACTAAGCATGGCAGAATTTACCCTACCAGCAAATTCTATTGTCAAAAAGGGCAAGCAATTTGAGGCGCCCACTGGTGCTACCAACACCAAGCGTTTCAAGGTCTATCGTTATGACCCTGACGATGGTCAAAATCCACGCGTCGACGTCTATGACGTTGACTTAGACAGCTGTGGACCAATGGTGCTGGATGCGCTCATAAAAATTAAAAATGAGGTAGATTCGACGCTTACTTTTCGCCGCTCATGCCGCGAGGGTATCTGTGGCTCTTGCTCGATGAATATTGATGGCATGAACACCTTGGCGTGCATTAAAGCAATTGCGGATTGTAAGGGTGACGTGGAAATATACCCCTTGCCTCACATGGGTGTGGTGAAAGATCTGGTCCCTGATTTAACCAACTTTTATGCCCAATACGCTTCGGTGCAACCCTGGATGCAAACTGATACACCACCCCCGCCAGATCGTGAGAGGCTCCAATCCAAAGCCGATAGGGAACGCTTGGAAGGACTTGAAGAATGCATTCTATGTGCTTGTTGTTCAACAAGTTGTCCGAGTTACTGGTGGAATAGCGATCGTTATCTCGGGCCGGCCGCATTGCTGGCTGCGTATCGCTGGATATCCGACAGTCGGGATGAGGCGACTGGCGAGCGTCTGGATGAGCTCGAGGATCCATTTAAGCTATATCGCTGTCACACGATTATGAACTGCACCAATGCCTGCCCAAAGAACCTCAACCCAGCTAAGGCAATTGCAGAAATTAAGAAGCTCATCATCCAGCGCAAAACATAGCCATGTCGATTCGGCCGGAGCCATCAAAACTGCGTTGGCGATGTCGACGCGGTACGAAGGAACTGGATACACTGACAGAGCGTTACCTAGACGATCACTATGCGGCGGCCAGTCTGGCTGAACAATGTGCGTTCGCGCAATTATTGGAGTTACAAGATCCGGAGTTATATAAGATACTCACACGTGAGCATGTGCCTGACGACGCACTGGTGAAAAGTATTGTGGAGAAAATAAATCAAACCTAACGGCGCCACGCAGTGTTTCTCTATAGTGAGATCTGGCAGGCTATTAATGGTCGATCTCTTATTCACTCTATTTGGTCTTTTGTTAGTCTTCAACTATAGTCTGGAAACTCCATATAAGCTACTGTTATTACTGGTTTTTGTGTATCAGCTATATCAGCATCTGCGGGTCACCTCTAGTTGTCGTCTTGAGTTTAAACCTGACCAGTCTGAGTGGTTTTATATTGACCATAAACAACACCAACAACGCGTAGAGTCGATCCATCCTGTTTACCTCAGCGCCAAGCTGATAGCACTCAATCTAGATTTGCCAAAGGCCTCTGGCGTGCACATCATCATTACCCAAAGCTGTTTGATTGACGATCAGTTTAACCAGTTAAGGCGCGCAATAATCTGCCCACAACTTAAACATCCCCACGCCGTGCTGTAGTCATACATGAGATATACCAATTTATCAGCCTCCATACCCTTGCCTGAACCGAAAACTTTTGCGGGTTTAATGGAAATCTATGAGACCAACTACATTAATATACGAAGGCTATGTGGCAATATCAATTTGCTTGATGAGTGGGTGATCTCACAGGTGCAGACGGGTTTAGACTTACATCTTAGAATCATTGAGCGCGCGAAATATACACTTACCCTCAAGCTCACCTATCAATTCACAGATGGCAGTGAACAACGCATCGATGAATATCCAGATTTGTTGGTACGCGTTTATTTCGATGCCAAACAGGCTGAGGTGCTGCAGGTATTCTCATCTCAACAGCCAAGCAGGGTGGATTATCGTCAACGCCTGCGCAAGAAATGGTATGACAACCGGTTTCTCTATAAATGGTTGAAATATTGTCTGAACGAGGGTCACAACTTCCATAAAGTAAGCTAAAAACACAATGTGGATCAAAATAATTGTACTTACGTGGTTGAATTGTGACAATATGTCATATTATTGAATTTATACCAATCAGAGGGCGATAATTAATGAAATTATCAACAAAAGCTCAACATGCCGTGACAGCGATGATTAATTTGGCTATGAACAATGGTATTCGTCCTGTCACACTCGCAGAAATATCCAAAAATCAGGGTATCTCGCTGTCTTATTTAGAACAGCTATTTTCGAAAATGCGCAAAGCGGAGTTGGTGGAGGGTGTACGTGGCCCTGGAGGTGGCTACAAACTCGCCAAAAGTCCTGAGGAAACCTGTATTGCCGAGATCGTTATCGCAATTGATGGGGGGACCAAGGCCCATGCTACTGCATACGCGCAGAGTGGACAGACGCAACATGATGATGCGGCTTATCGAGCGCGACTGCATCAGATTCACGTGACACATCACATGTGGAAAATATTAAGCGACAAAATTTATGATTTTCTATGCCAACTGACCTTGGCGGAGTTTTCGGATACTAGCATTCTCAACAAATTAACTAGCAATGACGAGCCAAACAATGACCTAGAGCACATTAAATATAAGGGTCTCTCCGCGACCTCCTTCTAGTTAAATAGAAAGCGCTGTATCGTGGTGCTGTTTTTGTGTATAAATAACATCGTTATATATTAAGAAGATCGACACAGTATTTACCACTGAGTCAGATGCTACACGTCGACGATATAAGATCAGCTACCTAGAAAAGGGGGGGATATGCAGCAAGCAGTGACTATCAATGGTCTCACGCTCAACATTAACATCGAAGAGTGCGGCAGCGGTGAGACAACCTTACTCATGGTTCATGGGATTCCAACAAATGCTCGCTTATGGCGGCATGTTCAGACTCACCTGAAAGACAAATATCGAACACTGGCCATGGATATGGTTGGTTATGGACAGTCCGATATGCCACTGGATGATTTTGAGCATAGTCTTACCAATCAGGCTGAAGCAATTAAAGGCGTCATTGACGGACTTGGCTTAAAAGGAAAAGTAATCCTCGTTGGACACGATCATGGTGGCGGTGTATGCCAAATTTTCGCCTCCAAATATTGCGATTACATTGCTCGCCTAGTACTGATTAATCCGGTTGCATTCGATTACTGGCCAGTATTGGAAGTCGAGGCGTTTAATGGCTTTGTCGGCGCTGATGACACTACGCTACAGATGGGAATGGCACAGGCTGCTGCCGCATTTCCAGGGCTATTACGAACCGGCAGTTTCGACAAGATTGCCTTCACAGATAAGAACGTTAAACAAAATTATCTTCAATTCTGGGGTCGCGGTCCCGGCCTGACAGGATTTAAATCGCTGGTGAAAATCTGTTCACAACCCAGTAATGAAGAGACTATGGGCGTAGATCATAGCCAAATTACCTGTCCTACCATGGTGTGCTGGGCATTACATGATGCCTGGATGCCAACAGAGTCAGGTCGGCGTCTTAAACAGGCGATTGCGGGCCCGGTGCGCTTTGAGATTATAGAGCGGGCGGGTCATTATGTGCAGGAGGATCGTCCAGATGCCGTGGCCGATCTGATCGATGATTTTGTCACGGAGTGGCAGGGGGTAGAAATCAAATAAGCCTTATGCCAGCGCTATAGCAAGTCTTTCACCATGTCGCGCTCTTTGATCAGTTCCTGCTCAGAGCGCGCGATCATGTGTTGGGAGAACTCATTCAACTGCAGATCTTGCACAACTGTAAATTGACGATCGCGGCAGACCGCTGGATACGAAAACATGAGATCAGGATCGATGCCATACATCCCTTGGGAATAAATGCCCATGCTCACCCAATTGTCAGCTGCACTGCCCAGTGTCCAGTCACGCATATGATCAATCGCAGCCGAAGCCGCGGAGGCCGCGGATGAGGTGCCGCGCGCTTCGATAATTTTGGCGCCGCGTTTTTGCACCAAATCGATAAATTCATTTTTGTACCAACTCTGATCAATCATGCTACTGGCATCTTGTGAGTTGATTTGGCAGTGCTGCAGATCAGGAAACTGAGTGGTGGAGTGATTGCCCCACACAGTCACTTGCTTGATAGCTGTGGGATGCTGGTTGAGTTTCTCAGCGAGTAAGCTAAGGGTTCTATTGTGATCTAGGCGCATCATAGAGCTGATCTGATGAGGGGCTAAATTAGGGGCATTATGCAGCGTAATAAGGGCATTGGTATTAGCCGGATTACCGACGACTAACACACGTACGTCTGGGTTGGCATGATCACTAATTGCCTTACCTGTGGGCTTAAAAATTGCCCCATTGGCACTTAACAGATCTTGCCGTTCCATGCCTTTGGTGCGCGGCCGTGAACCAATTAAAAACACATAGTCTGCATCACCAAACCCAATACTGGGATCAGCAGTGGCAACGACATTGTGCAGGGTTGCAAAGGCGCAGTCACGCAGCTCCATGACTACCCCGGTCAAGACTGGCAGAGCAGGCTCAATTTCAATTAAATGGAGATTTACTGGCTGCTCGGGTCCGAAAAGATGACCGGCTGCGATTCTAAATGCGATGGCGTAACCGATATTTCCTGCTGCACCTGTAAGTGCGACATTGACCGCTTGTTTCATGTTAACTCTCAGTCCTTGAAAACAATATCATAACGAATCATATATCTGATGTCACAGTGATTTATGTGCTTGTGCGAGATAATCATGTGAACGCATTTCGATCAATCGACTCTCGGTGCGCTGCATTTCAAAGGCCAATTTTTTGCCTTGATATAATTCTCGTTCTGGTGCTGCTGCTGTGATGATGACCTTGACATTACGATCGTAAAACTCATCAATAGCGGTAATAAAACGACGCGTGACATCATCATTTTCAGTCAAGATTGGAATATTCGATATCAATACAGTGTTAAAGCATCGCGCGATCTCAATATAATCTGTCGCGCTGCGCGGTCCATCACATAAGGCGCTAAAATCAAACCAGACGACACCGTCAGAGCATCGTCGGGTATTAATTTCATGGCCATGAATGTTGAGTATTTCATGGTCCACACCCGGTTCGGTTGCGATATGTGCAAAATTATTCTGCATAATCTGGTCTGCACTGGCATCTAGAGGCGTGTGGTAAATATCGGCATGCTCCAGAAACTCAAGACGGTGATCCTGATTACCACCCAGCTCTGCAATTTTGCAATGCATTTTGATTAACTCGATGGCGGGCAGAAATTTTTGCCTCTGCAGGCCGTCTTTATATAATTCGTCTGGATGGCAATTACTGGTGGCAACTAGGGTGACGCCTTGTTTGAACAATGATTCCAGTAAGCCCGCTAGAATCATTGCATCACCAATATCAGAGACAAATAGTTCATCTAAACACAGCACATCTGCGCGTCGATGGAAGTGTTGTGCGACGTCATCCAATGGGTTTTCCTGATTATCTATTTGGCTCAATTGATGATGCACCTCCTGCATGAAACGATGGAAATGCAGACGCAATTTCTTCTTGATCGGCAGGCAATCAAAAAACAGATCCATCATATGTGTTTTACCGCGCCCGACTGAACCCCAGATATAGAGCCCCCGGATGATCTTCGCAGGTTGTTGAGCAGGTTTTAAAAAGCTCAATAAACGCGTGTATAAGGACAGCCCGTGCCCCGGCTGACGTTGCTTGAGACGATTTTCTAAAGCATCTAATTGCTGCACAACATAGCGCTGGTCCTGATCTGGCCTGAGCTGTTGTCGTTTAATTGCTCTCTCGTACTTAGACTGTGGCATATCTGCAGCGCGTCATTGGATGAAATAATCCTATGTAGTGTAATGTTTTTATCGAAATTTGTTTAATAATGTTCTATTTTGGGGCAGTCATGCCACAATATGTGATACAAACCCAGCTTTTTTTATACAGATCTTAAGACGCATTTGTTAACTATATGAAAACTCATGGAAATTATTTCTGGCACGATCTGTGCAACGTTATTAGTGAGCTAACAGCATTTGAAAATCTTTATGTGCTGCTGTGATACTCGACTCCTCCTGATTAGGGCACTCCTTTGAGTGCCCTCATTTTTATCCCATCGATCTTACGTCCAGATTAAACCTCGCACAGCGTCAACATTTTGCTGAGTGTAACAGGCCCATCCGAACTTATAGCTATTTTGATCGGCTTTAGGTAACTTATCGCCATGTCTATTGGTCCATTAATGATTGATCTCGCAGGACGTGTGATCAGTCCACAAGAGAAACAGTGGTTATTGCATCCTGCAGTAGGCGGAGTGATATTGTTCAGGCGCAATTTTCAAGATAAACAGCAAATCGCTGCGTTGATTGACGAACTGCATGCGCTCAAATCACCCGCGTTATTGGTCGCTGTAGATCAAGAGGGCGGTCGCGTGCAACGCTTCACAGATGGTTTCACCGCCATCCCGGCGATGCGCACCTTGGGTGACTTGTATGATCGGGAGCCGCTCAGAGCATTGCGTGTCAGTGAGCTATTGGCCTGGCACCTGGCAGCAGAACTGCGTGCGGTAAATGTTGACTTCTCCTTCACACCGGTATTGGATTTAGCCACTGTCCACAGTCAGATCATTGGTGATCGAGCCTTTCATAGCCAACCAGACATAGTGGCACTGATAGCCGCGAGCTTTAGCCAGGGTTTGCATCGCGGTGGGATGCAAGCGATTGGTAAACATTTCCCTGGGCATGGCACTGTGGTCGCTGACTCACATCTGGAATGTCCACTTGACCAGCGCCCATTGAGTGCGATTGAGCAGGACTTAAAGCCATTTGAACTGATGATTGATCAAGGCTTGCAGGGCATTATGTCAGCACACGTGGTGTATGCTCGCGTGGATGATAAGCCCGCAAGCTTCTCACCTTACTGGCTCAACGATATTCTCCGCGGACAGTTATCTTATCAAGGTGTTATTTTTAGCGACGATTTAAGTATGCGCGGTGCGCATGCTGTGGGAGATATCCGCCAGCGCATCTCACTGGCCTTGCAGGCGGGCTCAGATATGGTGCTGGTGTGCAATCAACCGGCACATGTCCCGCTGGCGCTGGAGTTATTGGATGATTATGTAAATCCGCAGTCAGCTGATCGTCTAGCTCAGTTTTATGGCCAAACCAGCGAACTAATGACAGCAGAACAACAGCAGTGTTTGCACCAATTCTTAGCTGAATATTAATCAATATAAACACTTTTAGACAAATGAAATTACAAGAGACTTGGCAACAAATAAAAAATCTATTAAGCGCAAACTTTATTGAACTATGGGTCTATGAAGTATTCGTGGTGGTATTAGTGGTGCTTATTGCCAGCTATATCGCTCGCCGAGTATTCAACAATCTAGCCCTCAAGGCAGCTAAAACAGCTAATCCATGGGATGATGCATTGATCAGCTCTGTGCGGCGTCCGCTGCGTTATTCGATCAAAGGTTTGGGTATTTTGTATGCCGCTGAAATAGCGGGTGGCCAGACTGATGCAGTCATCTTTAACTCGATCAGTGCGATTAAGGAAGTATTGATTATCAGCATGCTGGGTTGGGCCATGATTAGCTTCGTCAAGCACTATGAAGAAGCGATCATTAAACAAAAATTAGCATTGGGTGAGGCGTTTGATCGCACCACTATTCACGCCATGGCGAAACTAGTGCGTACTGCGATACTCATCACTACTGCACTGGTCATGCTGCAGACCTTGGGTTTTAGCGTGTCTGGAGTACTCGCGTTTGGTGGTATCGGTGGTATTGCTATTGGTTTTGCGGCCAAAGATCTACTTGCTAACTTCTTTGGTGGTTTAATGATCTATCTGGATCGTCCGTTCAGTGTTGGCGACTGGATTCGCTCACCGGATAAAAATATAGAGGGTGTGGTTGAAACCATCGGCTGGCGGTTAACGACCATCCGCACGTTTGATAAGCGTCCACTGTATGTGCCTAATTCAGTGTTTGCCAATATTGCGGTTGAAAATCCCTCACGTATGTCACATCGGCGTATCTATGAGACGATTGGTTTGCGTTACGACGATATCAAACAGGTGGATAGTATTGTCGATGAAGTAAAAACAATGCTGCAAAATCATCAGCAGATCGACACCAAGCAAACCCTGATCGTCAACTTTGATCAATTTAATGAATCTTCGCTAGACTTTTTTGTGTACACGTTTACAACAACAACGGACTGGATCATTTTCCACACAATCAAGCAGGATGTGCTGTTAAAAATAGCAGATATCGTGGAGCGTCACGGTGCTGAAATGGCATTCCCGACGCGCACTATGATCATCAGTGAAGGTCAACTCAATCAACATCATACTAGTGGATAGAGAGATGGCTGAGCTCGATATAAAACATTTGCAGCAACTGAAACGAGGCTCAGATTTAATCTATAGCAAGCAACAAATCATGTCGGCCCTGGATCAAATGGCTGTGCAATTAGAAAAGAGATTGCAAGGTAAGAATCCGCTAGTGTTATGCGTCATGAATGGTGGTTTAGTCTTCACCAGTGATTTGATCAGACATATGGACTGTGATGTGCGTCTTGATTATGTGCACGTCTCCCGCTATCAAAATACAACAACAGGCAGTCAACTCACTTGGCTGCGAGCGCCCACAGCAGAATTACAGGATCAGATTGTATTAATTGCCGACGATATTTTTGATGAAGGGCATACCTTGGCAGAGTTAGTGGCCTACTGTAAGCAAAAAGGTGCGCGGGAAGTCATTTCATGCGTGCTACTGTATAAAGAAAAACAGCGTAGCGCGATGACATTAGCGCCTGATTTTTATGGCTTGCTGGCACCTGATCGATATGTCTTTGGTTATGGCATGGACTATCAGGGCTACTTGCGTAATTTACCTGATATATATGCGCTGGAAGATCGCCATGAATAGTATCGCCATTATTGGAGGCACAGGCCTGACCTCATTTGCAGGCTTGGAGATTGTGCGTAAAGAGGTTGTCAGAACGCCATACGGAACGCCCTCGGCACCGCTTACCTATGGGCAATATTGTGGCAAGCAAATTATCTTCTTACCCAGACATGGCTCACGGCATAACATTCCACCGCACATGATTAATTATCGCGCTAACTTGTGGGCTCTGCATGATAAGGGTGTCCAAGATATTATTGCTGTGGCTGCGGTGGGAGGCATAGATGCAGCAATTAATCCGACTAAAGTAGTGATACCTGAACAAATAATTGATTACACGTACGGCCGCCAGCAGACCTTCTTCGAAAAAGATCTAGTCAGTGTCAAGCATGTTGATTTCTCACAACCATACGATGCTCGTTTGCGTCAGCATTTGCTCACTGCAGGTCATGAGGCGAGCTTGGAGTTGTTCGCTGGGGGCGTATACGGTGTGACCCAAGGCCCGCGTCTGGAGACGGCTGCTGAAATTGATCGCTTGGAGCGCGATGGCTGTCAGGTCGTGGGCATGACTGGTATGCCCGAGGCTGCTCTGGCACGCGAGCTAGGCATCAATTATGCTCATTGCGCTGTAGCTGTGAATTGGGCTGCAGGCCGAGGTGAGCAAGCGATTACATTGGAGTCAATCCAGCAGTGTACCCAGCAAGGCATGATTAAAGTACGCAGCTTACTCGCGGCCCTCATGGCAACGCTATAAACCTTATTACTGCAAGTTCTCTTGTGTGACTTCGATGGGCGAAGCTTCGATCAGCACACCAATCAGTGGATGATCAATATAATGCAGTTCACGACTTTTCATTTGGCGATATAGATCGATCTGATAATCCTGCAATTGCTCCTCAACATAGCTGCCTTGCGCTGTTGTCGTCAGATGATAATCTTTTGCACGATATACTAAGTTTGTGTAGACATGAATATAACGCGTGATGGCGACCTTGATGGTACCCTCAAGTTCATTTAGCTGGGCCTGTGAGACCGGCTCCAATAGATCACCCAACACAGCAGATAAGCGTGAATTTTGCATCGCTTCAGCCGGTAACCGTTCAGGATGTTCCGCGCTCAGATCACGACCGCCGTTAATGCGCACAGCAAGTGTATTATTTTTATCCACCATCGGCTGTATCCATGCCAGATGTTGGAGGACTCTATACTTGCTTGAGCGCTCAAGCAGTTTGGCTTGCTCTTTGAGGATGAATTCAGCTTCAGGCACAGCACGCCAAAGTTCAGTTGTTTGACTGGATGTACTCAATGTGAGCGGACTACTAGGGAACTGGTTATTAATAATCAGCCCGGAGTCTGGCGAGATAATTTGCTGGTTATCAGGAAACTGTTCTTGCGTTTGAGCTAAGCCATCAAGGTGCGTAAATATGATCACTTCAATAGCATACTCGCGCGCCTGCAGGGATGCCCCACATAGCATGGCTAAACAGAGCGTCATGACATTGAAAGACTTTATTGTATTCACAGAATACTCAAATGGTTAAGGTTTGTTGGCAATCGTATTAATAATATTCTTAAGGTATTCGCTGCGCTGGGCAAGCTCTGGTAAATGTACATTAAAACCGAGCTTTTCGCTGCCATTCATTTTAAAGACTGTGGATTCTAGTTGTATCATGGTCAGCAAGCGATCGACATTAATTTTTGGATCAGAACCAAATATAATGCGTCCACCCTCTTCGTGGGCCTCTAATTTAATAATGCCCAGACCTTTGGCAAAAAGTTTCAATTCGGTACTCATAATAAGATTCTTGGTCGCTTCAGGTAACAGGCCAAAGCGATCTATGAGTTCGGTTTGAATGTTCTGTAATTCGGCATGATCCTGCGCGCTGGCAATACGCTTATAAAGTACCAGACGCATATGCACATCAGGCACATAATCCTCCGGTAAAATCGCAGGCACGCCCAAGTCTACTTCACAGCCATGATCTAAGGGGCGATCTAACTCGGGCAGGTCGCCGGACTTGAGCGCTTGCACGGCACGAGTGAGCAAGTCGTTATACATGGCATAACCCACTTCATGTATTTGTCCGCTCTGACCTTCGCCCAACAACTCGCCGGCACCGCGTATCTCTAAGTCATGGGTTGCCAGGGTAAAGCCAACCCCGAGTTCTTCGAGTGATTCGATGGCATGCAGGCGTTTGACTGCATCTGCAGTCATTAATTTTTTAGGTGGTGTGATGAGGTAGGCATAAGCACGATGATGGGAACGACCTACGCGACCACGTAACTGATGCAGTTGAGATAAACCCAGCCGATCAGCGCGGTTGATGATAATGGTATTAGCTGTTGGGATATCGATACCGCTCTCAATAATAGTGGTTGCTACCAGGATGCTAAAACGTCCATGATAGAAGTCTATCATGACCTGCTCAAGCTCACGCTCAGACATTTGGCCATGGGCAAAGCGGATTGAAGCATTAGGCATCAAGCGTTGCAAATCGTCACTGACTTTAGCAATACTTTTTACTTCGTTATGCATGAAATAAACTTGCCCGCCACGTTTGATTTCACGTGTGCATGCCTCTTTGATACTGGCATCGTTCCATTCAGCAACAAAAGTCTTGATGGCATGACGATGGTTAGGCGGTGTAGCAATTATTGATAAATCGCGGAGACCGCTTAACGACATATTCAATGTGCGTGGTATCGGTGTTGCCGTGAGCGTCAGAATATCTGCTTCGGTGCGTAAGGATTTTAACTTTTCCTTGTGGCGTACACCAAAGCGTTGTTCTTCATCAATAACAATAAGTCCTAGATTTTTATATTGGATATCCTGGCTGAGTAACTTATGGGTACCAATCACAATATCTATAGTGCCATTTGCTAACTTTTGAACGATTTCTTTTTGCTTTTTAGCGCTGTTAAAACGTGATATGGATTGAATTTGGATTGGCCATTCCGCAAATCTATCGCTGAACGTTTGGTAATGCTGTTGTGCCAATAGGGTAGTGGGCACCAGCACACACACTTGCTTGTTATTACTGACGCCGATAAAAGCAGCCCGCATGGCTACTTCGGTTTTACCAAAACCAACGTCACCACAGACTACTCGATCCATCGGTTTGTCAGCATGCATATCGGCTAACACATCATCAATCGCTTTTTCTTGATCAGGTGTTTCCTCAAATGGGAAACTGTTGGCAAAGGCTGCATATTCTGTCATTTCGGTATCAAAGCTATAGCCATACTTGGCTTCCCGACGGGCATATACATCAAGCAGTTCTGCGGCGACATCACGTGCACGCTGGGCAGCCTTCTGTTTGATTTTAGACCAACTGTCTGAGCCTAATTTATGCCAAGGTGCACTCTCGGAATCGGCACCTGTATAGCGACTGATAAGATGTAAATTAGCAACTGGCACGTAAAGTTTGTCGCCACCAAAGTATTCTAGGGTGACAAACTCGGTGTCAATAGATTGAACATTGAGTGCTTGCAGGCCCAGATAACGACCTACGCCATGATCCTCGTGCACGACCGGTGAACCTAAGGTGAGATCATTTAGGTTGCGGACCACAGCATCAGCATCACGTGTCTTCTTGCGTCGCGATGCTTGGCGTGTGCGTGTGCCAAAAAGTTGACGCTCGGCTATCAGGGTTACGTCATGATTGGTCAGATGAACTGAATCATCTATTGGAGCAACCAGTAAATTAAGAGTGTCTTCGCTGCTCACGAAGTCTCTCCAACTAGACACAACCTTGGGAGTGATATCCAATGCCCGAAGGGTATCGCGAATATGTTCACGTCGGCCCAATGATTCTGCCGCAAACATGATTTTGCTATTGCGACGTTGAATGAATGCACGTAAATGTTGCGCGGGGTCTTCTAAGCGTCCGTCGATGTTAATTGCAGGCAGCGAGGAACAAGGGTAGTTTAAGACATTATCATTACTGTCATCAGCCAACTTATGACTACTGATTTGGGCTGTCTGATAAGTCGCTAGGTTGAGTTGTATGTCATCACTGGAGAGGTATATGTCATGTGGCTTCAATAACGGTCTTTCAATATCGTATCTGCGTTGTTCATACCGATTAACGAGCTCGAGCTCGAACTGCTCTGCCATCTCAAGTGCGTTCTCGTACAAGATGAACAGAGTATTAGCAGGTAAATAATCAAAAATAGTACAGGTGCTATCAAAAAATAGCGGCAGATAATATTCTATTCCAGGCGGAAAATTGCCATTGCTGACTTCTTTATAAATGATGCTTTTATTCGGATCGCCCTCAATTTTTTCACGATAACGACGGCGAAATCCTTTAATCGCATCATCATCACTGGGAAACTCATGCGCCGGCAGCAAACTGACTTGGGTAAGCTTTTCTATCGAGGTTTGTTTTTCGATATCAAAGCTGCGGATGGTTTCAATTTCATCATCAAAAAATTCCAATCGAAAGGGGTGATCAGAACCCATCGGAAAGAAGTCAACAATTGAGCCACGCAATGTGAATTCACCCCGTGTAGTGACTTGGGAAACATGGTGATAACCCGCTGAAAATAATAAGCTGCGAATCTTTTCCAGACTGAACATATCACCTATGTTGAGTTCCAAGGCCACAGCATGAATGAATTCTTTAGGTGGAATTCTTTGCATGCAGTTGCTCACAGGCAGAATCAAACAGCCTTGTTTGAGCGTCGGCAGTGCGTGCAGAGTAGAGATTCGGTCGGAGATAATATCCTCATGCGGTGAGAAGATATCGTAGGGCAGTGTTTCCCATTCAGGGAAGCTAAAAAAGTCAGCTGCCGAGTCGTGAAAGAATTGGCTTTCATGAAGGACAGTCGCTGCTGAGGTGGAGTCAGGTGTTAACACGACAACTAAACCCTCATGCTTAGCTATTGCATCACTAATAATGATACTGCGAGCGCAGCCGTAGAGTTGTGCCCAGTGCTGACGTCCGTGTTCAGGGAGTGATGCTTTTAAGTAATTCATTAGGGTTTAAAACAACAAGCTAAATACCGAGCAACCGTGTAAGACAAAAAAAAGCGGAGCTGGTAGGCTCCGCTTTTGATAATACCTGATGACGTTACTATTAAGTAAACATATCTGCCACGATGTTATCGTACCAACTGTATGCGTACAGAACTTCGCGTTGGAGGGCATCTGGACTAGCATCTCCAGGTGTCAGACCACCGGCAATTTTAGCAATCTTGGAGCGATCTTCTGCCAGTCTGTAAACAGCCGCAACTGAAATCCCGTAGTCAGGTGCAACAAGACTATAGCAAGTGTTGACATAAGAAGGATCGGCCATCTCAATCTCATTCAAGGAGGCCACTACTGCAGCCGCACATACTTTTGCTTGTGAGTTTGCGGCATAACCTGATTTGGGCATGCCGGTAGCCATACTGGCATCACCGATCACGTACATACCGGGATGGATAGTTGATTCAAAGGTACCCAGATCCACCGGACACCAGCCTGAATCGTCTGTTAGACCAGCGATTTCGGCGATCGCGCCAGCTTTTTGTGGTGGAATAATGTTAACCACATCCGCTTGGTAGTCATCAAAGTCAGTGGATACCGTCATGCTGGCCGCATCGATAGAGGTAATACCGCCACCTGTATCCGCTGCTGGCACCCATTCGACCATTCCGTCGTAGCGTGCTTTCCAACCTTGCGTGAATAGTCCTTGTTTAGAAAATTTATCTTTAGCATCGATGATCAGGACTTTAGATTTAGGCTTATTATGCTTTAGATAGTGCGCCACCTGACAGGCACGCTCATATGGCCCTGGTGGGCATCTGTATGGGTTGCCTGGAGGCGCAATCACAACTAGACCACCATCGTCCATAGCTTCCAACTGCTTACGTAGCAGGGCAGTCTGGTGACCAGCTTTCCACGCATGGGGCATAACTTCGGCGGCAGCTTCGTCATAGCCTTCAATAGTATTGTATTTAAGGCTTACCCCAGGTGAGACGATTAGACGATCAAAACTGAAACTGTCGCCTGAAGCGGTCATTACTGTCTTTTTGTCAGCATCTATCGCGGTAGCCATACTGTGGACGATATTAATGCCGTATTTCTTGAGTCCATCATAGGGATGTTTGATGGTTGTAATTTTACGATCACCGCCGATCACTTCGTTGCTCATGAAGCAGGTGTAATGTTCTTTATTAGTCTCGATCAGAGTGACATCGATAGAGCTGTCTGACTGACGGATATACTTAGCCGCAATGGTCCCACCTGCGCCACCACCGATAACCACGACTTTCTTAGTCGCGCCGATAGCAAGCTGTGGTATCGCTAAGCCAGCACTGCCCGCGACCAGTGAACCACTACCAAGTTTGATAAAATCTCTACGATTGATACTTTTCATGCTGCGGCTCCTTTAGTCTTGAATGCTTGCGTAATAGTGAGCTAGTTGCTCGAAGCCTGTCAGACCGACCGTTTCATTGATCTTATCCAGTGTCTTCTTCATCTTTTTAGGCATGCCGCGTTCACCATCATTGAAATCGTGCATGGAGTATAAGAAGTAGGGTTGCCATTGTCCGGCCAGTACTCCCGTATCGTCTTCGGCCGAGCGACCCTCGTTTTCATGGCACTTTTCACAGTGCATTTTATGTAATTTTTTACCTTCTTTGGCCATTGCTACATCGACGACTTGAGCGGGACGAACAACTTCTTGGCTACTAAAGTACTCCGCCATTAATTTAATTTCTTCTTCTGTGTAGCCTTTTGCTAGACGGCCCATGATGGTTGAATAGCGAGTGAAAACTTCGACGTCTTCGAAATCAATATCAGCATCAATGACCGCTTCTAATTCGTCTTCGTCATCATACTTATAAGCGAGCATAGCGCCCATGAAATAGATCGGTGACAAGCCGGCAATACTCGGTATTGCTGGCCCAGTGCTATTACCCTCACTCCCGTGACAGGCGACGCACGTACTGGTTAACATGGTGACTTGACCGTCTTGTGCGAGACAGACTTGGCTAAGCGTGATGCAAAGCAGCATGCCAGCTGCGATTCTCTTTATGATCATTGTGTAGACTCCCTGGTTGAGCGTGGTATCTGATAGTGTATACCTTTGGTAAGAATTTTTTTATGTTTTATGGTGGTTATTAAGGGTATTTATGCTTCATCGGGTTCCATGGGCTCCTCGTGAGCTATGCCTTTGTGACATTCTATGCAGGTAATCCCTTGTGCTTCAGCTCTTTTATGCTTTTTACGTGAAGTTCTTTCTTGTTCTGTGAGATCCATGGAGTCAAATGCATGGCAAGAGCGACATTCGCGTGAGTCGGTCTTCTCCATGTGCGACCAGACACGATTAGCCATTGTCCAACGGTGGTCCTCGAACTTCTCTTCTGTGTCGATGGTTCCTATTATCTCACCCCAGACATCTTTAGCAGCCATAACTTTGGCATATAACTTAGGACCAAGTGAGTGCGGGACGTGACAGTCAGGGCAGCCTGCGCGTACGCCGGATGCATTTTTATAATGGACCGACTCCATCCATTCTTCTTCAACGTACTGCATGGAGTGACAGGATGTGCAGAATTCAACCGTATTGGTGGCTTCTAAAGCGCTGGAGGAGCCCAGTGTGAAAACCACACCGGCGATGACAGCCCCAATGAAAGTTATCAAGTAAACAACGTTGAATTTACGATTAGATTGATCTGACATGAACTTTATTGGGTGCTAGTATTCTGAAGTCGACATTTTAAGAAATTACGCGTGACACCACAATCCTGATTGACACGTGAGCTGAAAATTTCTTCCATATTGCACATTTACAGTCCAAAAACGTGACAATTAAACCGAACAATACATCCATACATTGCCTGGCAGCACAAAATTTATCTTGTGAGCGTGGTCGCAGGGAACTATTTTCTGACGTGGCATTCAGTCTGAACAGCGGCCAATCATTGATTGTAACAGGTGAGAATGGCAGTGGTAAGACAAGCTTGCTGAAAATACTGACAGGTTTGAGTCTCGCCGCTGAAGGCGCAGTGCTGTGGGATCAGCAGGATATTCATCATCAAGCTCAAAGTTACCAACAGCAATTACTCTACATCGGTCATCGGGCTGCAGTGAAAACTGAATTGACGGTGAGAGAGAATCTCCAATTACTACTCAAACTATGGCCCAACGAGTTGGCGATGAGCATCCCAGAATTAGCAGCCTGTGTAGGCTTACGCAAACGATTAAGCGTTCAATGTGGGCGCTTGTCCGCTGGCCAACAGCGCCGTGTGGCGCTGGCACGTCTGTTTGTAGCTCAACAAAAGCTGTGGATACTCGATGAGCCGCTGACTGCATTAGATGTTGAGTTTATCGAAGCAATCGAGCAGCAGCTTGGCAGGCACTTAGACAATCAGGGCCTGTTAGTATTGACTACGCACAGAGGTATCGAGATTGATCCAGCCAAATTAATCAAATTAGAACTGAGCCGGTAACTGGATGAATATATTTCTGGCTGTATTACAACGTGATCTGAAGCTGGCACTGCGCCGCCGCCGAGAAGTAGCCAACCCGCTAGTGTTTTTCATAATTGTGGTTAGTTTGTTCCCTCTAGGAGTCAGCCCAGATCGTGAATTACTGTCTGAGATTGCGCCGGGAGTGATCTGGGTCACTGCGTTATTGGCAAGTTTGATGTCTATGGATGCGATATTCCGATCAGATTATGATGACGGTTCACTTGAACAACTCCTGTTATTACCCGGTTCAAAAGTATTACTGGTGCTGGCTAAGGTCACAGCGCACTGGATCAGCATTGGATTACCACTCATCATAATCGCGCCCGTGATGGCGTTGTTACTGTATTTCCCTGCACATGCAATAGTCAGTTTGATGGTCACCTTACTCATCAGCACGCCCATACTTAGCTTACTCGGTGCCGTAGGTGTGGCACTGACCTTGAGTTTACGCACTGGCGGCATACTATCTTCTTTGCTGATCTTGCCCTTTTATATTCCGGTACTCATTTTTTCCACCATGGCCATAAGTGCCGCAACCAGTAATCTACCTGTTATGGGGTATTATGCTTTGCTAGGGGCGTTCCTTATAATGTCTCTAATATTGGTACCGTTTGCCGTGGTGGCGGCACTCAAGGTATCGCACAACTAATTCTATTTTCCCTTGTCCGAGTAGCATGATGCACTTCATACATAAATACGGATCACCCAATTACTTTTACCAGTGGTCGGGCACATGGTTGAAAATTTTGTCAGCCTTGACCTTGATCCTGATGGCCTTAGGCCTCTATTGGGCACTGATCATCTCGCCGCCAGATTATCAGCAGAGTGAGACGGTGCGAATAATGTATATACATGTGCCCTCTGCCTGGATGTCTATGTTTACCTACGTAGTGATGGCGAGCGCAGGCGTGGTGGCCATGATTTGGCGGATCAAGGTAGCAGAGATCGTAGTTGCCCAGAGTGCAATTATCGGCGCATCTTTTACCCTATTGGCGCTGGTCACAGGCATGCTCTGGGGCAAGCCGATGTGGGGCGCTTATTGGGTCTGGGACGCACGTTTAACATCGGAACTGGTACTACTGTTCTTATATGTGGGCGTGCTGGCCATCTACAGTGCATACGAAGACCCCCGCACGGGTGCTAAAGCAGCCTCCATACTGGCGATTGTAGGCGTCATCAATATTCCCATTATTCACTACTCGGTTGAGTGGTGGAACACTCTGCATCAGGGACCGACAGTGACTAAGTTCGACTCTCCATCAGCACCGTTGTCGATGTTAACACCGTTATTCATCATGTTTTTTGCCTTCAAAACGTACTTTTTCGCTTTATTGTTTGCGCGTACTAGAAATGCCTTGCTCAGTCGCGAAAGACACACCTCATGGGTGCAAGAGATCCTGGAGAAATAGTCGTGCAAGAGTTCTTTCACATGGATGGCTACGCATTTTATGTCTGGGGTTCGTATGCCATTGTCAGTGCAGTATTGTTGCTTAATGTCATTTCTATTCGCCTTCAACGGCGCAAAATTCTGCGTGAATTGGCGGAATTATCTGAGGAGGAGTAATCGCTTATGACGCCGAAAAGAAAACAGCGCATGATATTCGTTATCGTGTTGGTGGTCGGTTTTGGTGCAGCAACAGCTTTGGCCTTATTTGCATTCCAGAGCAATCTTTTATATTTCTACAGCCCTTCACAAATTGAAGCCGGCGAAGTGGCCACAGATCAAATGTTCAGACTCGGTGGCTTAGTTGTTGAAGGGTCAGTTGCCCGCCATGCGGACGGGGTCACCACTTCTTTTGATCTGACTGATACAGCTGACAGTATCACGGTGAGTTATACAGGCTTACTGCCTGACCTGTTCAGAGAGGGACAAGGTATTGTTGCTCAGGGTAAAATCAACACAGATGGTGTATTTATCGCCCAAGAGGTACTAGCCAAGCATGACGAAAACTATATGCCTCCAGAGCTTGCTGAAGCACTGCAAGCAGCGGGTGGTTCGCATCCAGAGTCAATTCCAAAAACTCAGTAGTGTGTAAATAAATGATTCCAGAACTCGGACAGTTTGCCCTAATTATTGCGCTTTGCCTGGCTATCGCCCAGTCAGTCTTACCCATGTGGGGCGCTCAAACTAACAACCTCAACCTGATGTCAGTTGGGCGTACCGCTGCCAGTGGTCAATTCCTTTTTTTACTGATCGCCTTCCTATGCCTAGCCTACAGTTTTGTGGACAATGATTTTTCGGTGCAATATGTAGCCAATAATTCTAATACTTTACTGCCAATTTATTATCGAATCTCTGCGGTGTGGGGAGCACACGAGGGTTCACTCCTACTGTGGGTACTCGCCTTATCAGGATGGGGATTTGCCGTGGCAGTCAAAAGCCGCAGTTTGCCTGACGATGTCATTGCCAGAGTTTTGGCTGTGATGGGAATGATCAGCATTGGGTTTATATTGTTCACCTTGCTCACCTCGAATCCATTTGATCGGATGTTCCCGGCAGCAGCAGAAGGCCGAGACCTGAATCCACTGTTACAGGATCCTGGTTTAGTGATACATCCACCCATGCTTTACATGGGGTATGTTGGATTCTCTGTAGCTTTTGCTTTTGCCATCGCCGCCTTAATTAGTGGCAAACTTGATTCTGCCTGGGTGCGATGGTCAAGACCATGGGCTAATATCGCCTGGGTATTTCTAACCATAGGGATCACCCTCGGCAGTTGGTGGGCTTATCATGAATTAGGCTGGGGCGGCTGGTGGTTTTGGGATCCCGTTGAGAATGCCTCATTCATGCCTTGGTTAGTTGCGACCGCTTTGATCCACTCTCTCGCGGTGACTGAAAAACGCGCGACCTTTAAAAGCTGGACAGTGTTGCTCTCAATTCTGGTATTTTCACTCAGTCTTTTGGGGACGTTTCTAGTGCGTTCTGGCGTTTTGGTGTCGGTCCACTCGTTTGCCAGTGATCCTGCGCGTGGTGTCTACATACTCGCGTTCTTGGCCGTGGTGGTCGGTGGCTCATTAACACTTTACGCCTGGCGCTCAGTCCAATTCAGCACGGGTGGGCGGTTTGAGGTGATGTCCAAAGAAACCATGTTGCTGCTGAACAATGTCTTGCTGGTTGTGGCGATGCTCACGATCTTAATTGGCACCCTATATCCGCTGTTTCTGGATGCACTCGGCTTGCCTAAACTATCGGTCGGGCCGCCGTATTTCTCTGCTGTGTTTGTCCCTTTGATGTTGCCTTTGATATTCCTTATGGGACTGGGGCCGATTGCTAAGTGGCGGCGTATTTCGATCTCTGAGCTATTTCATAAATTAAAGTTCTTGCTCGCAATCGCAGTGATATTGGGTGTGATCCTGCCTATCGCAATCTACCGTGATACAACCATTATGACCAGTCTGGGTATTGCTGCGGGCGGTTGGGCTTTTGCTACTGCTGTATACGCCGTGGCACGTTTGATCATGAAACGCGACAAGACCACCTCAGTATTTAAATCACTCAGCAAAGTGCCACGTGCGCTGTATGGTATGTCGGTCGCCCACATTGGCATGGGCATCTTTATATTCGGAGTGGTTTTCACCTCTGCCTTCAGCGATCAAAAAGAAATTGCAGTAAAAGTTGGTACTAGTGTCGACCTAGCAGGCTATAGTTTCTTGCTGCGCGGTGTCGGCCCTAATCAGGGGCCTAATTATCAGGCAATGCGCGCACAAGTGGATGTCACACAAGATAACGTGCCTATCGTTACGCTCGAACCGGAAAAGCGCGTATATACTGTTCAGCGTAATCCGATGACAGAGGCCAGTATCGACGAGGGTTTATTTAGAGATTTGTATGTTGCCCTTGGCGAGCCAGTATCCCCCGGCGAGTGGGGGTTGCGTATTTATTACCGTCCATTTGTGCAGTGGATCTGGATAGGTGCAATGTTAATGGCTATCGGCGGTATTTTGGGTGCTACTGATAAACGCTATCGTGCAAGTGCAAACAGGGCTGCTTAATGCTGCGCGCTATTATCCCTGCTGCTTTATTTATAGTACTAGCGGGGTTTTTGTGGATAGGCTTATATAAAGATCCGAGTCTGGTACCATCGCCCTTGATAGGCAAACCTGTACCTGAGTTTACTCTCAGCACTTTAAAAGACCCGACTAAGAATATCACGCAAGCCGATTTCGCAGCCGATTATGCGCTCATCAACGTCTGGGCAACCTGGTGTGTTGCATGCAAGCAAGAGCATCAAGCCTTACTTAATCTAGCCGCTCAGGGAGTGCCAATCTTTGGTTTGAATTACAAAGATGATCGTCAATCTGCAATCCAATGGCTGCTTGAGGATGGTGATCCTTACGTTATGAGTGCCTTTGATGAATCGGGTAGGGTCGCGATAGACTTCGGCGTATACGGTGCTCCCGAAACTTTTTTGATTGATAGACAGGGTATAATCCAACATAAACTGATCGGGGTGATGACCCCAGTGATATGGCAGAACCAGTTTGTGCCCAAGATTAATCAGCTTGCTGCAGCGCCAACACAATCCTATGAATAAAATTATTGCGCTATTCGTGTGTTTGCTTGCTACTCAGCTGGTGTATGCTGAGATTATTAATGTTCAGCCTCAATATGAAGACAGATACCAGAGTTTACTCGAGGAACTGCGCTGTCTCGTGTGTCAGAATCAAACTTTGGCGGACTCCAGTTCAGAGCTGGCGACAGACCTGCGTGTGCAGGTTAAAGATATGCTGGAGCAGGGCAGTTCAGATCAACAGATTTTAGATTTCATGTCGGCACGCTATGGTGATTTTGTTTTGTATACACCGCCAGTGAAATCACATACATTATTTTTATGGCTGGGTCCGTTTGCGTTGTTGCTAATTGGCGTGGTGACTGCGCTATGGATGATCGCACAACGCGCCAAACAAGCACCAACAATTTCAGAGGCAGACCAGCAACGTTTGCACAATCTTTTAGCTGACCAAGATACCGGAGAGAAGTAGTTATGTTTATTCTGTTCGCCAGTCTCCTCACTCTGCTTGGTCTGTTTTTTTTATTGCAGCCGCTGTTGCAGACGATGACGCAGTCATCTCAATCTAAGCGTGATCAATTAAACCAAGCTATTTATCATTCTAAGGTAGACGAGTTATCTGCCGATTTAGACAAAGGTCTATTGGACGAGGAAGAATATGAGTTAGCTTTACAAGATTTACAGCAGACCCTAGTCACCGATATCACGGGCGAACAATATCAGCCAGCACAGACCAAGCGCATGTCAGGTATCGCTATTTTTATTGCCGTCAGTGTGCCGCTATCGGCTTTCGGCTTGTACCAGAATTTATCAACATTTGAGACTGAAAGTGAAACGCAAGAGCGTTTGATTGCCACTCAAACGCAAAGCATGGAAGCCGCTATGCAAAGCTTGCGCCAGAGTTTGCAAGATAACCCGCAGGATCTGGATGGTTGGAAGATGCTGGGTCAAAGTTACACTACACTGGAACAATATGAGCAAGCTAAGGATGTCTACCTGACCGCTCTGCAGCATTTCAATAACAGTGATCCTGATTTGCTGGTGTTGGCTGCTGAGGCATCGGCCTTTGCCAATGAAGAATTGTTCACCGACTATGAATTAAACTTGCTGGCGCGTGCTTTGAGTATAAAACCGCAACACGAGCGCGCACTTTGGTATGCCGGATATGCTTCATTTTTAAATCAAAAGTATGCCGACTCAGTGACTCACTGGACAAAATTATTGCGTCTAGTGCCTGATTCTCGACCTGAGGTAAAAACATCGCTGTCTCAATTTCTCAATGATGCGCGTGACAGAGCAGGCATGGAAACGCTGATCGTCGCTGACCGGGTTGAATCTAATCAAAGAGAGATCACTGTCAACGTTGCTCTGGACGATAGTTTACACACTCAAATCAGTGCCAATGAAACGCTGTTTATTTATGCTAAAGCGGCTACCGGTCCACCCATGCCACTCTCCCTAGTGAGACTGAGTGCAGGTGATTTACCTGTGACGGTGCGTTTAACTAAAGAATTAGCCATGATTCCAGATATGAATTTAGATAGTTTTCCGCAGGTCGTCGTGCTTGCAAGAATATCCAAGAGTGGTCAGGCTATCAGTCAAGCGGGTGATTTGATTTCTGCTCAACAGCTGGTGGATTTCGAACGCGCTGCGCAAGCTGAGATTACTCTTCTGATTAATCAAGTATACAATTAATAATTCGCATAAGTTGCGCCGCACACTATTGCGCGACTGACTCTGGTATATTTCAAGCCGCTGCAGAGTGAACCACTACTAGGTATAAATCATGAAACCGAGTGCTATTTTAGCTGCCGTTGTGTGTCTGTTTTCGCTGAGCAGTTGGGCGCAACCGTATATCTTGTTGCAGTCAACAACATCAACAAAAAACTCAGGTTTATACGATTATATATTGCCTCAATTCTTGGCTCATTCGGGTATAGAGGTACGCGTTGTTGCGGTCGGTACAGGTCAGGCTCTGAGAAATGCACAGAATGGTGATGCAGATGTGTTGATTGTTCATGCTCACTCCAGAGAACAGGCTTTTGTCGCTCAAGGCTATGGACTAAAAAGACACAAGCTGATGTATAACGATTTTATTGTGATTGGTCCAGAACACGATCCAGCCAATATAGCGGCGAGTGATAGGATTGTTGATAGCTTGCACAAGATTGCCCATTCGGAGTCGATATTTCTGTCACGCGGCGATGATAGTGGCACCCACATCAAAGAGATATCATTATGGAATCTGGCGGGTATTGATGTGGCTGGGTTCAGTGGGTCGTGGTATCGAGAGGCTGGCGCTGGTATGGGCGCAACACTTAACACAGCGGTGAGTATGGATGCCTACACGCTGTCTGATCGCAGTACGTGGATCAGTTTCGGTAACAAGCAACACCACACGATTCTGTATCAAGGTGAGCCACCATTGAACAATCAATATGGTGTGATAATTGTCAATCCAGAGCTGCATCCACATGTCAAATTAGAGCAAGCAGAGATTTTTGTAGACTGGCTCCTGAGTGCCGCCGGCCAAGCCGCTATTGCTGCATACAGAGTCGACGGACAACAATTATTTTTCCCCAATGCCATGCACGAATAGTGTTACCAGACCGTTTGACTCGCTTAATCGTCTCGCCAGCGTTTGCATAAATCCTGATAGGCATCAATCCTGCGATCCCTAAAGAACGGCCAAGTATTTCTCTGCTGCTGGGTGGCCTGCAAATCAATCGAGGTGAGCAGAGCAGAAGCCTGTCGGCTATCCGCTTGGACGCGGATTGTACCCATCGCATCGCAGATAAAACTACTCCCCCAAAAATCAATGCCGGCGGTGTGACCGCTGGGATCAGCTTCATAGCCCGCCCGATTGACTGCGATTACCGGTAAGTGATTAGCTATGGCATGGCTGCGTTGAATAGTGATCCAGGCATCCAATTGGCGCTGTTTTTCTGCGTCGCAATCGTTGCAGTCCCAGCCAATTGCACTCGGGAAGACAAGTAGCTCGGCGCCGGCCAGTGCCATCAGTCGGGCCGACTCAGGAAACCACTGATCCCAACATATGCAGACCCCAAGTTTGCCTAGTGAGGTAGTAATCGGTTTGAACCCAGTATCGCCGGGAATAAAATAATACTTCTCATAATAACCGGGGTCATCAGGGATATGCATTTTGCGATAAAAACCGGCCAGACTACCATCGCTGTCGATGACAATAGCCGTGTTGTGATACACGCCTGCATGACGCTGCTCGAATATCGAACCGACCACAACTAGCTTATGTTGTTTAGCTGCTGCTGATAGTGCTCTGAATGTAGGTCCGACGAGCGGTTCAGCAATTTTGAAATTAGCGCTGTTCTGTGTCTGACAAAAATAGTGTGAAGTATGTAATTCTTGCAATACCACTAGCGCTGCACCCTGGTTGGCTAATTGTCCTATTTGGCGGATTGAATCAGCTAGGTTAATCGCTTGTTCGCGCTGATTGACTTGTTGCACAAAACCGACATTCATAATGTATTCTCAGGTAGATGTAAGGTCGCACAGTGTAAGCTGCCGAACTGCTGAATTAATTCACAGGCATTGATTGGCACTATTTCCCGTGCGGGATAACATTGTTGAACGATTGCCAATGCATGACTATCTTGCGGGTCATTATACTGTGGCATTAACACAGCATTGTTAATTAACACATAATTCACATAGCTGGCAGGCAACAACTGGTTAGCAGAATTCATTATCAGTCTGTCTGGCATCGGCAGAGCCACTAGAGTATAGGCCTGCGGCGCGTTAAGTTGCCTCAGTTGAGCCTGTAAATGTTGTAACACAGCATAGTTCGGATTCTGCGGATTTGATGTGTGTGCATAGATAATAGTGTGATCGTCGACAAATCTGGCCAAGGTATCGATATGGCCACCCGTATCATCACCGGCCAAAGGGTCAAGATGCAATCCGAGTACATGCTGGCAGTTAAAACTGGCTTTGAGAAAAGCAATCACATCCTCATCCTTAGTGAAACACTCCGCATTTCGCTGAGCGCAACTCAAATTAGTGAGCACATTACCGGTGCTATCAAATTCAAGGTTACCTCCTTCATAGACCCCTGCTATTTTTTTATAGTGAGGCTTATGCAGCCCGGCCTGTTGCCATAAATACGTGTTGAACGCCTGATCGTGATGATGTGCATAGCGATTACCCCAGGCATTGAAATCAAAATCCAGATAGATTGAATCGCAGCCATCAGAAATAAATTGTGGCCCATAATCGCGCACCCAAGTATCGTTGGTGGGCACAATTAAATAGGTCAGATTGTGCAGCTGACACTGATGAGTTTGGCATTGTCTGTGCACGCTGGCCAAATGATGCTGGTCTTGCACAATAATCAGGACGCGTTGATGCTTGGCTATGGCATGGGTCATCTGCAGATAAGTAGTGGTGATAGCACTTAGCTGGGGTCCCCAATCACTGGCTGAGTGTGGCCATACAAGTATTATTGCGTCTTGTTGCTGCCATTCGGGTCGGGCGGTATACATGGTTACACAGGCAATAGCTTAGTCTCTGCAGTTAAAGGTTATAAATTAGCCACTATTGCAGGCTGGCAGACGTATAATCAGCGCTGAATAATGACTCAGATATATTAATTCAAGTATTTGGCCAGACAAGATAATAGTCTCTTTTAGCCCATAACTGTTGCATAATTGAAGGATGTTTAAGCCACTCGAACTGTATATTGGTTTGCGCTACCTGCGTGCCAAGCGCCACAATCATTTTATCTCATTCATTTCGCTGACTTCAGTGCTGGGTATCGCGCTGGGTATTGTGGTGATCATCACCGTGTTGTCCGTCATGAATGGTTTCCAGACCGAGGTGCGTGATCGTATGCTGCGGATGACCGCTCATGGCAACATTCTTGAGCTGGACGGTACCCTTGATGACTGGCAACACGCCGCGCAGGCGATTGCCCATATCGAGCAGATTGCCGGCGTTGCGCCCTACATTGAAGCGCAATCTATGGTCGTCAAAGGCTCACAGGTGACAGGCGTGCAACTGAGCGGCGTGCAGCCAAGTATCGAGACAGAGGTCTCAGATATTGACGAGTTTATGCTTGATAGCGATCTGGACGTACTCCAGGCCGGTCAATTCAAAGTGTTGCTTGGCAGTGAGCTGGCGAATTATCTAGCGGCAACAGTAGGTGATAAAGTTACCATAATCGCACCAGAGACCTCAGTAACACCTGCAGGCATCATACCGAAGATGCGACGTTTTACGGTGGCGGGTATCTATGAAATCGGCATGAATCAGTTCGATCGAAATACCGCAATAATACATATCCAAGATGCGCAGAAACTATTCCGCTATCAAGATAAAGTAACGGGCTTAAGATTGAAGCTGGACGATATCTTTCTGGTGCCGGGCTTGACGCAAGTAATTAATGATCAGTTGCAAGGTGAGTACTGGATGACTGACTGGACGCGCAGGCATCAAAATTTTTTTCGTGCAGTTAAAATGGAAAAAACAATGATGTTTGTGATCATGACTTTAATCGTCGCAGTGGCGGCTTTTAATGTGGTATCGATGCTCATTATGGTGGTCACAGATAAACAATCGGATATCGCTATATTACGCACCTACGGAATATCAGCGCGCAGTATATTGTGGGTATTTATCATTCAAGGCAGTCTGATCGGGGTGTTAGGTACTATTCTGGGCGTCCTCGGAGGCATAGGCCTGTCACTCAACCTCGAACATATCATTCTTTTCGTGGAGCAATTGCTGGGTCAAAAGGTACTGGACCCTTCAGTCTATTACATCACAGACTTGCCATCTGAATTACACTTGAGTGATGTCAGCTATGTCGCATTCATATCTTTTGCGCTGACCGTGTTAGCCACACTGTATCCAGCTTTTAAAGCAGCAAACACCCGACCTGCACACGCCTTGAGGTACGAGTAAATGGATTCTGTTAGCCAGGAGCTTGTGCTCGAGCTCAAAAATATCAACAAACGTTTCCATGATGGTGAGCTTGATATTACTGTTCTCAGCGATATTAACTTAGAGGTTAATCGTGCTGATAGCATTGCTATTGTCGGTGCCAGCGGTTGCGGTAAAAGTACCTTGTTGCAACTTATGGCAGGTTTGGATGAGGTTACCCAGGGTGAAGTGATACTGTCCGGGCAGATACTCTCTCAGGTGAGCGAGACTAACGCCGATCAGTTAAGAAATAAACATCTTGGTTTTATCTATCAATTTCATCATTTGCTGCCCGAGTTCACCTGTCTGGAGAATGTTATGATGCCTTTGATGGTACGCAAGCAAAGCGTTGCCGAGTGTCGTCGACAAGCGATTCAGATGCTCACGCGTGTCCACATGGATCATCGCCTCACGCACAAACCCAGTGAGTTATCAGGCGGCGAGCGTCAGCGCGTTGCGATTGCACGTGCACTAGTGACCCAGCCGCAGCTAATTTTGGCGGATGAACCGACCGGTAATCTTGATCGCAAAACCGCGATGCAGGTGTTCGACTTAATGTTGGAGCTTAATGTTGAGCAGCACACGGCACTGATTATGGTTACACATGACATTTCCTTGGCGCATCGGTTGTCAAGCAAGTATGAATTGCGTGATGGCCGCTTGCTGCGACTGTGACAATTCACTCAGTATTATCGAGCTCACTTCCATTACAGCACGTGTGTTCCTAAAACAAGTTGGTTTGTGCGTGCCTGTCTGGCATTAAAAAATCTATAGGTTAAGTATGCAGCTTTAATTCACTCCGGAACGCTATGTGTATCAAAACCACAGCCATCAGCTTCCTGATTGGTGTGGTTGTTTTTCAATTCAATCAGGAACTACCACCCACGCAAATTTTCGTAGTACTACCGATAGCTCTTGTCTTATTTATTATTTATCCACGACTGCGACCTGCACTGATAGCTGTATTGGGTTTTTACTGGGCGTATATTTTCGCTTTAATGCTCCTGCATCCACGTCTGGATGAGACTCTAGACAACCAATTGATCTCGATCTCTGGCAACGTTATGCAAATCACACGGCAGCACCATGCATATCAACAGATCATCTTTGAAGTAGATCATTCATCCTCACTGCAGCGGTTACCAAATAAAGTGCAACTGGCGTGGTATCACGGTGACTCAGTCCTAAATCTACATAGCCACTGTCAATTGGTAGTCAGGCTGAAACATTTTTATCGCTATGCTAATCCTGGTGTTTTTGATTATGAAAAGATGATGTTTGTACGGGGCATCAGAGCGCGCGGAACGATTAAGCACGCCAGATGTACCGTGGCAGACAACACTTTCAACTTACGGACACACTTAATTGAGCGCTTTGCAGTGCAGTATCAGCAGCTAGAGAGTTTTGGCTTAATTCAAGCACTCACCTATGGCGAGCGCAAGTATCTGAGTGCGCAACAGTGGGAGATCTTCAGGTTGACCGGTACGGCACATTTAATGGCCATATCAGGTCTGCATGTCAGCGTAATCAGCATGTTTAGTTTTTTTCTGATACGTCAATTAGTCACGCAATCAGCTCGCCTATGTAATATTTTCCCAGCACATCATTATGCTGCGCTGGGCACGATACTGATAGCATTCTTTTATGCTTATCTGGCGGGCTATTCGCTCCCGACTCAAAGAGCATTAGTGATGGTATTGACCGTATTAGTGGCGACACTTTTGCATAAGCCCAGTATGAGTTTGAATGGCTTTGCCGTAGCGCTATTGTGTATTCTTATACTCTCGCCAGTTGCAGTGCTGACCGTCGGTTTCTGGTATTCGTTCATGTCGGTACTATTTATATTCATTGCCCTGAAACTATTCTCTCAGGGCAATAAGGTAAAAAAATTCCTGCTTATTCAAATTTATCTCAGTGCTGCTTTATTACCTCTGAGTCTGTTGATATTTAAACAGGGTGCACTCATCTCACCATTGGCGAATCTGATTGCAATTCCTTTTGTCAGCATTATTATTTTGCCATTAAATTTATGCGCCCAGTTATTATTCATTCTAGATCTTGCGCTAGCGAGCTATGCCATCGACTTACTGAATGTTCTGCTCAATATAATGTTATCAATATTGGCCCATTTAGCTGGTGCGCAAATTAACACTATTGATTATCATGCCGGTCTTGTCGCAGTGGTGCTATGCCAGCTCGGATTATATTTCTTGATCCAAAAAAGAGGGTATCCTGGGCGTTATTTGGCAGCTGTATTGATTGCTGCGATAGTCTGTTTACGCACGGACGACTTACGTCAGCATGAACTCATGCTGACGGTATTAGATGTTGGGCAAGGCCTCAGCGTAGTGATCGAAACAGCCCAGCATGTATTGATCTATGACACGGGTATGAGCTCCGCTAGCGGGTTTAGTATCAGCGACAGCGTGCTAAAACCATTTTTGGCACATCGTAATATCAAGCAGATAGACCGACTTATTATTAGCCATAATGACAATGATCATGCCGGTGGACTCCAGCAGTTACTGGCGAGTACTCCAGTTAAACAGTTAATTTTGAGCGAACCTGTTGAGCATCATATCAACACACACTTGACCTATTGTCAGCGTGAGATGAGTTGGGTGTGGGGTCAGGTAAAATTCGATGTCCTCCATCCACCGCCAGCATGGCAATCAGACTCGAATAATCGATCCTGTGTGCTGAGAGTGACTCATCCTAATGGAAGTGTGTTGCTCACAGGCGATATTGAGCACCAGGTAGAGACTCTATTAGTTACCGCTTATGGCGAGCAATTAAGAAGTGATGTACTGATTGTGCCACATCATGGCAGTCGCTCTTCATCTAGTGTCGAATTTTTAAGCACAGTTCAGGCGACTTACGCGATTGTTTCGGCCGGTATTGCTAATCGTTACGGTCATCCACATCAACAAGTCATGAACCGATATACAGATGCGGACACCCAAGTGTTGACCACAGCTCGCTCTGGTGCAATCCGGTTTAAGATTGATCACGCGGGTATACATGCATTACAGGCTTATGCAGACGCAAGTAAACGCTACTGGCACTCCGCTCGGAACACGTTATAATTTAACCTCCCTAGGAGGCGTGACTGGAACTGCAATGGATAAGAGTTTGCTTGATATACTGGCCTGTCCGGTAACTAAAGGCCAATTAATATACGATCAAGAAAAACAGGAGCTGATCTCATTATCAGCGCGCTTAGCTTATCCTATTCGTGAGGCTATCCCTGTCATGCTAGAGGACCAAGCCAGAGAGATATCCGAGGAAGAATACACCAGCTACAAAAACAAGTAATAGCATGAGTATTTCTTTCCGCGTACTTATTCCAGCACGTTATCAGGCAACACGTTTGCCCGGTAAACCGCTCCTGAAATTTCAGAATAAAACTATAATTGAGCATGTTTATCAGCAAGCCTGCGCAAGCCAGGCCTGTTCGGTGCATATTGCAACCGATGATGAACGTATTGCTGAGGTGGCGAAGAAATTCGGTGCACAGGTATGTATGACCCACTCTAATCATCGTTCAGGTACAGATCGTATTGCTCAGGCCGTGACGGAAATCGGTTGCGATGATGATGAGATTATTGTCAATTTACAGGGTGATGAGCCGCAAATGCCGGCGGCCAATGTCAGGCAAGTGGCCGAATTACTGGCGGTCAATGAGCAGGCAGCCATTGCTACGCTGTATACCAGAATAACTGATCAACATGACTACTCTGATCCTGATGTAGTTAAATTAGTCACCACAAATAATCAACAGGCTTTATATTTTAGTCGCGCCAGTATTCCTTTTGTGCGCGATGAGGTGCTGACTGAACGCACCAACTATCCGCTGTTCCGACACGTGGGTTTATATGCTTATCGTGCAGGATACTTAAAAAAATTCGTCAGCTATCAACCCACTGCGCTAGAGAAGCTGGAGCGTTTAGAGCAATTGCGTGCACTTGAGAATGGTGACCAGATTATTACTGATCAATGTGTAGCGCAGCCAGGGATTGGTGTCGACACGCATAGTGATTTCTCTAGGCTACTGGTCAGCAAGCACTAATCTTTTGTGCTCTAAAAGAAACTCTCAAACGGCCAGATCTCAACCGTATCGCCTTGTTCCGTACCTCCGCTCTCCATGGGCAAATAAATAAAGCAGTTTGCTTCAGACATGGAGCGCAGAATGCCGGAGCCTTGAGCACCTGTTTTGCTCACCTGTAATTCGCCTTGCGCATTGATTTCATAATAGCCACGCTGATATTCAACACGTCCAGGTCGTTTGCGCAGTTTTGATAATGATTTCGCCTGCATGCGCAGACGTTGGCGCGGATTGCGCCCCATCATTTTTTCCAGCGCAGCCTGAACAAAGATATAAAATGTCACCATCACGGAAACCGGGTTGCCAGGCAGGCCGAAAAAGAACGCCTTGTTGATTTGACCAAATGCGAGAGGCCGGCCAGGTTTCATCGCGACCTTCCAAAAATTAACGTGGCCAAGTTTTTCCAGAGTACTCTTAACATAGTCAGCATCACCCACGGAGACACCCCCTGAAGTAATCACAACATCAGCACTTTGTGAGGCATCCATGAAAGCCTGTTCGACGGCCTCAGGCGTATCTCTGACTACGCCAAGATCAATAATTTCGACCCCCATAGCGCTGAGCATGCTCCACAGCGTATAGCGATTACTGTCGAAAATCTGCCCCTTTTTGGGTTGTGAACCGATTGAGACCAGCTCATCACCAGTAGAAAAGAAGGCAACTTTCAATTTGCGTTTAACCACGACCTCGGCCACACCCAACGAGGCAATCAGGCCAATGTCAGCAGGCTGTAAGTAATGATTGGCGGTGAACACAGGATCACCTATAGCAATATCCTCACCTGCTTGGCGAACGTTTTGGCCTTGCTTTTGTTTATCATCAATCGTAATTAATGTGTCGCTAACCCGCACATGCTCTTGCATAACAACGCTATCGGTATTGTCTGGCATCACTGCGCCAGTCATGATACGCACACATTGATGTGTGGCTACCGTTCCGGTAAAAGGGCGGCCTGCCCAAGCAGTCCCGACCAGTTCAAAGTCTTGCTGACCGGATTGTGGTATCTGTTGACCATTGATGGCATAGCCATCCATAGCTGAGTTGGTGTGACTGGGCACATTCAAATTGGCCGTTATTGGCTTGGCCAGTACTCTATGGAGCGCTTGTCTGATGGCTACAGTTTCGGTGGCGCTAATAGCATGCACGCTGGCAAGTATGTGTTGTTGCGCCATATTGGCGTCCATGGAGTTAGGGTCATAATCATCCATACAACTTGGATCATACTGGATCGGTTTATCAGTCATGGTAACTTGTGTTGTTATTATTAAGGAACTGACGCATAGCAGGCTCAGGCCAGTTTGATTAACACATACACTGCCCCGGTCCCTCCGTCGGCGGGGCGGGCAGAGCAGAAGGCTAATATCTCACTCCGTTTTCTTAACCAGCTATTCACCAGCGGTTTAATGACAGGCCCCTGATTGCTAGAGCCATAGCCTTTACCGTGAATAATTCGCACGCAGCGCACGCCTCGCTGGCGCGCCTCAGCGACAAACTGGTTGAGCTGCTGTTGTGCTTCAATGCGGGTCAAGCCATGCAGATCACATTCTGCCTCAACCCGATATTGGCCACGCTTAAGTTTTTTGAATGCTTTCGCCTGTAAACCGTCCTGCGCATAGGACAACACATCACCTGCTTGCATATCCTCATGTTCGATTGAGCTGATAAACAGCTCTTCCATCACACGTTGCTCATCCAACTTTGCTTGTTTTGGGACTGGGCGCGGTTTAGGCTGATTATGGACGACGCGATCAGTGGTCATGGTTTTAACACCACCAAGGAGACGTGCGAACTCAGACTTATCTGAATTGTGGTTGTTTTCGTCGTTCATATACTAGTGACCCCAAACTTCAAGATCAGCATTATAGACCAGTTTGCAAGGACTCAATGCTGATTTTCGCTCAACAAGCACTTGTTTAAACGATATATAACGTTGAGCGCCACCAAATTCTGGAGGCATCCACTCTGCGCTCAGATCAGTTGCCCAGAGCGGATAATTTATTGCTGTACCTTGCCCGATGGCTGCTATCATAGTGTGCTCACAGATCCTGGAATGTTCACTTTTTAGACAGATAAGTTTATGCACTTGCTGATTAGTAATGATGACGGCTACCAAGCGCCTGGTATTCAATGTCTAGCCGAAGCGCTCGCGAAAATTGCCACTATCACGGTTGTTGCCCCGCATTTTGATCGCAGTGGTGCCAGTAATTCACTCACCCTGCAGACTCCAATTCGTGCCACTGAAGTGCGCCCTGGCTGGTACCGAGTGGATGGCACACCGACTGATTGTGTCCATCTCGGGGTGACAGGCTTGCTTCAGCAAGAGCCGGATATGGTGGTGTCTGGCATCAATGCCGGCGCTAACCTGGGTGATGATGTCATCTATTCTGGCACCGTGGCAGCCGCCATGGAGGGACGCCATTTAGGTGCGCCAGCGATAGCCGTATCAATTAATTCATTTCATCCACAGCACTTTGCGACCGCAGCACATGTGGCCACCCATTTTGTCCAACAGTTGATCCAGAAGCCCTTGGCGAACGATACAATTCTGAATATCAATGTCCCAGATATCCCCTTAAGTGCACTCGCGGGCGTTAAAACGACTCGCCTAGGCAATCGGCATAAGGCTGAACCAGCCATCCAACAACAGGATCCTAGAGGTCGACCGGTGTACTGGGTGGGGGCGGCCGGGCCGGAACAGGATGCAGGTCCTGGAACCGACTTTCATGCCGTCAATAACAATTTTGTCTCAGTAACACCATTGCATGTTGATTTAACTCAATATTCCGCCATGGATGGCATTAATGAGTGGTTAATGGGAACTGAGCTTGGGCATGAATAAACACACTCAGGGTATCGGGATGACTTCCCAGCGTACGCGTGATCGCCTGATCGAAAGACTGCGACACAAGGGTATCCAGAACCATGACGTCCTGGAAGCGATGCGCCTATTGCCACGTCATTTATTCGTAGATGAAGCATTGGCGTCCAGAGCCTATGAGGATGATGCTTTACCGATAGGTCATAAACAGACCATCTCCCAACCCTATATTGTGGCGCGCATGACTGAGGCGCTGCTGGCTGGGGATGCACCCAAAAAAGTATTAGAAATTGGTACCGGGAGTGGCTATCAGGCTGCGCTGTTGGCGCAGTTAGTCGAACAGGTCTATACCTTAGAGCGCATAAAACCCCTCTACCTGCAGACAAAAAAACGCCTAGCGAGTCTGAATCTGCGTAATGTGCGCTGTAAATTGTCAGATGGTACTTGGGGCTGGGAAGGTTACGCACCCTATGATGCAATAATTGTGACGTGTGCGGCACCCGAGATCCCCACCTCATTGATTGAACAATTGACGCTAGGTGGATGCCTGATTATACCTGTCGGTGCAGCTGACGCCGCACAACAACTACTCACTCTAAAAAGAACTCAACAAGGTGTGACCAAGGAGAAGCTAGAAGATGTTCTGTTTGTGCCGCTGGTTAGAGACTAAAATCTAGACTGATGCGTCTATTCGCTAAGCTTTACCAACAATGTATGCACGCGGCAGCACATCAGCATGCGCCCAAAGCGCTATGTGCGCTGAGTTTTGCCGAATCATCTTTTTTCCCAATACCTCCAGATGTAATGTTGGCGCCGATGGCATTGCGCAGCCCGCAACGAGCCTTATGGTATGCTTTTCTGTGCACATTATTTTCTGTTCTGGGTGGCGTGCTGGGTTATTTAATCGGTTTCTACGCATTTGATTTGATTGCCGAATTATTACAGACCACACGCTATTGGCAAGCCTATTTAGAAACCAGGGGATGGTTTCAAAAATGGGGTGTATGGTTGGTATTTGTGGCTGGATTTTCGCCGATTCCTTATAAGCTTTTCACCATCACTGCAGGGGTCATGGCTCAGCCTCTGCTGGTATTTGTGCTGGTGTCATTTATTGGGCGCGGAGCAAGATTTTTTTTGCTGGCCGGCCTACTGAAGACTCTCGGGGCACGCATAGAACCATTACTGGCGCGTTACATTGAATGGTTAGGCTGGTTATTTGTGTGCGTACTGACACTCGCCTTGATTATAATGTCATCACACTAGCTAAACCCGTTGTCGATGAATTATTACCGTTGTCTGACCATCGTTTTTAAAACTGCTTTGATTGTTGGCATGAGCATCATGTTGGGCTTTGGCTGCGCGACTAAAGGCAAAGCGCCGCGCTACTACCACCACAGCTACCATACCGTCTCTAAGGGTGAAACTTTGTATTCCATCAGTTTTAAATATGGTGTGTCACTCAAGCAATTAGCGTATTGGAACAATATCTCCGAGCCTTATGTGATTTATCCGGGACAGAAGTTGCGCCTCAATAGCTCTGCTCGAGCCAAAAACACAACCACTACCAAAGAAAAGTCCGCGCCAAGAAAAACCACCTCAGCTGCGGCTAAACCGATTGGTCAATGGCAATGGCCAGTGCAGGGTAAAGTGATCAGAGGCTTTTCCAAGGACAACAATGGCATCGATATTGTGGCCCCTGAAGGGACGCTGGTCACCGCGGCCGCTTCTGGCAAGATAGTGTATGCCGGCGACAGTCTGCGTGGCTATGGCAATCTGATTATCATCAAACACAATAGCAGCTACTTTAGCGCTTATGCGCACAATAAAAAGTTACTCGTGAAAGAGGAGGATACTATTGCTATCGGACAAGGTATCGCTCAGGTCGGTCGCACGGGCGCTGATCGGGTCATGTTGCATTTTGAAATTCGTCGCGATGGCAACCCTGTGGACCCGCAAAAATATCTGCCCTGAGACAAGCTTAGCGCAAATTATTAAAGAATTTTCTTCAATTTGGTGGTTACCCATTGGCGGCACTCCTGTAAAATACCCCGCTGGATCATGATCAATCGAATAATAACTCTTAGATAGGATAGCCACAGCGCCAGCCAGCATGGAAGAATTCTCCCGCATTAAAAGACTACCACCGTATGTTTTCAACATTGTCAATCAGCGCAAAGCGATATTTCGTGCAGCTGGGGAGGATATTGTCGACTTTGGTATGGGCAACCCTGATCAGCCAGCGCCGCAACACATTATCGATAAGCTGGTGGAGGCAGCTCAACGTGAGGACACCCATCGCTATTCGCTGTCCAAAGGTATTCCGCGACTGCGACGTTCGATTTGTAACTGGTATCAACGTAAATTCAATGTTGAACTGGATCCGGAAGAAGAGGCTATTGTCACAATTGGCTCGAAAGAGGGCTTAGCTCATCTGGCACTCGCCATGTTAGGTCCAGGTGATGCTGTCTTGGTGCCAAACCCAGCCTACCCAATTCACCCCTACGGCTGTGTCATAGCGGGCGCCGAGGTTATTTATGTGCCTGTCGGTGAGGACATCGATTTTTTCGCTGAACTGGAAAAAGCTATTCGTGATACTTGGCCTAAGCCAAAACTCATTATCCTTAATTTTCCAGCCAACCCTACTGCACAATGTGTCGATCTGGAATTCTTTGAGCGGGTAGTGGCGATTGCCAGAGAACACAATATTTATGTTATCAATGATATCGCATATGCGGAAATCACCTTCGATGGATATCAACCACCCTCAATCTTACAGGTTGCAGGCGCCCAAGATATCGCGGCTGAATTTTACTCGCTATCTAAAACCTACAACATGCCTGGTTGGCGAGTAGGCTTCATGTGTGGCAATAAAACGCTGGTGAGCGCTTTGGCAAAGCTTAAATCTTATCTCGATTATGGTATGTTCACGCCCATTCAGGTGGCGGCAATTGCCGCCTTAGATGGACCGCAAGATTGCGTTGAAGATATCCGCGCAATGTATCGCTCGCGACGTGATGTATTAATTGAGGGCTTGAATAGCCTGGGGTGGGAAGTCACGCCGCCAAAAGCAACTATGTTTGTTTGGGCTAAAAT
>DDIE01000011.1:57081-57210 GCA_002338385.1 Proteobacteria bacterium UBA1858
ATGTTTGTTTGGGCTAAAATACCAGAACAATTTGCCCAGCAGAAATCATTAGATTTCTCTATGACGATGCTAGAGACAGCCAAAGTTGCAGTATCTCCGGGCGTTGGGTTTGGCGCCTATGGTGATGAT
>DDIE01000011.1:57526-57710 GCA_002338385.1 Proteobacteria bacterium UBA1858
ATGTCCGCTTTAGTTTGATTGAGAACGAGCATCGGACTCGCCAGGCAATCAGAGGCATAAAAAAACTGTTCCGTGATAATAAATAAAAGAAAAAATAATGAAACCTATTAATATTGGTATCTTAGGCTTGGGTACAGTCGGTGGTGGTACCGCGACTGTCTTGCAGCGTAATGCGGAAGAAATT
>DDIE01000065.1:0-178 GCA_002338385.1 Proteobacteria bacterium UBA1858
CCGATAGCTCAGCTGGATAGAGCGTCCCCCTCCTAAGGGGAAGGCCTGAGGTTCGAATCCTCATCGGGGCACCAATTGATTAAGCGTAAATCTCTGCGCGGCGCTATTTCATCACAATCTGTCGCCAGACAGTGCAGCTGCTCATTATGAAGGCACAAACTCAGTGCTCATCCATCGT
>DDIE01000065.1:557-2760 GCA_002338385.1 Proteobacteria bacterium UBA1858
ACCATAGTAACTCAACTTTTTAGGACACGATTGATGATGACGCGTATTTACAAGCAGTTATTTAGCCCCTTGTTATTACCCAAGGATACTCACTCCCTGTGCGGATCATTCTTCAGTGCCGGCGTGCTTATCACACTCTTCATGTGCGTTGCGTTCTGGTTCTGGGTCAGTATCTTTTAACGCCACCCCCCTCCCAGAGGGGGATCTCTCTATGGTGGGTTCGGTCATGATGAAATATTTATGACAACATTCATTCCACCCTAATAGACAATTTTTATTCCATCTGTATGGCAGACAAAACTGTGTTTAAGATCTAAACTTCTGGTGCTCTCAGTCGCTTGATAATTCGCACACACACTTAGTTTTATTGGAGATCACACATGCCCGTGCTAGCTATGGAAATTGTTCCTTTGCTCTTCTTCGCCCTATTCTTGGGCGCCTTTATAGGATGGTTCATTAATAATCATAGGAGTACGCTTACTCAGACCGATTTAACGCGCCAGATAGAGCAATTCGAGTTGCGCATAGCCGCTCAAAACAGCGCCCTACTCGCACAACAGCGCGAGCTTGATATTTTTCTCACTGATAATCAATCTGTCTTACAAGAACTAGCAGAGGCAGAGCTTGATATAAGGACATTGCGCGGTGACTTGGCTCTGGCGCGTGGGCAAGCAGCATTGAATGCATCACGTTGGCAAAACAGCTTAAAACAGGCACGTCAGCTACCTGCGCACAAACTATGGATTAAGTCACTGCAAAAACAATGTGCCAGCAAACAGATCAGTTATCAACAGAATCGCCAGTATGCCGAACGCTTGATGGCTAAACAGAAATATAGCCAGAACTATATTCAGCGGCTGCATACCAGCCTCACTAAAAATCATATTCGTTACCAACAATTGCGTCACTATGCCGATGCCATACGGGCACGTAACAACAGTTATCAAAGGCATGCGACACGTGCGCATACACGCTTGACTGCCATAGAGCATCTGCAGCAACCGCTGCGCCGATGGATACGCGTATTCCAGAACAAACTGATGAAAACTAAAACGGATTATGCTCATCTGCGTAGTTATGCGGATCACATGCAACAGCGGCTGACAACTTATAAACATAACCTCGCTATCTGCCAATCACGTCTGACTGTTGTGAGTGAGGAGAACACTATCCTACAACAACAAAAGCCAGAACCTCTGATACCCCCCTTGTCTGACGTTAACGACTCTACCACGCTACGCGCGCTTGATCGTATCCGCTTGTTAGGCGTATCAAAAGATTCATTCCTAGGTCGGGTACACAATCAGATCCTGGAGGCTAAGTTAGAAACCATTGCAACTGAGCGAACCCTGACCGCTCGCTGTGAAACCAAAGACGGCATTATCCAAGAACTGCGTGAAAAGATTTCCAATTTGGACAACGAGTTGCAACACCTGCCCACCCTAGAAGCTGAACATCAGGCCAATCTGACCGCACTTAGATTGGAGCTGGAGACAATGCACAACGATACATTACCACCTCTGCAACACCTGCTGCGCGAGCATGAGTATACGATCGAGGCGTATCGCAGCAAGGTCGCGCGCTTACAGCTCAGCTGAAGATGTGCTCAGGGTGCCTCGGAGGGTTCATACAGATGGATTCCATCCTGATCGAATTCTGCGCGCGGTGTGGGGTCTACCCGGCCGGTCGTTAAGCTCACACCCGCAGGACTGACCCGCACTTGTTCGCCTGCACCGTTTTGCATAACTAAGGCGCCACTGGTATTTTCTTTATCAAATATCTTCCAGTTACCGCTGACCGTCCCTTGCCCATCGATTAATTCGAATTCGCGCGCTTTTACTTTATGGGCAAAAATAATCTCTGAACCACTGTCCATCGATATCACATCGTAGATGGAGTAGCCCACCAAGATAATAATGGCGATGCGTGTATTTCTCTGTAATTGCTCCAGCGACTTAATCCGCTCGTCTAGGGTTTTTTCTGTTTTTTCATCATTCTCAGACATACTACACTCCGTCTATATTTATCCATTTATTAATGCCGGCACTTCAGCCAATGAGTGGATGACTGCATCCGGACTCTGCCCACCTGGCCAAGCATGTCGCGCTGGATTAAACCATATTGAATAACATCCTGCCTTATTTGCACCAATCACATCGGCTTCTGCCGAATCACCAATATGCACGATCTGAGCTGTTTCGAC
>DDIE01000061.1:0-193 GCA_002338385.1 Proteobacteria bacterium UBA1858
GGGTCTGGATAATCCACGTCTGGATGACATTCTCGATGATGCGGATAGTTTTCGGGATGAAATTGAATTAGTGCTAGGTGCAAGTCACGCCTATGATCATGCAGAATTTCTGGCCGGCCGTTTAACCCCTGTATTCTTCGGCTCAGCCATTAATAATTTTGGTGTGCAGGAACTGCTCGATAAATTCGTCGAG
>DDIE01000061.1:511-20004 GCA_002338385.1 Proteobacteria bacterium UBA1858
CCTCAGCCCCGCGATACACTGGCGCGTAAAGTGGATGCAGCTGAGGAACAGTTTTCGGGCTTTGTATTTAAAATACAAGCCAATATGGACCCTAATCATCGTGATCGTATTGCTTTTATGCGGGTATGTTCTGGCAGTTTTGAAAAAGGTATTAAGCTGCGTCATGTACGTCTTCAAAGAGAGGTTAAAATTGCTGATGCATTAACCTTTTTTGCCTCCGATCGTGGTCATGTAGAGCGCGCTTATCCTGGGGATATTATAGGCTTGCATAATCATGGCACGATTCGGATCGGCGATACCTTCTCCAGTAAAGAGGAATTAATTTTCACTGGCATACCTAATTTTGCTCCCGAGTTATTTCGGCGCGCACAATTAAAAGATCCTCTCAAGACAAAAGCATTGCTTAAAGGTCTCATGCAATTGTGTGAAGAAGGTGCCACCCAGCTATTTCGTCCTATGACTGGTAATGCTTTGATATTGGGTGCCGTAGGTATCTTGCAATTTGATGTGGTTGCTCACCGTCTTAAAGAGGAATATAACGTTGACTGTCAGTTTGAGAGCATTAGCGTCCACACAGCACGCTGGTTATACAGTGAGGATGCTGATGAGTTAGAAAAATTTAAGCAAAAAACAACTAATGGTGCCGCTCTGGATCATGCAGGTGAGCTGGTTTATATGGCGTCCTCGCGAGTTAATCTTGATATGACGATAGAGAAATGGCCGCTCATAGAGTTCAGAAATACTCGCGAACAGGTGTATAACTAATCGTCCAAGGAAACTAAATGAGTGACCCCACGCCCAGCCTATGGGAAGTATTCAAAAGTGTGTGTGCCAGTTTCTTTGGCGTGCAAAATGAAGCGACGCGGCGCAGGGATTTTACCTATGGCAAACCTGGCCAATTTATTTTAATCGGTCTAATTCTCACCCTAATATTGATCGGTGGCTTGTTTTTAATCGTCCAATTAGCACTCTACTTGGCACTCGCGGAGTGATTCCAGTGTGATTTCCTGCACATGCCCTGGTAATCACAATATTGACAACTTGACTGAGCACCATTGGCGGGTAACTCATGCCCCTCCGCGAGTTGCTGGGCGAGCAGTTGCAGGCGTTGCAAGTGGCTGGCTTGCAGCTGTTTGAGTTGCTCGCCTTCGATCACTGCTATCGACCTCACCTGTTCGCGCTCATGCAAAGATACATATTCACTGCGACAGATACGACTATCCAGTAGCGTATAAAAGGGCAATTGCACAGTCTCACCAATGGCGACCGACTTTTGGCTGGCTATACTGCCCGTTTTGTAATCAAGCACCGCCAGCCGATCTTGTTGTTGATCAAGCCGGTCTAACTGGCCATAAAGGCATAGTGTATCTGTGAATTCTCTGGTGAGTGATTGCTCACCAGAGCGAGCCTGCCAATGTTGCTGTCTGCGTATGGCCCAGTCCACATAGGCTGGAATATTGACGGTCCATTTCTTTAGCCAGGCTTTTTGACTGGTCGCTGGAAAGGCACTGCGAGTGAAAATGTCAGCACTAATATTGGTCAGTAATTCGCACAGTGCTGGATGCGACATAGCAGCAAAATCTGCGCCTTGCTCACCAAAGTAAAATGCCTGCAGGCTGGCATGTACAAATTGTCCATAATCAGCCGCCTGCATATCATCAGTCACTGTCTCGTCGCTTAACTGGAGCATATATTTAGCGAAATATTGGTAGGGACAATTGATCAAACTCTGGTACTGAGTGGCAGAAAAGCGCTGGCTAATGAGCGACTTTGGACTGCTAGGGCGAGGCTGTGCCGCGGGGGGCAGCGCAAGATCGTGAGCACTATTTTGCTGATATTCGACTAAGCGCGTTAACTCAGTGTTGTCTAAATCAGACTGATAACTCTCACGCATAAAAAGTTCAATCAGTCTGATCCACGGACTCAATGCGACGGGTTCACCATGTTGCTCAATTTCAGCTGTGCATAACATTGACTGACTGCGCTCAAGGAGTTTTCTAAAGCGAACAAAATTGATAGCGTTTGCCTGATGTGTGGTTGCTAGTCCCAGTTCATAACGGACTTTTTCGTTAAAAAATGTGCGTTTATTGTTTCGATTCAATAGTCGATAGTCTTCCACACCCGCTAAAATAACATGCTCAAAGTTGCTTTGATCAATGTGTTCTAAGCCACATAAAGTGATACTTTTGTCCATGTTGCGCGGAATAAAGTAATGCCGTTCCAGAATATTTCTCAACCATTGCCACCATTCTTGCCAGTGAACGCTTAGGCTTGTGTTATGCAGTTGCCCATTGGCAGTGTCCAAAACCTGCAGTAATTGTTCGCCAGCAGCATCAGCCGCCAGACGTTGTTGCATGCTCAAGCTAGCCAGCAGGGTCAACAGGGCTTGATTGAAGACAGTGAGCTTGTGTTCACCACTGCGTCGCAGTGTTTGTAATTCCTGACTGGCAGCAGCCAGTTGTTCTAACACCATCAGCAGACTGACAGACGGATTCGACAGTGAGTTCTCAGCCAAGGTATCGGTGGTAAACATGTGGTCTGCAATGTTACGGAACGTACCGAGGGTGTCAGTGGCAAGATTTCGGTGTGTTTTTAAGTGCCGTTTAAATAAATAGTATTGTTTTAGGTATTCTTGGCTGCTAGCCAAAAACGGTGAGCCTAATAAATTAAGTAAACTGGCTTTATTGAAATTGTTATCAATAGCTTCGATCAGCGTTTCAATACTGGTAGCGGCACTGGTAGTAGAAAATGACCAACCACCAAGATCACTCGCGTAAATACCTTCTTCTTCTAATACCGCACGGATGCGCCGAATGAGTAAACGGTCGTTAGCGACTATAGCAATCGAGTCTTTATCCGCTAACAGCCATTGTTTGGCTTGCAGGCATACAGCACGCACATGAGCCTCGGTTGATGTGCATTTGAATAATGCTAACTTAGCGGCCAGAGGATTATCTGGATGAGTGCTTTGCAGCGCGTGAATACGAGTCTGGATACTCTCATTGTGGTTGAATATGATGTCTAGTGGATCAGCTGGCAGGGTGTTGCATGTCTCTGGGTGTGATACGAACTGACAGTGTGGATGGTGGGGAAATGTCGGTCGCGTATGCATGATATCCGGATAAAAAATCTTCAGCGTCTGCTGATTTGCCACATGCTCCAGAAATGACGCCTCACAGGCACGCAAGTGATGCTGATTAAGTAGATAGTAGGTGTGCTGATTCAAAGTGACCGGCTGAGTCAAATAGTCGGCATAATATTTGACTGCATCCAGACCCTGGTAAGCCGCTATTTGTTGCTGATAAGCCAGCCATAATCGATACAGAATCTCACTTTCTCTTGAGATATGGGTGCGTTCACCTGCGTGCTCACCATAACTGTCAATTAGGATAGCGTTTAATTCAGCAGAGCCATTGTCGAGTGGCACCTGAGCAAGCGTACACTCATTGAACAAGCTCACCAGCTCGTCAGCCAGTTGCCATAGATTGTGGGTCTGGAAAAAACTGCGGTTCTGGCGTAGAGCTGCGACTAGGATGAGTTGTTTACTGGTCTCACTGATGATCGTTTGAGCAGGTGTGGACTGTTGCCAAACCCAGTCTTGTAGTGTCGTGATGTGCGGCAGACGGATACTGTCTAAGCCAAGTTGCTGCGCTTGATCAATCAGCGCTAGACGTAACTTATGACTTGTTGCTTTGCTATCACACCAGACAGTGACAGCGTCTAGTGCATCGCGCGCGTGGCTGAGGATGTCTTGACTGAGAGCAATTTCTGGCGGCTGGCTGGCAGGAACAAAATAGAATGGCAGTTGAACAGTTTTCACTCAGAGCTTAGCAGAGCTGTTGTTTGATTCATCTGTCGAGGTATTGACGCTTGTCTTTGACATCTTCCCAGTCAGCAGCATCATCGGGTGGGTCTTTGCGCACGGTCAGCACTGGCCACTGAGCCGAGAGCTCCTCATTGATCTCCAGGAAGTCAGTTTGGTCTTCAGGTAAATCATCTTCAGACAGGATGGCATCAACCGGGCATTCTGGTTCACACATGGCACAATCTATACATTCTTCAGGATTGATAACAAGAAAATTGGGCCCTTCATGAAAACAATCAACCGGGCAGACTTCTACACAGTCAGTATATTTACACTTAATACACGATTCTGTCACAACGAACGTCATACCTTACTCCAATCAATTAGCTTAGCTTTGAATAAGTATACCTAAAATTATCCAGACTGAGTTATCCGCACAGTACCGAACTCGGCTTATCAGAGCATTAAGTTCCTGGAACGCTCAAAATGACTGACTAAATAATCCCGCAACCAAGTCAGCTCTAGATCATCATGCTCGGCTAAGGATTGATTCACTCGTTCCAAGGCGGCCTGATAACTCGCTGTAAATTCGTTATCATTAGCATCTTTCCACTGGTCAGTGTGGGTGAGTACTTGGGTAGCTTCACGCCGGAATATCTCTTCAAAAGCGGCATCAGTGATTATCGCCACGGACTGTATTTTCTTGATGCCCATGTGAGCCGCATAGGCATCACATATAGCAATCATACTGGCGCAGACATGTTTGTTGCTGTGCAGCTCAGTCGGTACCGTGCCTAATTCATCTTTGAGTGGGTCAAAGCAGCTAGAAAAAGACTGTTGTAGTGTGTTCTTGCAACGTCCAAGTTTGAAGTTAAACATATTAATTACTGATAGTATTCAAGCCAGATATTGAGCATACACTAACAAAAGCAAATAAAAAATTATGAATGCGCTGAGTCCGATAGTCTTCACCGATATGGATGGATCACTGCTAGATCATTACGACTACAGCCACAGCTGTGCAGATGAATTGTTGGCGCAGTTAAAAAGCTGTTCTGTGCCGGTAATTCCAACCACCAGCAAGACGCGAACAGAATGCCTGGCATTGCGTGCAGAGCTGAATAACACAGATCCCTTCATTACTGAGAACGGTGCTGCTATCTATATCCCGCACAACTATTTTAAGCATGTTCCAGAGGACGTTGCCATCACTGACGCATATTATGTCAAAACTATGGTGGCGGATAGGGCACATTGGCAAAACATTCTTGCTCAGTTTGGTGCGCGCCATGCGGAGACTTTTATCAGCTTCCAGCAAGCAGGGATTGACGGCATCATGCGTCTGACTGGCCTCGACAAGAGCCAGGCGCGTCGCGCCGCGCAACGTGAATACGGTGAGCCTATTAAATGGCTGGGAACTGCGCAACAGTATGATCTGTTCTGCCAACATATGCAGTCCAATCATGCTCAGTTATTAAAAGGCGGTCGATTTATCCATGTTTCTGGCGATTGTGATAAGGGGCGTGCGTTGGCGTGGACCATGGCACATTTTCAGTATAATTTTGAGCGCCCGTTGGTTAGTATCGCCCTAGGTGACAGTGCCAATGATGTGGCTATGTTGGAGGCAGCAGATTATGCTGTTGTGATTCGATCTCCGGTGCATGACATTCCACAGATACACGCACACAATGAACTCATCGTGACTGAACAGTATGGTCCAGAGGGCTGGGTCGAAGGACTGACAAAAATTCTTAATAAATTAGCGATTAATATCGAATAAGGACGAGCTATGGGTGATTTTCATCAGAGTGGAATTGTAACAACCTTGCATAACCTGACGCGGCGTTCACTGCATGAATTAGAAGCAGAGTTAACAAACTTCAGTCAACAACGGCGGCTTGGTTTGATCTTGCCCTCTTTGTATTCTGAGTTGGATACTGAGGCTCTGCCCAATATCATGCACATACTCAAAGACGTGCCTTATCTGAACCAGATTGTAATCGGTTTAGATCGTGCCGATCTGGCTCAATATCAACATGCATTAGAGTTCTTTTCCGTGCTGCCACAGAACCATCATGTGCTGTGGAATGACGGCGAGCGTCTGCAAGCACTGCATAAAGATCTAGCAGAACAGGGGCTAGCACCCAGCCATATCGGTAAGGGTCGCAACGTCTGGTACTGCATGGGTTATGTATTAGCCTCGCGCAAGGCTGAGTCAGTGGCCTTACATGACTGCGATATCCTGACTTACGAACGTGATTTACTGGCGCGTCTGCTCTATCCAGTGGCTAACCCGCAATTTAATTACGAATTTTGCAAGGGCTATTACTCGCGTGTGGCAAATGGCAAGATGAATGGACGTGTCAGTCGTTTATTTGTGACGCCACTGATACGCGCATTGAAGAAAATACTAGGTAACAATGATTATCTGGAGTTTATGGATAGCTTTCGTTACCCGCTGGCAGGCGAATTTTCGTTTCGCACCAATGTACTGGTTGATTTGCGCATTCCCAGTGACTGGGGTCTGGAGATTGGCGTGCTATCGGAAATGCATCGCAACTATGCGCACAATCGACTGTGTCAGGTGGAGATTGCAGACAACTATGATCACAAGCACCAAGACCTCTCTCTGGAGGATAAACAAGCTGGGCTGTCAAAAATGTCAATTGACATTAGCAAAGCCATCTTCAGAAAAATGGCAACCCAGGGCGTTGTATTCTCAAATGAAACCTTCCGCACATTAAAAGCGACTTATTTACGCATCGCGCTGGATTTCGTTGAGACCTATCATAATGATTCAAAATTCAACGGTCTCTATCACGACATACATACTGAAGAGGCTGCGGTCGAGGTGTTTTCTGAAAATCTGGTTCACGCTGGCCAGAAATTCCTAGAGAATCCCATGGAGACGCCGTTTATACCTAGCTGGAATAGGGTCGTGAGCGCCATGCCCGATGTCTTCACACGCCTGCGTGACGCAGTGGAACAAGATAATCAGGAATACAGAATCAAATAATATCTTGCTATATGGACAATTCAAATAAGGACATTGCACAGCGCGTGTTAGCGCATATAGAGGCTATTTATAAGGATGTCCCGGGTGTTAACGACTATCTGGACTTAGCCCAACAGCTCGTGCACGCGGCCCGTCTGACGGACCCCATCAGGCATAAAAATGCTACCAATGACTTATGGTCACAGCAGGATATCGCACTGATAACTTATGGCGATACCATCCTCAAAGAGCCACAAGAACCCTTAACCACACTTAAAGAATTCCTTGATGACCATTTGCAAGGCGTGATTAATAACGTCCATGTGTTGCCATTTTTTCCGTATAGTTCGGATGACGGCTTTGCCATAAAAGACTACCGCCGGGTCAATCCTGTTCTGGGTGACTGGCAACATATCAATAGCCTTGCAGATGACTATGACTTGATGGCCGATTTAGTGGTCAATCATTGTTCTAGTGAAAGTCAGTGGTTTAAGAATTTTGTTGCTGGCCAGGGTGAGGGTCATGATTATTTCTTTACTGCCTATCTGGATGATGATACAGCCAATGTAGTGCGACCGCGTACCAGTCCATTGTTAAATCCGGTTGCGACACAGCAGGGTATTCAACATGTCTGGTGCACGTTCAGTCATGACCAGGTAGATCTCAATTTTAAGAACCCTAGCGTACTGCTCGAGTTTGTCAAAATCATCCGTTTTTATTTGGATAATGGGGTTAAGATATTTCGCCTAGATGCGGTAGCGTTCCTGTGGAAAGTGGAGGGTACACGCTGCCTGAACCTTGATCAAACGCACCATATGGTGCGGCTGTTTCGGACCATAATCGAATCCATTCGGTCAGATGCATTAATTATTACTGAGACAAATATTCCAAATCAGGAAAACTTATCTTATTTTGGTAATGCTAATGAGGCGCATTGTGTCTATAACTTCTCTCTGCCACCATTATTATTGAATACCTTCTTAACCGGGGATTGCCGCTATCTCAAACAATGGATGATGAGCATGCCACCGGCGCAAATCGGGACTGCTTATTTTAACTTTATTGCCTCCCATGATGGAATTGGTTTGCGCCCTGCCAAGGGACTTCTGAATAAAGAAGAAATCAAAACTATAACTGACACTATGCAGCGTTTTGGTGGTGAAATTTCATGGCGCACTGGCGCTGACGGCACCGATCGCCCTTATGAAGTGAATATTACTCTGTTTAGCGCTCTACAGGGGACGGTCGAGGGTAAGGATGATTATGCCGAGGATCGATTTATCTGTGTGCATGTGATCATGTTGGCGCTGGAGGGCATTCCGGCCTTTTACATTCACAGTTTGCTTGCTACCAGCAATGACTATGAACGTTATGCACGTACTGGACGCAAGCGCTCAATCAATCGCAGACAGTGGCATCGCGATGAGATTAAGCAAATTCTGGCTGATTCAAACAGTCCAAATGCGCGCATCCATAAGCGCCTGATAGACATCATAAAGATGCGTAAACAACAGCCCGCTTTTCATCCCAACGCGACTCAATTCACATTGCACCTAGGCGACCAACTATTTGGCTTTTGGCGTCAAAGTATGGATCGATCACAAAGTATTTTCAGTGTTAGTAACATCAGTAAGCAAGCGCAGACATTATCATTGGCAGACATTAATTTGATCAGCACGCAGGGCTGGCATGACTTGCTCAGTGGTCAAGCGTTTGACACCTTGGACGAGAAGGTCGTGTTGGCGCCGTATCAGTCTGTCTGGATCAGCAATAAATAAAACTACCTCGGTTATTCCTGGTCGAGACGCTTCAGCTCATACAGAATTTCTAGGGCCTGCTTAGGAGTTAAGTCATCCGGATTGATTTCGCTCAAGCGCTGGACACTGGCAGCGGTGGCAGGTTTTTCTTCAATGATTAAAGGCATTTCACTCTGCACAGATGCCGCTGTGTTGGCCAACGCCTGTGATTCCAGTTGGCGCAAGCGCTGTTTGGCGGTGTGGATAACCGCTTTGGGTACGCCGGCAAGTTGCGCCACCTGAAGACCATAACTTTGGTTGGCTGGGCCGGCTTTGACACTATGTAAGAACACAATTTCATCATTGTGCTCAATCGCATCGATATGCACATTGATGGCTCCATCCAGATCGCTGGCCAAGCTGGTAAGTTCAAAATAATGGGTCGCAAATAGCGTCAGTGCACGATTATTCTGCAGCAAATGTTGGGCGCATGCCCACGCTAGCGACAAACCGTCAAAAGTGCTGGTGCCACGCCCGATTTCATCCATCAACACTAAGCTGCGAGCGCTGGCATTATTGAGGATATTGGCCGCCTCTGTCATTTCAACCATAAAAGTGGACCGGCCTGTGGTTAAATCGTCGGCGGCACCTACACGGGTAAAGATGCGGTCAATTGGTCCCAAAGTAGCGGCGCTGGCGGGCACATAACAGCCGGCGAACGCCAGTATCGCGATCAGGGCTGTCTGGCGCATGTAAGTGGACTTGCCCCCCATGTTGGGGCCAGTAATCATGAGCAGGCGTGACTGCTCGCGCAGATCAATATCATTGGCGACAAAAGGTGTCTGCTGTAGACGTTCAATGACGGGATGGCGTCCCTGTTGAATGGCTATCCCGGGTGTATCCTGCAAGTTGGGTCGGACATAATCATAGCTGACAGCGACATGGGCAAAACAGGTCAGTACATCCAGCTCAGCCAGACTTTGCGCCAATACCTGCAGCGGTGGCAAGTACTCCAACAGACGCGTTAATATCTGCTCATACAGATATTTCTCACGACTCAACGCACGCTCTTTAGCACTTAGCACCTTATCTTCAAACTGTTTCAGTTCGGTGGTGATATAACGTTCAACATTCTTCAGCGTTTGGCGGCGGGTGAAGCGCTCAGGCACATTCACAGCTTGCGCCTTACTCACTTCTAGGTAATAACCATGCACACGATTGTAGGCCACTTTTAGAGTATTTATTCCCGTGGCTTGTTGTTCACGTTGTTCGAGTTGAATAAGATAATCATCAGCATGGGTATGGAGGGTGCGTAATTCGTCCAGCTCATCATCATAACCTGCGGCAATGACCCCACCGTCCTTAACAAATACCGCGGGCTCAGGTTTGATTGCCTGCGTAAGTAAAGCAGTCAGTGCCGCGGGCGGTAACAGATCGCTTGCCAGTTGTTGAATACGCCCCGGCGCAACCGCCTGACACAGTTCAATTAACTCAGGCAGCACAGCCAGAGAATCTCGCAGGGCCGATAAATCTCTTGGTCGTGCAGTTTGAATAGCAATGCGTGCGCGAATGCGTTCAATATCGCTGATGCGACTAAAGCGGCTCATCAGTTCTGGATACAACTGATGTTGAATCAGATCATCGATCGCCTGATAGCGCTGTTGAATGACCTCAAAGTTCAAGCTTGGCTGGCCCAGCCAGCGGCGCAGGCAGCGCGCGCCCATAGCGGTTTTAGTGTGGTCGATAACCCCTGTCAGACAGACTTTTTTATTGCCATCAATGGCCTGGTCTATCTCCAGATTATTGCGGCTGACAGCATCGACCACAATATAATCCTGTTGCTGTTGAATACGCAGACCCGTTAAATGTGGCAGTGCCTTGCGTTGAGTATCCTTGACGTATTGCAGGAGCGCGCCAGCGGCGCATACTGCTGCGGGGAAATCCTGACAACCAAAACCGGTTAAATCACGCGTATTAAATTGTTCAGTCAGCGTGCGTTGCGCACTGTCATAGGCAAAATGCCAGTCAGCCTGAGTTTGGATATTGAAATTCAAGCGTGCGTAAGCGCTGTCAGATTCGACTAATACTTCTGCTGGACGCAAGCGCTCCAGTTCAGCATACAGTTCATCCTGTCGGCTGAAGCATTGCAACACAAAGTCACCTGAGCTGAGCTCAATACTGGCTAATCCAAGAACGTCATTGAGCACACAGATGGCACAAATTGGATTATCGCGCTTATGATCGAGCAGGTTATCGTCGGTGATGGTGCCAGGCGTGACAATGCGCACCACCTCACGTTTGACCAGACCTTTACTGGCAGCAGGATCGCTGACCTGTTCACAAACGGCCACTGATTGACCCGCTTTTACCAGCCGTCCGAGGTAGTTTTCTGCAGCATGTACAGGCACGCCGGCCATAGCAATGCGCTGACCATTGGAACTCCCCCTGGCTGTTAATGTTAGGTCCAACAGACGCGCTGCTTGTTCTGCGTCCTCCAGAAATAGCTCGTAAAAATCACCCATCCGATAAAACAATAGCTTATCGGGATGTTCAGCTTTGATGCTCAGATACTGACGCATCATAGGCGTATGTTTGTGGTTCGATTGTGCGGTCATCACACTAGTGTAACTAAGTTAGCAGACAATGGATGTTAATTTATGCACGAATGTGATGTGATAACAAACATGCAGCGCATTATCACTGATCTTGCTGAATTATTAATCAGCCGCCAATACACACTGAGTGTTGCGGAATCCTGCACGGGTGGTTATCTATCTAAACTATGCACTGATTTGGCGGGCAGCTCGGCATGGTTTGAGCGTGGCTTTATTACTTATAGCAACCAGGCGAAAATCGATATGCTGTGCGTACCGCCAGCAACCATTAGCCAGTTCGGTGCAGTCAGTCAGGAAACCGTCACCGCTATGGCTCAGGGTGCGCTCGCTAACAGCGTGGCTGATTGTACTATCGCTATTTCTGGCGTCGCCGGTCCCGGCGGTGCGACGCCGTCTAATCCAGTCGGAAGTGTATGGTTTGGCTGGGCCCAACAAGACCATGGCACTGTGGCAAAACAGCAGTTTTTTGGCGGCGACCGAGAGGCAGTCCGGGCGCAGGCGGTTGAGTTTGCAATTGAGCAATTAATTGAGCTTATCAAGCTATAAATAGGGGGCGGGTATGAGAGAAAGACGCATGTTTCTTGCTATGTGGCCAGATGAATATCAGATTGAACAACTGCACATACTGCAATCTGCCTATGCCGGAATGGGACGCGAGGTTGCACCGGAGAATTTCCATATCACCTTGTTGTTCCTCGGTAATGTGTCGTACCAAACGATAGACTGCCTGCGCGACAGTATCAGCAACTTGAGGCTCAACCCGTTTGCCATGCGTCTGGATCGTCTGGGTTATTTCGATAAGACGAAAATCTTTTGGCTAGGTCCCAGTCAGGTGCCGAGTGAACTGGAATATTTATTCAAAACAGTGCGGCAGCAGGCTCAGCGCTGTGGTATCACCCAGTTGAATAAGAAATATGTGCCTCACGTGACGTTATTACGCAAATGTGATGGCCTCTACTCCGATCCGGATTTTACCCCGATTGATTGGCAAATTGATGAATTTCATTTGGTGGAATCACGCATGGAACGCGATAGTGCGCATTACTATACGGTCGACAGCTTCCCACTCATGAATCATCTATAGACGGGTGATGATGACCGCTTTAGACTTACCGCTTCAGTGACGGGTATATAGACAACAAGATAACATTCGAGGTAAACGTGGAAGAAGATAAGAAGAAGGCGCTGGTTGCGGCATTAGGTCAAATAGAACGACAGTTTGGTAAGGGCGCAGTCATGCGCATGGGTGATAATACAGGTCCGCGCGATATTGACGTCATCTCCACAGGTTCACTCGCGCTGGATGTGGCACTCGGTATTGGGGGTTTGCCCAAAGGTCGGGTGGTGGAGATTTTTGGTCCTGAATCATCAGGTAAAACTACGCTCACGCTGCAAGTTGTAGCCGAATGTCAGAAACTCGGCGGCACCGCAGCCTTTGTCGATGCAGAGCATGCTCTGGATCCTGGCTATGCTGAAAAATTAGGGGTAAATGTTGATGATCTGCTGGTATCGCAGCCCGATACCGGTGAACAGGCCCTAGAAATTACCGATATGCTAGTGCGCTCAGGGGCGGTTGATGTGGTGATTGTTGATTCTGTGGCCGCACTCACACCACGCGCTGAAATTGAGGGTGATATGGGTGATTCGCATATGGGCTTGCAGGCGCGCCTCATGTCTCAAGCATTGCGTAAGTTGACTGGTAATATCAAGCGCTCCAACACTATGGTGATCTTCATCAATCAGATTCGCATGAAAATCGGCGTGATGTTTGGTAATCCAGAGACCACAACCGGCGGTAATGCGCTCAAATTCTACTCCTCAGTTCGTCTTGACATTCGGCGTATTGGTTCGATCAAGAAAGGCGACGAGATCCTCGGTAACGAAACCCGTGTCAAAGTAGTGAAGAACAAATTAGCCCCACCGTTTAAACAAGCGGAGTTTGAAATACTTTATGGTGAGGGTATCTCACGCCTAGGTGAACTGATCGATCTGGGTGTAAAAAATGAGATGGTGAAAAAAGCCGGTGCATGGTACAGCTATAAGAAAGACCGCATTGGTCAGGGTAAAGAGAACGCTAAAACTTACCTCAAGGAACACCCAGAAATCGCTACCGAGCTCAATGAGCTATTACGCGCGGCTTTGTTGCCAAAAACAGATGATGTCATCCCCGCACAAGATGATATCGAGGAACTCGAGGAGGAATAGGGCGCTGAAAGTTGAGCGTGATGCCTATCATATTGCTGTCGGCTTACTATCACGCCGCGAACACTCGCAATGTGAGTTGGCAACTAAGCTGCAACAAAAAGGGTTCACTGAGCCAGCTATTGCAGCTGCGTTGGCGCTACTGCTTGAGCACGATCTGCAGAGTGACCAGCGCTTTGTTGAGGATCTTGTGCGCTCTCGTATGCTTAAAGGCTATGGGCCGTTGCGGATCCGGCATGATTGCCGCCAGCGCGGCATCGCAGCAAGCCTGTTGGATGACTACTTAGGCAGCGAAAATTTTGACTGGCTGCATCTCGCACGTGCTACCTATGGTAAAAAATATCAAGCAAATCAGCAGATTGATCATGCAGAAAAGGCAAAACGTGTCCGCTTTATGCAGTCCAGAGGCTTTCCTAGTGATATAATTTTTCAGCTATTTGATTAACTGTGAGTGACGCAAAGAAAGGAACCGCATAATCAAACTCGTAATCATGTAAACAGGAAGTTGAACCATGCATAGCAGCGCAGAAATACGCCAGGCATTTCTGAATTATTTTCAACAGCAAGATCATACCCAGGTGGTCAGTAGTTCACTGGTGCCCGCGACAGATCCAACCTTATTATTCACCAATGCTGGCATGGTGCAATTCAAGGATGTTTTTTTGGGTAAGGACACCCTGCCTTACAGCCGGGCAACATCCAGTCAACGTTGCGTACGTGCAGGTGGTAAACACAACGATCTGGAAAATGTCGGCTACACTGCCAGACATCATACTTTCTTTGAGATGCTAGGTAATTTCAGTTTTGGTGATTACTTTAAATATGAGGCTATTCACTTTGCCTGGAATTTTTTAACCCAAGAAATCGGTTTGCCAGCAGACAAACTCTGGATCACAGTGTTTGAAGAAGATCAGGCAGCAGAACAAATATGGTTGCAAGAAATAGGGATTAAAGAAAGTCAGTTTTCCCGCATCGGAGCCAAAGATAATTTCTGGGCAATGGGTGATACCGGTCCATGTGGTCCTTGTACTGAAATATTTTATGATCATGGTGACCATATCGCTGGTGGTCCACCGGGCTCGCCTGCCGAGGATGGCGATCGCTTTGTCGAAATATGGAATCTGGTATTTATGCAGTATGAGCGGGACAAGGCAGGCCAACTACATGAGTTACCAAAACCCTCTGTCGATACCGGGATGGGGTTAGAGCGGCTGTGCGCGGTACTGCAGGGTGTGCACAATAATTATGATACGGATCTATTTCAGGGTTTGATCGCTAATATTGCGCAACAGGCAAAATTAGCGGATCTCTCCAATCCCTCACTCAAAGTGATAGCGGATCATATTCGTTCCTGCAGTTTTTTAATTGCGGACGGGGTGTTGCCCTCTAATGAGGGGCGCGGTTATGTGCTGCGTAGAATAATTCGTCGTGCAGCCCGTCACGGCCATCGCTTGGGCTTGCAGCAACCCTTCTTTTACACCCTAGTGGCACCACTGATCGACAGTTTGGATGGTGCCTATCCAGAATTAATTACTGCTCAACAACGTGTAGAGCGTGGCTTACTGAATGAAGAAGAACGATTTAGTGAGACGCTTGAGCAAGGGATGAAAATTTTGCAGGACGATATTGAACAGATGACTGCCACCACGATTTCTGGTGACACAGTGTTCAAGTTATATGATACCTATGGATTTCCGGTTGATTTGACAGCAGATATCGCACGGGAAAAAAATCTCCAGCTTGATTTGGCGGGCTTTGAAAAGAATATGCAACAACAGCGCGCACGCGCACGTGACGCAAGTCGCTTTGGCGAAGGTTATGATGTCACGCTGGATATTAAGAGTAGTTGCGAATTTACCGGCTATGATCAGCTGCATAGCGACACACAAGTATTGGAAATCTTTACAGGTCAGCAGTCGGTTGAGGCCATCTCAGCGGGTGATGAGGCCATCGTCATGTTGGCGAGTACACCTTTCTATGCTGAATCTGGTGGTCAGGTGGGTGATACCGGCACTCTGCGCGGTGAGGATTGTGTTTTTACTGTCACCGATACACAGAAAAAGAGCAATACCATCGCCCATATTGGTCAATTGCAAGCAGGGCGTTTGAGCACCCATAGTGCAGTCAGGGCTGAAGTTAATCAGCAGCGTCGCGCGCAAGTGATCCTTAATCACTCCGCAACACACTTAATGCATGCGGCATTGCGCCAGGTATTGGGCGAGCATGTGCAACAGAAAGGCTCGTTGGTGGCCGCTGAGCGACTCCGCTTTGATTTTTCCCATGATGCACCCGTGAGTCAGGCTGAGTTGACTGAAATTGAAACGATAGTCAATCGTGAGATTCGTCACAATGCGCCGGCGCAGGCACAGCTGATGGCTAAGGATGAGGCCCTAGCCGCCGGCGCCATGGCCCTGTTTGGTGAAAAATATGGCGATCAGGTTCGGGTATTATCGATTGGTGATTTCTCAGTTGAACTATGTGGTGGCACGCATGTGCAGCGGGCCGGCGATATTGGCTTATTCAAAATCGTTGCCGAGTCTGGTGTGGCCTCCGGGATTCGGCGCATAGAAGCGGTAACGGGTGATAATGCATTTATCTGGTTGCAGGAAACACTCCAGAGTTTTGATCAGCTGGCTCAGCAACTTAATACCAATCGTGAACAAGCGGCAGTTAAAGTTGAGAACGTCCTAAAGAAATCACGCGAGTTAGAGAAAGAACTCAGTCAGTTAAAAGCAAAACTCGCCAGTCAGGCCAGCACTGACATTGAGAGTCAGGCGCAGGATATTGATGGGATCAAAGTTCTGGCACATAAGCTGGAAGGTGTCGATCCAAAAAGTCTGCGCGAAACATTGGATCGGCTCAAAGATAAGCTCGGCAGTGCGGCAATCGTTTTGGCCACAACACAAGGTGAAAAAGTGAGTATCGTCGCGGGTGTCACTAAGGATCAGACCGCCAGAATTAAGGCAGGTGACTTAGTTAACGTGGTGGCTACGCAAGTCGGTGGTAAAGGGGGTGGTCGTCCGGATATGGCGCAGGCGGGGGGCAATAACCCTGCTGCACTTGATCAGGCCCTGGCACAAGTACCCGATTGGATTAAAGGACAACTCTAAACATGGCAGTAATTGTACAAAAATATGGGGGTACTTCAGTCGGCACAGTCGAGCGTATCGAGCATGTGGCAGACAAAGTGCTGGCGACACGTGCGCAGGGCAATCAGGTCATTGTTGTGGTCTCAGCCATGAGTGGTGAAACCAACCGTCTGCTAGGTTTGGCGACAGAAATTATGGGGCCTGCTCCGCATGGCCCAGAACTGGATGTATTGTTATCAACTGGCGAACAAGTCACGATTGCCCTGTTGACCATGGCCTTAAAGAAGCGGGGCTGCAAAGCTGTTTCCAGAACTGGCTGGCAGCTGGAAATCAAAACTGATCAAGCCAGCAATAAGGCACGTATAGAGAGTATCAATACCGACTTGATCCAAGACGATCTGGCTACAGATGCCGTTATCGTGGTGGCGGGGTTTCAAGGTATTGACCAAGATGGCAGTATCACAACGCTTGGTCGTGGTGGTTCAGATACCACCGCAGTGGCTATAGCTGCGGCGATAGCGGCTCAGGAATGTCAAATTTATACCGATGTTGATGGTGTTTACACCACAGATCCAAGAGTTGAGCCCGATGCGCGTCGTCTTGAGCATATTACTTTTGAAGAAATGTTGGAGATGGCTAGCCTGGGATCAAAAGTCCTACAAATTCGGGCAGTTGAGTTTGCCGGCAAATACAAAGTCCCCTTACGTGTCTTATCAACATTCGAGGACGGCCCCGGGACTTTGATTACAACTGAGGAAAATCAAATGGAACAAGCAAAAATTGCAGGTATCGCCTTCAACCGTGATGAGGCGCAACTGACTGTTAAAGGCGTACCTGATCAGCCAGGTATTGCGGCAAAAATTCTTGGACCAATTTCGCGCGCAAATATTGAAATTGACATGATCGTACAAAATGTTGCCTGGGATAATACCGCTAACTTTACCTTCACTGTGCATCGCAATGATTATCAGCGCGCGCTAGATATCCTGCAGACCACTAGTGATAAGCTTGGCGCGAATACGGTCAGTGGTGATGACAACATCGTTAAACTCTCTATAGTTGGGGTAGGCATGCGTTCGCATGCCGGCATTGCTAGCCAAATGTTTGAAGCGCTAGCGGACGAGGGTATTAATATACGCATGATTTCAACCTCAGAAATAAAGATATCCGTAGTGGTTGATGAGAAGTATCTTGAATTGGGTGTGAGATGTCTGCATGATGTATTTGGACTATCTGGTAACAATGCAGACAATAAATAGTGCTTATGAATTAACTGAGTGAGCGTGCATCACGCACATGGCGAGAAATTAAATAATAAAAATAAAAGTAATCGTCGGCTAGGGGAGATTAAAATGGAAAGGAGAACTGGGTATGTTAATACTAACCCGTAGGGTAGGAGAGACCCTCATGATAGGTGACGAAGTCACAGTCACGGTGCTTGGTGTCAAAGGCAACCAAGTACGTGTCGGAGTGAGTGCACCTAAGCACGTATCCGTTCACAGAGAAGAAATATATGAGCGGATCAAAAATGAACAAGTCGTCAAAAATGATAAATAAGTGCTGCTGACCTGGGTCAGGCTCGCAAGCAGCACAACCGACATTAACTGGTTGTGCTGACTAATAATTCAAATGTCTGCTGAGCACATAGAGGCCATGAAAAGTCCGCAGCTCTCTGCAATGCCAGTGGCTTACATGTAGGTGTTTTATGACTCACATTCTGAGTCATCACCTGCGCTAATGAAAGACTATCGCCCTGCTTAAAATAACATGCCGCCTGCTGAAAAATTTCTGGCATCGGCATGCTATCACTAGCAACAATCCTACAGCCTGACGCCATAGCTTCAATCGCAATGTTTGGGCACGCTTCAGTTTCCGATGCGGTAACAAACAAACGAGCATGCCGATATAACGCCTGCATGCAGGTTTTATCAACTTGCCCGAGCATGATGATTTGCTTTTTCAGACCTGTTTGTGAAATTAATTCAGCTAACATTTTGCTATAAGCCTTGTCGTCTGATTTGCCCGCGATGACCAGCCGAATATCATCCGCTATGAGCTGTTGTTCAATATTCTGTGCATAAGCCTGAATGATAATCTCACAATTACGATATGGCAGCAGTGAGCCACAGGTAAAAATGAAGGGATAATCAATGCCTAAATTGGTTAAGATCTGAAGGTCTTCTGATGACTGTTCAGGACTGAAAGCATCGTCCCTGCCATGATAGATACGCGTGACCTTATCTGACTTGCCCAATAGAGTCTCGCTGTGGGTGTGCACATGATCCGATACGGCAATCACTCTGTCAGCCTTATTAATCGATGCGCTAGTCATCTGTTTCAGGAGTATATTTCTGAGCTTATTCTTAAGACTATAATGATAGTTGTGAAACGTATAAGGCTCCATGTTGCGCAACATAATAATATTCATTGTGCTGCTAATATGGGTATGAATTTGATAGGGCGTGAAGATACGATCAATATTATTTTGTTTGGCTACGCGGGCCAGATGCCGTCTCTCCCACAGCAGACGTCGAAGCGCGGAGCGATGACTATCATCCAGCCATATAATGTGCTCGGTGGGTGTATTAAGCCACTCAGCCTGATGCTTCATCATCAGCATGCAGCAGTCATGCTCGCTGGCTGCAAAGTGCTCAATCAGTAATGGCAACATGTTGCTCAGGTAAGCAATTCCTCCACCATTAACCGCAGATAAGCAATTGATAAGTATTTTCATAGTCGGTGAACAGTGGGATTAAGGCGTCTATTATGCCACCTCAACACATATTTTTACGCCATCAATGCTCGCGAGTTTATCATCATTGCCCGCCCACAGGCTCGCTCCCATTGATAAACAGGACGTAATTTGCGAGACTCTGCATCCTTGTCACATAATCTAAGTGCCAATTTGCTCCCTGAGGAAAACCTCCTCACACGCCTTGTGTGAGACAGAGTGTCCACAAGAGAAACTATGGGAACTCAAATAAGCTTAAGTGACTAATTGATGTTATGGAGAAGTGGCTGAGCGGCTGAAAGCGCTCCCCTGCTAAGGGA
>DDIE01000061.1:20338-21983 GCA_002338385.1 Proteobacteria bacterium UBA1858
TATCGAGGGTTCGAATCCCTCCTTCTCCGCCATAGCCATCACGGCTGATGAGTATCCGACTCATACTTGCCCAAGCAACTTGTTTGGCACATTTTACCCACGTGCTCACATTACCGACCGAAACACGCTAGGCACCACGCCAGGCGCATAGTCTAATTTCGCCTATCAGCTTGATCCACGCTGAGCGCTGTTGTCATGTTCAGTCCAGTGCGCCAATCGGGTGTTTACTCTGGTGACTAACTGCAACAGTGACATGACGAAGTGTCGTCAAAACCGCTAGTTCCCGCTTAATCACATCAAGATAGTTGAAAATACTTAGAAGTATTGCCAATAAATCACCCTTTTTCTTGTTGAAATGTTACAAATTGTAGTCAAATGTGAACTACTTGGCTAATCTCAGCGCTCTGGTTGGACTCGACGTGTTTAACAAGACTTTGATTACGTAGCCAACAAGGCATTGAATGATTATAGGTTTGAGATGTTCACAAGACTGATTACTGCCAACATACAGCCGACCTCATGGGCCATTTTAATGGTCACTTTATGTTGTCAGACAGGCTGGCGTCCTATTTTGCATATAAGCCGAAACTCTGCACACGGCCATCATCGTTTTCCATTTTCCCTGATGACCTTCAGCTACGCAGCTCAAACGCTGTCTCATGTTCTGCTGAATTCAAGTCTATCTGTTATCAGGGAAAGCAAATTTCGCAGCTGCGAAATAATTGTCATTAACAACAAAATTTACTTATTTAGCCTACGGAGTAGCACATGAATCTTCAACAACTATTTATAAAAGTGACGGGTGTCAACGGAATCTCTAAATTTATCCAGTTTGACCATGAACATATTCATTCGGTGATTGCTGAGGAGAAGCAAGATATTGTGATTACTTCGTTTGCCGAAGGCAAAGAAGTCCCACTCACAAATAGCTTAGCAATAATTCGATCCGGTGCAGACCTGATTATACGCGCCGAGGGTGGTGCCAAAGTTAAGATAATTGAATTTGCTAGTACTCAGGATATTGATCTTTATATCAATACTGCAGAGGGTGAGCAGCTCAAATTAGATTTAGATGAAGTGCAAATCAAGTTGGACAATGGTGATGCTGTGGTCCATCTCCAAGGTGAGGCAGATCAGCTTATGCAACTTGTTGATAGCAGCTACCGCGAAATTCAAATGGCCTTGGAAAAAAATAATAAGGCAGACCCAGACAGTGATATTGCAAACAACTCTGTCTGAGCAGCGAATTCGCTCGCTGGTCAGACAGAGGTTCTTTGCTAGCGATAAAGATCAAATGGTCTGCCCAAGTTCGCCCCTGATTGATCCCAATGTCAGCCCCATTATTATGATTACAGCACATCTAGGTGAAACTCAATAGTATCTAATCAGCCAACGTTGTGCGGAGTTCAAGCACCGCTGGCGGCTTTGATAACCTCCCCAGACAAGCTCACTGACATTTGCTAGTTGCACCGGAATTGGGGATAATGCGCGGCTCGCTGCACAGGTCAGGTCCATTCCTTTGCAAATAGTGTGGTGATCACTACGCGCCCGTAGCTCAGCTGGATAGAGTCCCTGACTACGAATCAGGCGGTCGTACGTTCGAATCGTACCGGGCGCGCCATACAAGAGAGCCTCACCCTTTGGG
>DDIE01000075.1:0-21682 GCA_002338385.1 Proteobacteria bacterium UBA1858
TAAGGCTGCCTGTGGCGGATCAAAAAGTTGAGCTAGACACAGTGGCCGTGGCTAAACCCATCGAGAAAGCCTTGGTGGCAGAGCAACCCGCGGTAATTGAGCCAACGCCACTCAAGGCGGCGACTGCGATAGCGCCTGATGAACTGAATGATATTGCTGCGACACCATCCCAAATTAATCAGCAGGAAGCAGCAAGCTTATTGACTGACCCGGCCGATTATACCGTTGATGACGCTGACAGAATCATCGTACAGGCTGAGGAAACGCTGGGGCATTATGCAGAATGGTTGGATTTGCGTGCCAGCCGTTTAAGACAAATTAATAACATGCGCTTTGCCACTCCGGTCATAGTGGGCAGAAGAATAGCGCTGGATTTTTCACGTATCCCTCGTCAGGAGTTTGAGCAACGCCGCATTAATTATCAAAAGCAATTCCAAGAACAATACTTCGTGGATCATCGTATCGAAAGCACGTATATGTATACGATTAAGCGTGGTGAATCACTCTGGCACCTGGCGGCTAAGAGATTCAAGGTGCCGATGTGGCTACTAAGGCAGCATAATCCGGATGTCAATTTTGCGCGCATTAAGCCGGGCATGAAAATTGTTGTACCGGTGGTCAACCAGGCCGCATGACGGGCACATTCAATTATTAACTATTACACGGATGGCTTGCAGCTGAAAGCTGGCTCGATTGATAAATTGTTCGGATTGAGTAATGCTGTTTTGTAAAAATTCTATCTCATCGTCGCGGATAGTCTTATTGGTCTTTTGTAATGTCTTTAGACGGTTTAATTCTGCACCTAATTGTTGTTGCATCTTTTCTGTTGCATGCTGTTTTAATGGCGCTAGTTGAGATTCCAGTATGGTATTCGATTTTTGCAAAAGCTCAGTCAGTAAAGCTTTAGTTTTTTGTAAAATCGCTAGCGCAGTCTTCTTGGGTAGAGATTGGCACAAGGGGTTAAGTATTTCGTAACTGATTGCCTGACTGTAGTCATTACCCTTGTTATCTAACAAACAGCGTGTTGGTGTGCTCGGCAAGTAGCGCTGCAATTGCAGGCGCTGATCTGCAATAAGATTAATGCTATACCAAGTTTCAATCAATAAGCTCCCTTTCTCCAGAGCATTGGTTGAAATCACTGCCACCGCAGTGTTGCCAAATTCACTATTAGCGATAATCTCCAGACACTCACTCACCATGGGGTGTTCCCAGCTCATATATTCCATGTCTTCACGCCTGAGGGCTTTGGCACGACTGTATGTGATGGTATTGCCATCTTCCTTCAGTCCCACCAGTTCAGCCTGCATATGTTCGCCAGGTTTAATGACGTAGGAGTTATCAGAATGAAATTCAGTAATGATACCGAGCTGATCGAATACTCTTTCCATGTATTCCAATAAGTTTTGTGCTTGGCTAGCATGTTCAATCTGTGCAATTAAGTGCTGTGCCTGGTCAGCATTAAATGAGTTGAGTTCAATCAGACGATCGCGACCCTGTTGCAGCTGCGCTGTTAGAGTTTCAGTAAATTCATGCGTGTCTGATGTCAGTTGAACCAGGGCCGTGTGATCAATCGACTGACTGGTCGCTAATTGTTTGCTGAGTTGTAACAGGGGTTGGCTAAATGCAGTATAGATTTCGTGCCCGGCAGCACAGCTGCGGGTAAATAATTGCAGGCCATCATGCAGCCAGTGATATAACACTTCCTGAGCGCTGTCTTTGATGTAGGGGATATGAATCTTAATATCACTAGTCTGACCAATTCTGTCTAAACGGCCAATGCGTTGTTCAATTAAATCCGGATTGTAGGCGAGATCAAATAAGACTAAATGGCTGGCGAATTGGAAGTTTCTACCCTCACTGCCAATCTCGGAGCAGATCATCACCTGGGCACCCATATCACTATATAGGGAATCATCATCAGCACCTTCAGCAAAATAAGCAGCTGCACGATCACGTTCAAGAATAGTCATGCCCTCGTAAAAAGAAGTACTGCGGATACCAGCACGCAGATTTAAGAAATTATCCAGCTGAATTGCCGTATCTGCGTGATGACATATGACCAATACTTTAGTCGGCTTTAACGCTTGCAGAAGCTGTAATAGCCAACTCACGCGTGGATCTTTTGCGAGCCATATCTGGCTAGCAAAATCAGTTTCAGGATATACATTAGCGCGGTCGATTGGATAATCTGAGGGTACAGTTAAGGCTTGAGCCAGAACATGTCGCTGTGGAAAGTTAGCCACAGTCGCGCGGGTATTGCGAAAGTAGACACGTCCCGTGCCATGACGATCGAGTAATTCCGCAATGATCTGGTCATTGTCTTGTGTTTCTATGTCCGCCACTAGGCTGGCCAGGTGCGCATCGTCCTTCGTGCTAGCGCCATTTTGTAGTTGCTGCAGATACAGATTGAGTTGTTGAAAGCGACTTTGTTCCTGTTGATAGCTCGCCAGATCGTGAAAGCGCGCAGGATCGAGTAGGCGCAAACGTGCAAAATGACTTTCAACGCCAAGCTGTTCTGGTGTCGCTGTAATGAGTAATAAACTCTTACAGTGTGCCGCTAGCTGCTCAACAAATTGATATTCAGGGCTGACTTGTTGCGCCGACCAAGCAAGATGATGCGCCTCATCAACGACTAAGGTGTCCCACCCAGAGGTCTGCACATATGCTGCATACTCAGGCTGTTCGATGAATAAGCTCAGTGGACATAAGATGAACTGTTCGCTATCAAATGGCTCGCTCATACCTTCATCCAGCAGGGCACTGACACGCGCGTGATCAAATACTGAAAAGCTCAGGTTAAAGCGTCGTAGCATCTCTACCAGCCACTGATGCACCAGACTGTCTGGCACTAAAATTAATATACGTCGAGCTTGTTGAGTGATGACTTGATAGTGCAGGATCATGCCTGCTTCGATAGTTTTACCTAAGCCTACTTCATCAGCCAGTAATACTCTTGGCGCGTGGCGACTAGCGATTTTATTGGCAATGAATACTTGGTGGGGTAGCAGGTCGGTGCGACAGCCTAGCATGCCTTTTACAGTTGATTGTTGCAGCCGGTGCAGGTGTTTGAGCGTTTCTACACGCAAGGCAAAGTTCTTATTTTTATCAATTTGATTGCTGAACAGGCGTTGCTCTGGGGTGGTGAAGTGGACAAAGCTACTCAGATCGAGCTCGTGAAAAGTATGCGTGCATCCATCTGCATCTGAGCCGTTGTAACTCAACAGGCCTTCTTTTTGGTCAATCTGCTCAACCTTGATTGCAATGTCTTGGTCGTTGCTGATGATGTCGCCAATGCTATAGGCGATTCGACTCAGCGGCGCACTGTCAGTCGCATAGATACGACTCTCACTGACCACAGGGAATAGAATCTTGACTCTGCGCGCCCCGACTTCAGTCACTATACCCAAGCCCAGTTGAGTCTCAGCGTGACTAATCCAACGTTGACCTATATTAAATTCCATTTTCAAGCCATGCCTAGTATCGACCTGTGAGTATAGCCTATATCTGAGTATCAGCTGTCGCTGTTATGCGCTAAGTTATTGAGTAAAAGCTTATTCTGCTTGAGTCCGCTCAACAATAGTTGGCGGGCGCTCAGCATCGTGCTGTGTTGTTGACCATATTGGTTAAGCAGTGAACGTTGTAATGAGTGAGCCAGCGCATAAGCGCCTAAACGCTGAAAATAATTTAAGTTGGACTGGTAAAAAGGGAGTTGTTCTAAAAAAGTGTGGTCATTGTTTAACGAGGCGATAAAGTCGGTTTGCAAGCGTTCGATTTCAGCTGCCAGCAGGCTTGAACTCTGCCAATCCGCGATAGTTTGTAAACACCATGTCCTATCTTCATTGAGTTGGCAGCGAGCAAAAAATAACCCAGGTGAAGATGTCCATGCCTCTGGCTCGATTAAGCTTAAAGACCACTTGCCCTCCCGAAAATACAAATAGTAAGCAACGCCCATCACCGGCTTAAAGCTATATTGGGCAATCAACACAAGCGATGATGTGAAGTAATCGGCCAGAATCTGACTGTGGTCTTTGGCGGCTACATGTCGGCTAATCTGTTGGCGTAAGTCGGTCACCACACCAACAATACCTTTGCCCTGAGGGTTGGCCTGTTTATTAATTTGGGTCATGCTGACAGTTGATCGAGTTTAATAATATCGGGTTGTTTGGTTTGTTTGAGATAACTGATAAGTATTTTATAAGAGTCCAGATCAAACTGAGACTCGGCATTGGCGCTCAGCTTATCTAAATCAGACTGGTTGCGTGCGGTACCAAGATAGCACCAGTTATCAAAAATGTGGATATCACTGCTGTTATCCTCATGACACGTTTCACGAATGCCAATCTTGCCAGCATAGGGCCAGGTCTTATTTTTTATCGGTTGCAGCGCTGTGAGCAGTCTCAAGTGGTGTTGCAGTTCAGTTTCTTGCCCGATGCATGCGCCTTTACACTGTTTAAGCTGGTAGGCAAAACAGGCACCCGTACCCGCTTCGAGACCGAGTTTTTTCAGGCACAACTGATCCTTCTTAGCCAGTTTCAAGAGGAGATCTTTAGCGGCTTTGCGCGTTTTAAAAAGACCATAGTGATGGTGAATCTTGCTCGCGTCTATATATTCGGGGGTTATGATTTCAGGGCTACCTGGCATGTCCTGATTGTATTCAATAGTGGTGAGACGATCATATCGCCGCAGGCGGTAATTATAACTAGGCAACTTTTGTTTAATTAATTTCGACTCAGTCAGTAGGGCGCCAAGTTCTCCACAGGTTTTGATAAAGTCTATGGATGCAATATTTTGGCTGATTTTCATTTCTTTGGAGGAGCTATGGTCGCCGCTGAAATGATTCAATACACGCTCACGCACGTTGATACTTTTACCTATGTACAACGGTATGTTGTCGCGATCATAAAACAGATAGACACCAGGTGATTCCGGTAAATTCTGAATATCATCTTCGCTGATGTTGGCAGGTAGGCTAGGGCGCTTGAGCAATGACTTGATGACGCTCTCCAGATGTTCGTGGTTGTGTCTCAGGTACAGCTCCTGCAAGAACTCATACAGTACCCGCGCATCACCCATCGCTCGGTGTCTGGCTGAACATTGAATGGCATGTCGTTGCATTACACTATCAAGGTTATGCCGCCTGTATTGAGGATAGATTCGGCGGGATAGTTTGACCGTGCATAACACCTGCGCACGGAAGTCAACCTGACAGCGTTTGAATTCATTTTTGATGAAGCCATAATCGAAGCGCGCATTATGCGCAACAAAGATGCAATCCTCCAGACGATCATAAATGTCTTTAAAAAGATCGTTGAAGCTGGGTTGCGCTTCGACCATGGCATTAGTAATACCCGTCAGCCGGCAGATGCGCTCTGGAATGGGCCGATGGGGATTGACCAGACTGCTCCACTGCGAGACCACATCGCCGTCCCGTACTGTAATTATGGCGATTTCAGTGATGCGATCGCGAACAGCTCTGCCGCCCGTTGTTTCAACATCAACAAAGGCCAGATCTTTGTGATACATGGAGACGAATTCTGTTGTTATTTAGCCAGAGCTGTCTCTATGGCGGCGATCAGATCCTCATTGTAGGGACGCGTGCGAGGACCGAAAGTATCAATATACTTGCCGTCACGACCAATTAAGTACTTGTGAAAATTCCATTGCGGGTAGGTGCCTGAATGATGCTTCAGATCCTTATAAAAGGCATGTGCGGCGTCGCCTTTGACAGTGGTTTTCGCCAACATTGGAAACTTTACTCCGTAGGTCAATTTACAAAAGTCTTGGATCTCCTGTTCAGTGCCCGGCTCTTGACCGAAAAAGTCATTCGAGGGGAAACCGAGTACCACTAAACCCGCGTCAGCATATTCTTGGTAGAGATTTTCCAAGCCCTCATATTGTTTTGTTAAGCCGCACTTCGAGGCAGTATTGACCACCAGCACTACCTTCTCGCGGTACTCTGTACACAGGTTTATTTCCTCGCTGCTGGCTAGTCGTTGGAACGAATGATTGAGTAGACTTTGCTCGCAAGCCATTGATACTGTTGATAAAACTATACACAAACCAAGTGTCTTTAAAATGTATTTGGACATCATCATCTCCTTAAGTGATTGCAATAGATACTGTTCAGACCCCCTAAATGATGAATATGTACATATGAATGTGTACATCCGGTGGTCATCCGTTCGTTTGTTTAAGCTAATATACAGCCTGATTTAGTTATTGTACATGGGGTAAAGCGCTTTCTACAGGGTATGCACAGGCGTGAGTCTACACAAGAGGTAGACTAATATCGGTGCAGGGTCTAGGATACATCCATAGTCAACGTGAACAACCAAATAGGAAGATTTCATGACAGCAGGAGTAATACTTTCCGTCATCGCTATGATCAGCGTTACCTTAGTCGCCGCTGCTTTTATCAATCAGCAGGCCAGTCAGTTAAACAGAGTGCCATTGAAGGTGCGTACCAAGGAGCAACGCCGATGAGATTATGTAAGCACTCTTTCATATGTGCTGCTTCAGGTGAAGCTGCGATTTTGTCATCAATTTTGTGTACGAACTTTTTTGTAATCATCAGCTTGTTTTAATTGTTTTACTCTCCTCTAGCCTGGCAACAGGCAATTTTTTGTCCCCGCTTCGGCGGGGAATTTTTATCAAGGAAGGTGTACGATGTCTATAATTACTGCCCGTTTTCATGCCTTTTCTCAGTTGCTCAAACGCATCGGTGATGCACTCTCTTATCAATACCAAGAGACACCCAACCGCTGATCGTGACCGGCACCTAATCGCCGAGCACATTGCGAAAGGTGATATTAATACGCGTCCCGATCGACCTTCTAGTTTTGGGTAAACAATGCTTCCATTTGTGTTGTGTCAATCCAGCCATAATCAACAAACTGCCATGCGCGAGATTAATGTCAACATTCATACATTTATTATCAATGTGTTTGAACTTGAATTTTCGCTCAACGCCTAGACTCAATGAGGCAATTACCGGTTGTTCACCTAAAGATTGCTCATTGTCTTGATGCCAACCCATGGAATCTTCACCGTTACGGTATAAATTCAGCAGCGCTGTGTTAAATCGCGCAGCACATTGTTGCTCAATAGTTGATTTAAGATTGAGCAGAGTAGGGTGCCAATTGACAGGTGCTAAGCTGATTCCAGAATAGCAATATTCGCGATCACCATACCAGGCCATAAGGCGCGGCTGCATCACAGCTTTGCCAAATATAATAATTTCACGCTGGGTCCAGTTTGTCTGTTGTTCAATGCGTTGCATGAGACCGTCAGCTGCGCTGGGCGACAGAAACTCTGGATACAAATGAGCGCTGCCATCTGTGGGCAGAAGGTTGTGAGTAGCAGACATCGTGTAAGTATATCCTCTTGGTGACTGCACTAACATTGCTTGTGCTAAGCAAATGTACAGTATAGTGTCATGCCGAATTTTGCATATCAGTTATGATAACGTTTTCGAACAGCAAGAGACTGCAATGCAAAACATTTGTCTAATCACGACTTCTTCAGGCGGGTCGATTAATAAAATTAATTTTCCTCTGCATCAAGAGACACGTTCGGTTGAAGCGATCAGCAAAATGGCCACGTCCATGCTTGATTGCATCAGCGAGATTGTTGATGAACGTATCGATGTAAGTGATGGTGACATCCTGCAGGCAATATCAATTGTCTCGGCAATTCGAGGCAACATGATTAATATTGATAGTAAAGTGATTAAGGACTTGTTGGCCGAACTTATAGAGAACAATTACTCTGCTGTCACCGAAGCCCAGAATACTCGCGCATCGGATTGAATTAAACTTCGTTTATCTTCGCTCATCTTATCGAGCGTGCGGTAACTCATACCCAGCCTGAAATTTGATTCTAGTTTGTCACGATTGCTGATGAGAAAGTTCCAGTAGAGGTAATTAAACGGACACGCGTCAGCTCCATTTTTTAAGCTGACCTTGTAACGACAGCTTTTACAGTAATCAGACATCTTATTAATATATGCACCACTGGCTGCATAAGGTTTGCTGGCCAGTAACCCGCCATCCGCATACAGCACCATACCACTAACATTGGGTAACTCTACCCACTCGTAGGCGTCAGCATAAACAGCCAGATACCAAGCGTTCACCTGATGCGGATCAACTCCAGTGAGCAGGGTGAAGTTGCCGAGCACCATGAGCCGTTGAATGTGGTGCGCATAAGCATTATCTTTAGTTTCTGTAATGCATTGCTTGAGACAATTCAGCTCCGTGTCAGCCGACCAGAAAAATTCTGGCAAATCATTTTGAGCATTCAGGAAGTTTTGATTTTTATAGTCTGGCCCCTGTAACCAGTAGATACCGCGAACGTACTCACGCCAACCTAAAATCTGGCGAATAAATCCCTCCACAGCGTTGATCGGTGGATTACTCTCGTGCCATGCTTGTTCGACTCTCTGCACAACCTCGGCAGGTAACAACAGGCCTAGATTGAGGTACATGCCAATATGTGAGTGATATAACCACGCTTCACCTGCCAGCATTGCGTCTTGAAAATCACCGAACAAAGTTAACCGCTGCTCGATAAATTTGTCTAATACTGCTAGTGCCTGTTTGCGTGTCACGGCAAAATCAAAATTTTCTATGCTGCCAAAATGATCTGCGAACTCTGTTGCCACTAGAGTAACAACATGTTGCGTGATCTCATCCTGTTTTTGTCGGTAGGGTAGCGGGAAATCATGCTTGCCTTTCGGTGTTTTACGATTCTCTGCATCGTAGTTCCAACGATCCCCGACCGGTTTGTCCCCATCCATCAATATGTTGTGTCGCTTACGCAGCAAGCGATAAAAGTTTTCCATCCTCAGCGTGTCTTTGCCATGCGCCCATTGTTGGAATTCAGCATGCGAACAAAAGAAGCGATCATCCTCACGGATGTGCAGGTTGATCTGTTCAGAAGAGAGACTTTCAAAGGCCTCCAATACACGATGTTCGCTAGGTTCTGTCAGCACCACATGATTGCTCTGGTGGCGTTGACAGGCACGCAACACTTCCTGCTCAAAGCAGCCACTATTGTCAGGATCGGTGTAGTGAACATAATCCACCTGGTAACCTCGCTCAGTCAATTCTAGCGCAAAGTGCCGCATCGCACTGAATATCAGGATCAACTTTTTCTTATGGTGATTGGCATAGCCAGCTTCCTGTTTGAGCTCGCACATGAGAATAATGTCATTAGCCTTATCACAATCCGCTAAAGCACTGATCGCAACATTCAGCTGATCGCCTAATATGACTCTGAGAGTAGACATGAGTTAGCGTGTCCTTTGCATGCTGGATCTGAAGCGACCGACTGAGTAACCTCGCGCAGCAATATGTTTAGTTTTACGACCGCTGACTCGCTTGCGCCACATTTTAAATGATGAGGGTTTCATATGACGACGCATGAGTTGACGAACTTCATTTTCTTTAATATTGAATTGATAATATATAGCTTCAAAGGGCGTGCGATCCTCCCAAGCCATTTCGATAATTCGATCGATATCTTCGACTTTGACTTTCATGCGTTTTCAATTCGTGTACAGATTAAGATCGTAACCCTGACAGAGTACACTGCAACTACCAAATGACTGTAATGTATAGCGAGTAATGATGCCCAAGGGTGTTGCCAAAGTCGATTTACCATCCAAAATTTGTCTGACATGCTCCAGACCATTCAGCTGGCGCAAGAAGTGGGCCCATTGCTGGGATGAGGTAAAATATTGTTCTAAGCGTTGTCGCGGCAATCGCTCTGCCAGTGTCTCGCTGCTGAAAAAATAATTCCACTGCCTGTCAGCTGCAGAGATGCGTCGCTCACGTCGGCATGCGTGTCGCTTCAACGGCTATCTCCATAATAATTGTAAGCAAATTCACTGTGCGCAATGTGCCTGATTACAGGCCATGTTCGGCTTAGCATTCTGTGCGCAGTGGATATAAGCGCTTATGTCTGCACTGGCGGCGGGTCGATATGCCTTTGGCGCCAATCACTGGTGCCCTGTGAAAATTCCCTGATGCTTATACAAGTCATTGAAATATTGTGTAATATACGCGCTTGAGCAGCACTGTTGAGTCATTCCGACAGATGATTTTATTTTCCATACGCCAGCTATTCTAGTTATGACCAAAAGCTATTTATCGACTCCTGATCCGGAACAGCGCGGATGGCCCGAAAGGATCGTGTTTGAGTCTGATCAACCTGAGCAGGACAGTCTTGCCCCGGTGAGAATATTTTTAGGGAGCGAAACTGCCCAATATCGTGCTGAGCGAGTATTCATCTATTCAGTAGAGAAGTTGCGTAATCCACAGCGCCGCTATGAAATCTATCTGATGAAGGATTTGTCAGGTTTTGATACCCGCAAGTGGCGCACCAACTTCACTTTATATCGTTTTGCTATTCCAGAATTTGCTAATTTTTCCGGCCGAGCCATTTATAATGATGTCGACCAGATTTATCTGGCCGACCCAGCCTTGCTGTTTGATGCGGATATGGCCGGGAGCGGCTATATGTCCGTTGCCCATAATGATACCTCTGTCATGCTGATAGATTGTGCCAAGATGGGTGATTATTGGAATCTGGCAAGTGCAACCACAGGCACAAAAAAATCATTACACGAGGCCGTCCAGCAGCTTGCCAATGGGTGGCGTGCGTGTGACAAAGGCTGGAATACTCGCGACTGTGAGCATCCCCTGGATGAAATCAAATGTTTGCATTACACGGCGCTGCATACCCAGCCATGGCAACCTACGCCAGAGCACTATTCTTATCACTATCACCCTTTAGCGTATTTGTGGCAACAACTTGAAGACGAGCTAGAGGGTTTGGCAGAAGTTGCAGCACACGCTGAGTTGCAGCCGCTGGACTGTCAGGTCTGGGCACTGCTTACGCACCGAAGAGGGGATAATTCACAGATTCTCAATTTGGCTCGGCGACTATCCAATAATATAGTCGAACAACAGCTTAGCTTTAGCTGGCTTAATCATGTGCCCAACTACATACGCGGTAACAGTCTATTAGGCGTCAGAAAACTCCCTGAACTCAAACCACCCTGGCCAGATATTGTTATATCATCCGGCCGACGTTCGGCTTGTGTTGCACGCTGGCTTAAAAAACAAGCACCAGCTACCAAGCTCATTCATATTGGACGTCCATGGTGTCACTTGCGGCACTATGACCTGATTGTTTCGACCCCACAATATCAGCTGCCGCTGCGTGATAATGTCTATATGAATACGCTGACGCTGAATGAATTGTACTTTGAGCAATCAGAGTGCGTCCAGGAAGCACAGCTTATTAACCAAGCCGGCATGCATCAACCTTATTTGACGGTGGTACTGGGTGGCCATAGTCGACCCTATAAAATGACCCCCTCATGCTTGAGTGAAATGGCCCAGCGTGTCAATAAGCTGGCTATGGTGAAAGGCTATTCGGTGTTACTCACGACCAGCCCAAGAACACCTAGTTATGCCTTGGACTGTTTTGCTAGTCAATTGGATGTGCCGTATCAGTATCACAGCTGGCGTGCTGATATAGACAATCCTTATCTGGACTATGTGCGTCTGGCCGAGGCCTTAGTAGTGACAGCAGATAGTGCATCCATGCTGTCAGAATTATGCAAACTGAATAAGCCTGTCTATGTGCATCGATTGCCGCGTTACTTTGATGTGCTTATCGATAGTATTAATACGCTTAGAAACTTTTGCCAGTTTCCACTGGGTCGAGGTAATTATAGAGGCATGCCTAAACAGCAAAATTTCCTCAGTCGTTTGTTCGATAAAGCGGTAGAATATGGTGTCATAACGTCACTCAGAGATATGGATTTGTTTCTTGATCATCTGCTGAAACGCGGATTAATTACTTTGCTTGAGGATGCTGCAGAGGCTCCTGGTGTGACCAAAACGGATTGTATTAATGAGACTGATAAGTTAATACTCAATATAAAAAAACAGTTTGCTGATCGATAAAGATGATGAAATTTTTAAACGATACCGTGATATCTGATTTTGATGAGGACTCATTTAGACACACAGACCCATACCCGTGGGCAAGTATTAGTGAGTTTATTCAGCCTGATAAATATGCGGCATTGATTGCTACATTACCCTCTGAGGACCTATTTGCTGAGCGCTTTGGTCAGAAACGTAAGTTTGGTCAGCTCAGTCATGACCGACTCAGCTTGGATTATGATCCACGCTTAAACCTGTCAGATGAGTGGCATGCATTTGTGGAGGAGCTCATGTCACCTGAGTATTTACAGTTCATCTACCGGGTAGCAGGCACAAAAAATATTCAGCTTGAGTTTCACTGGCATTACACACCGCGTGGTTGCTCGGTATCACCACATTGTGATTCCACCAATAAGATCGGCTCGCAAATATTTTATCTCAATACAGCGGATGATTGGGACAGTCATTGGGGTGGGGACACACTTATTCTGGATGATGAAGGACGTTTTAGTCATCGTTCTAACCCCACTTTCTCTGATTTCAAAAAAAGTTATACTTCTGAATCGATAGGTAATCGTAGTCTCTTGTTTATTCGGAATGGAAATTCTTGGCATGGCGTCAAGCAGATAAACTGTCCACAAGGGCAACTCAGAAAAGTATTCATAGTGGTGATTAAGAAGTTACCGTTGAAGAGTGTAGTGCGACGTTTATTGAGCCCTTAATCACCATGCCAGCCAAAATCACGGTATTCATTCCTGTCTACAATAGACAGAAATATATCGCTCAAACTATTCAAAGCGTGCTTGACCAAAGCTTTAAAGATTTCCAACTGTTGTTGGTTGATGACGGTTCGACCGATAATTCGGTTGAGATCATACGCAGTTTCACTGACAACAGAATCACTCTCGTTGAAAATGGACGTAATCTCGGTATACCCCAGACAAGAAATATCGGACTTGAACATGCCGAGGGCGAGTATCTAGCAATCCTCGATAGTGATGATGTGATGCTCAAGGACAGGTTAAAAAAACAGAATACGTTCTTGGATACACACGCTGACTATGCCGGCGTAGGGTCTTGGAGCCGATATATCGATGATCATGGGAAAATTAAGAAATTTATTGTGATGCGTCCAGTCAGTCATAAGCGAATCATGGCGAGCTTAATATTTCAATGTGCTATTCATAATCGGACTTTCATGGCGCGCACTGATGTGCTTAGGCAGCATGGCTATAACAATGACTTTTTGCGTTGTCAGGACTACGAGCTGTTATATAGATTGGCGGCGTCGAAGCAATATAAGTTTCACAATTTACCCGAGATACTCGTCTTCGGCAGAAAGCATGATCAACAGATAACCAGCAAAACATCGACCCTCGGCGATCAAATGAAGAAGTCAATTGCGAGTCAGTTTTTAGCTGATTTGAACGTCTCATATACTGATGAAGACCTAGCAAACCATATCAGATTAGCAAGAAATTCTGGAGTTGATGCAGATCAATCGTATATCGATTGGACAGAACAATGGTTACACCAGTTATTGCACGCAAATGCTCGCGCGGCTATTTATAATCACATGGCTCTGCAGCAGATATGTTTCAAAATTTGGTTAAAAGTCATATCGCGGAAATATTCATGCGCTACGTTGCAACTGGTCAAGAGAAGAATCTTTAATAGTTCAAATAAACTCGCACTCAGCTATCTCAAACCGCCTTATTACTAAGTAGTGAAATCCTCTCCGAAAAAACTAGGTATCAGTGTGTGGAGAGCAGCAATACTGAGATTATTTCAAACGCAGGCAAAAAAAGTATTACCTTATTATATGCAACTAGCGGCGCAAAAGCCGCGCGATCATAGTATCACCTATTGTTCGGGTGCCTCTGGCGAACCTTATACAACGATGGTCACTTTACTGGCCTATTCTATTATTTTAAACGAGCAATCTATTCCGAAACTCAGAGTAGGGTATGACCGAGAACCTCCCAAGCATCTAGAGCAGTTTGATTTCATAGAGTTGTTTCAGGTGGACTATCAAGATAAAGATTGGCCTGACAAAGCACTGAAATTCTGGAATTTTGTGGGTAAGCCGCAAGCGATGCTGGGTGCAAAAACAGATCTCTCGGTGTGGCTGGACAGCGATATACTCCTCCTGAAATCTCTCAAACCATTGTTCAAAACCAATGCATTCATACCCACGGGTGACAGGGTGGGTGGTGGTATCTATTGTTTAGAAAAAACGATCAAGCATGATTTTTATGCTGCGGTTTTAAAAAAACAAAAAGAGTTAGATATACGCAGTGACCGACCGTGTATGCAATGTGCTATTGATCAGTTGGGGATCAAATTAAATGCATTACCTAACTGCGATAAAGAGTTCATGAAGTTTGATCAATTAAATTCTGAGGATGCTGCGAGACAGACAACTAGGGGACGCTATTGGATGCATTTGTCACGCGGTAAAACAAGGAATCCTTTGTATTTAATTGTCTGGATAAAGCACATATATCGCTTATTGATCATCAAATGAATCTGTATCATTGATTTGCTGGGGGAGTTCTGGATAGTGTGCAACGAGGTTCTTGATCATTTTGTCATTATGCTGTTGGCCTTTATTTTTTTTATTCAGTGGCGCGATTACAGAGTTACTCGTGGAGAGAAATTTACTTTTAAATCGACCTTGATAATCAACACAGTGGCTAGGCGTGTTGTTCAATGTTGTCATCGCTTTAAACCACAAATCGTCTGCCGTGGGTGCCAATGACATGAATAGATCCTGTCGGGCTATGTCCGGATGGAAACAGCCTGGCCAGTAGAGAATGCCTCCCACGCCGGTGAGCATGATATCTTTGCCATAGCTATCTCGAACACATTTCTTCCATTGCTCATAAGGTAATATCGTGTTTTCTTGGATAGGTACGCTGTAGCCACGAAAACCATGAATCATATTCGGACTTTTCAGGTAAGCGTCGACTAAATATGCGACTAGACAGTCTGGATAGAGCACATCGTCATCCACGGTAATAATTAAATCCTCGGGATACAGGGCCAGCGTAGGAATCAGTTTTTTGTAAGAGCGCGTATCGCATGTGTAATTGATCACTAAGCCATGCTTCTGCAGAATCTTGAGCGATTTGGGGATGCTAGCAGGAGAAAATTCAGTTTCAGCAAGATTGAGTACTACAACATCAGCTTTATAGGTCTGCTTGAATAACGAGCGGATTGTTAAATCGACATTATCTAGGCGACGACCATAAGTCGTAAGTGAAATAACAACTCTATGTTGTCTTTGATCTGCATTCAATGCCGGTATTGGTTCAAGACGATATCTGAACCGATGCAGCAGGCTAACACAAGATCTCTTGAGTATATACTTGAATAAATACTGTAATGCCAGTATCAGATTTCCAACCATGGGCCCAACCTAGGAAGTGATTACACATAATCATACACGCACAGACTATACTAACTGTAATAGTATGTGTCGGTTGTTTGCTAATCTTTTGCGTTTATTTCTCAGGAATAGACTTTTCAGCCATTCCGATCGAAAGTAGAGATTGATAAATTCCATATCACTATAGAAGTCGGGGTGTTTATTCTCTTTAAGGTAATTAATAATCCTGCGCAAATACACATCATCAAGCCAGATAGTGGCTGCCTTTGCTAAGCCTCGACCGAGTAGGGCCTCCTCTTTCAAACTCTCGATATCAATTGCAACTAGTTTGTGGCTATCTTTCTGGATGAGAAAGTTGCTCGGGATAGCATCTGCATAGTCCAATCCTACCCATACTTCCTTGGGTGCGATCCGTGTGAGCAGGCTGAGTAACTTTTGCTGAAGCTGGTAATCTATGACGTCCATTTTACGTAAAAAATCTAAATTAATTTCAATTTCATTGACATATTTGCCAGCCGTGATCTTAGTTGGATTGATAGATGATAAATCACCATATAATTTTGCTAACTGATCACATATCGGGTCAGACATGATATTCAGCAAGTGGCCATCAAGATACTCCACCCATAACTCATTCTCATGCTGTATCAGTAGTTTTGGAAAATGATTAGAGCTTGAGACTAAGTCCAGCGTTGCTTTAAGCCGAATCGGGGTATAGTTATCTATAAAGCTTATTCGCTTATATCTTTGGCTGCCTAATTTTACAAAGCTGATATCCATCCGCTTTGGGAGAATTCCTGCCTTTCTTTTAAGATGCTTGAGAATTCTTTTGCTGAATGGGTAGGCTGCTGTTTCTTTGCGTCGGAAAGAGGGCATCTAGTCTTTATCTATATTTGTTATTATTCATAATTAACGAATTGAATTATAATGTAAAGACAGTCATCAGTTGCATAATTGGATATAAAGCGACACTACAATATAAACACATTCACTATGAAATCAGCCAAAAAAGTAGCTTTATTTCTCCCGCATCTCGGCCGAGGGGGTGTTTCTAAACAAATGTTATTACTCGCCGATGCGTTTAATGTTAACAATACTTGCGTAGATATACTAACGTTCGAAGAGAATTCGACCAAAGCATGTTTGTCTCTCATCTCAGAGGGCATCAATGTTAAAACGTTGAAAAAAGAGCCGTATACTGGCGTAATAGCAAGGCTCTTAAGACACTATTTCTCGCAGCTGCCGCTGTTATTCAAGCCATTTATTTGCCCACTTAGACCCTGCAAAGCACAATTTTATCTTAAGTCATTACAACAATACTTGGATCATCATAATCCGGATATCCTATATTCTGCTCAACCGCATTGTAATATTGTTGCTGTAATAGCCAAGCGTCTTGCTGGGGTTGAAACTAAGCTAATCCTGACTGAAAGAACGGCTATTTCACGTGATATTGAAAGTCGTATGCATAAGTTCAGGTGGCGTTATATTGCAGCTGTTATGCGGCGATTTTATCCTGAAGCGGATAGTGTTATCTCGGTATCACGATGTGTGCAAGAGGATTTAGCTCAACTATTGGCACCAATGAAAGCTAATCTAGGCACCATTTATAATCCGATTGTAGTTGAGCATGTGCGCGTTAACATGTCCGCGCCTCTTACTCATCCATTAACGGATCATGCTGAATACAAACTAGTGGTTGCTTCTGGGCGCTTAGTCGAGCAGAAAAATTATCCATTACTGTTACATGCATTTGCGCTCGCCAGCCAAGAACGAAAGTTGAAACTTATTATCCTGGGTGAAGGTGGACTCAAGCGGTCTATTCAGACGCTTGCTCAACAGCTGGCTGTCGAAGATGATTTAATTCTGCCTGGCCATTTACTTAATCCATACCCAATCATGCGGCAAAGTGATGTTTTTGTGATGACTTCTTTATGGGAGGGTATGCCCAATGTATTATTGGAAGCAATGGCCTGTGGGTGCAAGACCGTTGCGCTGGATTGCCCGTGTGGCCCCAGGGAGATTTTGGATCATGGTAAGTATGGTAGCTTGCTGCCTCTGGCTACCAATGCCCGTCAATTAGCGGAGGTTATTCTTGCTGAAGTCGAACGCTCACATGATGAATCAGCACAGCTGCAACATCTGCAGAAGTTCTCGCTGGAAAACAGTATACAGCAACATATCGACCTGCATGATCAACTATTAGCCAGCGGCTGACGTGGGGTTGAGTTCTGTATTCGAGTAATCAAAATGAGTTAATCTGATAATTGACTAACAAAACAGTATACTGATCTTAATACACTGGGACATGGTTGCAAATGATACAGGCACATGCTGGCGTTGAGCTCACGCCCTTATATATAGATGCTGCTGAGCAGCGCACTGAGTTATTGCAACAGGCACAAGCGTTAACCAAAGTATTGCTCAGTAGTCAGGCGCTGGCGAATATCGTCATGTTGGGCGCCGGTTATTTTTCGCCTCTAACGGGCTTCATGAATCGAGCAGACAGTCTTAGTGTAGCTCACACTATGTACACCCAGGCCGGACTTTTCTGGCCAATACCGATTATGAATTTAATCGATGATGCATCTGATATCGAGCCGGGCCAACGTGTAGCATTGTGTGATCCACACTGTCCTGAGCATTCTATTGTCGCTATCCAGACCGTGGAGGCTATCGAGACGCTTAGCGATGAAGATAGCCTAAGTATAATGACGCATGTTTTTGCGACCACAGACTCAGCCCATCCCGGGGTCGCAAATTTTAAAGCGCAAGGCCGCTGGCTTATTTCTGGGCCATGTGAGGTACTGAGTTTTAGTTATTTTGCCAGTGAGTTTCCCGATACCTTTCGTACTGCGCCGCAAATACGTCAGCAGATTGAACAACGTGGCTGGCAAAAAGTCGTCGCTTTCCAAACCCGTAATCCAATGCATCGTGCACATGAGGCTTTATGTAAAATGGCCCAACAACACGTGCAAGCGGATGGCGTGCTGATTCATATGTTGTTGGGTAAATTAAAAGCGGGCGATATACCAGCCAAGGTTCGTGATGCGGCCATACGCAAAATGGTAGAGCTATATTTCCCAGAAAATTCGGTGATGGTTGCCGGCTATGGTTTTGATATGCTGTACGCCGGTCCCAGAGAGGCGGTGTTACATGCACTCTTCAGACAAAATTGTGGTTGCACCCATTTGATAGTCGGTCGGGACCATGCCGGCGTGGGTGCTTATTACGAGCCGTTTGCGGCACAGGATATTTTTCTCGACCAAGTGCCTGCTGCAGCACTGGACATTGAAATATTTAATGCTGATCATACCGCCTACTCAAAGAAGCTCAATAAAGTAGTCATGATGCGAGATGCACCTGATCATACTTTGGATGACTATGTGCTGGTGTCGGGGACAAAAATGAGAGAATTACTTTCGACAGGACAACCGCTGCCAGTGGAAATTGCGCGGCCGGAAGTTGCGCAAATAATTAGCCAACACTACCAACAAAACACTCACAAATGACAAAAAATAACCTTGTGTGGCATGACCATGCGGTAAGCAAACAACAGCGGTCGGAAATAAAACAGCAAAAGCCATGTCTGATCTGGTTCACAGGTTTGAGTGCATCAGGCAAGTCCACTGTGGCTAATATCGTGGAGCATAAATTGCACGCGATGAGTCGGCACACTTATCTTTTAGACGGGGATAATGTGCGTCAGGGTTTATGCAGTGATCTCAAATTTTCGGTCGAGGATCGGATTGAGAATATTCGTCGGATTGGCGAACTAGGCAAGCTATTTCTAGATAGCGGTATCATTACATTATGTGCATTTATTTCACCATTTATCTCAGATCGGAAGATTGTGCGTGAGTTATTGGCCGAGGATGAATTCATTGAGGTTTTTATGGATACATCATTAACAGAATGTGAACGTCGTGATCCTAAAGGGATGTATCAAAAGGCGCGTGCAGGCACAATAAAATCATTTACTGGCATAGATTCACCCTACCAAGCTCCGGTCAACGCAGAGATCCATCTTAATGGTGACGCGCACACAGCAGAGACGCTGGCGAACCAGGTCATTGCCTACCTCCAAGCACATCACTACTGCTAGCAATGTCATGACCTCACATGCAGCATTACTGGTGGCAATTGAAGAATTGGTTAGATCGGCGGGTGAGGCCGTCATGGCTATCTATCAGCGCGACTTCGAGGTCTATCAAAAAGCCGATAAGAGTCCGTTAACAGAAGCTGATCTACTCGCTCACGATATCATCCGACGTGGCTTACGCGAATTATCTGCAGACCCCATATTATCCGAAGAAGATAAGCATATCCCGTGGCAACAGCGCCAAGCGTGGTCACGTTACTGGCTGGTCGATCCTATTGACGGAACAAAAGAATTTATCCGCAAAAGTGATGAATTCACTCTTAATATTGCACTGATAGAGCGGGGTATACCCATTGTGTCAGTAGTTTATGCCCCAGCTTTAGGGGTACTTTATACTGCCGCCAAGGGTATGGGCGCATGGAAACAGGATCAGCATTCGAGGCGCGCACTCAAACTTACCCAAACTGCCCAGCAAGCACCATTGCGCGCGTTGATTAGCCGTTCACACAGCAGCAGAGAGGCTGCAGTCCTGACCGCAGTGTATCCCGCGATTGAATTCATAGAAAAAGGCAGTTCATTGAAATTATGTGCAGTTGCGGATGGTCAGGCAGATCTATACTTGCGCTTAGGCCCGACCAGTGAATGGGATACTGCAGCCGCCCAGTGTATTGTTGAGTCGGCCGGTGGTCAGGTACTTAGCGCAGAGCTGCAAGCGCTGAAATATAACCAAAAAGAGAGTGTGTTGAACCCTGCCTTCATCGTATCGCGCTGTGTACAGGCTGAATATGCCCTGTTGTTCCAGAACTGAAATAGCGCACCATAATAACCAAGAATGCACAAATATAGTGCATAACATGCTGGCCGAGTCCGTGTTTCTCTATTCCATCATCGCATTTGGCTCGTACCGCCTGTTATTGTGCAACATGGCATAGCATTTGCATCTCATTAGGGCGTAGCAAAGCATTGTCGGGCCTGTGCGAGTGAATAGGAATGATCGCCCACAGCTCGATATCAATAAATAATAGCGGAGTTTTTAAAATGAAATTACGAATTAATATTTTAGTAGTTTGTATGCTCGCACTAGGGATGTCTTCGACATCAATTGCGGATGATCATGGAAAAATAAAAGTTGGGGTACTGCACTCTCTATCAGGGACTATGGCTATCAGTGAGACCACGCTGAAGGATACAGTCTTAATGATGGTTGAAGAACAGAATAAAGCAGGTGGTTTACTCGGCAAGGAACTGGAAGCAGTAGTGGTAGATCCTGCCTCAGACTGGCCACTGTTCGCTGAGAAAATGCGTGAACTTATCGAAGTACACAAGGTAGACGTAATTTTTGGTTGTTGGACATCAGTGTCAAGAAAATCAGTTCTTCCTGTGGTTGAGGAACTTAATGGGCTGCTCTTTTATCCAGTCCAATACGAAGGCGAAGAGTCTTCAAAAAACGTTTTTTACACAGGTGCTGCACCTAACCAACAGGCGATTCCTGCGGTTGATTACTTGATGGATAATGGTGTTGAGCGTTGGGTACTGGCGGGTACTGACTATGTTTACCCACGTACTACCAATAAAATCCTGGAGTCATATTTGCAACTCAAAGGTGTAGCGGAGTCAGATATTATGATCAACTACACACCGTTCGGTCACTCTGACTGGCAAACTATCGTTTCTGACATCAAGAAGTTCGGCTCTGCAGGTAAGAAAACTGCGGTAGTATCGACCGTTAATGGTGACGCGAACGTGCCTTTCTACAAAGAATTGGGTAACCAGGGCATTACAGCTGATGATATTCCAGTGGTTGCCTTCTCAGTCGGTGAAGAGGAACTGTCTGGTATTGACACCGCGCCTTTAGTTGGCCACCTCGCGGCCTGGAATTATTTCCAAAGTGCTGAGAGCGATGTTAACGATGAATTCATTGAAGCATGGCAGACATTCATTGGTAGCGAAGAGCGTGTCACTAACGATCCTATGGAAGCAACCTACATCGGTTTCAAGATGTGGGCAGAGGCGGTAGAGAAAGTTGGTTCCACTGATGTTGATACAGTTCGTCCTGCATTATATGGTATTGAAGTGCCTAACCTGACTGGCGGTACTGCGGTCATGCATCCTAACCATCACCTCTCTAAGCCGGTACTGATTGGTGAGATTCAAGACGATGGTCAATTTGAAATCGTATGGCAAACAGACGCTGAAGTTGCGGGTGATGCTTGGACTGATTTCCTACCA
>DDIE01000075.1:21973-24308 GCA_002338385.1 Proteobacteria bacterium UBA1858
AGTGGCGGGTGATGCCTGGACTGATTTCTTACCAGAGAGTGCTGTAATTGTCTCCGATTGGGCTGATCCTGCAATCAATTGTGGCAACTACAATACTGAGACCAAGACCTGTTCGGGTCAAAATTATTAATCAATAACTGCTATAGTTAATTATTAATAATAATTAACTTGAAGGGAGCTTGTCTCGATACAAGCTCCCACTCTTAAAAAAAGCCAATGAAAATCATCCTGTTGTTTTGCCTATACATACTCAGCGGATCGAGCGCGATTGCGCAAAATACAGATGAGATGAAGCAAGCCGATCTTGCCTTCAAACAAATCTTGTCAGGTTTACTGACAAAAAGTTTTTCAGACAAAGAACAAGTCATCTCCTCAATCGCAGCCTCCAAGCATCAACAATCACTCCCGGTATTGAAGCTTCTACTCGACGGTAAGATTTATTACAGAAAGTCGGACAAAGCATTATTTAGTGTCAATATTATCGAGCGTGATGTTGAATTATTCGATCTTATCAACAATCAATTAATTGCCACCATAGCTAAGAAAAAACTCAGGAAAGTTGGTATCAATAACAAATTGCGAGGTGCTTTGAAAAGCGCTATTGCTCAATTGAGTCTGGCTGATGCTGATCCTAAAATTAGGAAACAGGCGATCATTGGAATTTTTAACAGCCTAGATGAACAGAACATAGCACTCATCCAGCAACGTCTTACAGTTGAGCAAGACCAGACTGTGCTAAGGGAGCTCGCGACTGCGATCAATCTATACAGACTGGCCTCAGAGGATCAACAAGAAGTCATTATGGCGGTCACATATCTGGCCGATTCGTTGCATCCTGAAACTCGTGTGTATTTGCACGAACTGCGTTCTCAAACACTCACTGCCGAGAATACTCAGGCGCGCCAGCTGTTATTGGCTACGATCGACAAGTCACTGCATAAAATTGAGTCATCAGTCAATTTATATAAGCATGTGGAAAATATATTTTTTGGTTTAAGCCTAGGGTCGGTATTGTTGCTGGCAGCTGTTGGTCTGGCCATTACCTTCGGTGTTATGGGGGTCATTAATATGGCCCATGGTGAGATGATCATGCTGGGTGCATACACCACCTTTATCATGCAACAATTAATGCCCAACTCGATTGCTTATTCATTACTCTATTCTTTGCCGGTGGCCTTTATTTTTACGGCCATAGTCGGCATAGCCATCGAACGTGGTGTGATTAGATTCTTATATGGTCGTCCTTTGGAGACCTTACTGGCCACTTTTGGTATCAGTTTAATTCTGCAACAAGCAGTGCGTACATTTATATCACCGCAGAATCGTGCGGTGGCATCCCCCGACTGGATTAGTGGTTCCTTGCAGATTAATCCGGCACTAGCGATTACCTATAACCGTTTATACATAATCATATTCTCCTTCATGGTCCTGGCTGGCCTGATGTTATTACTCAAGAAGACCAGCTTTGGCCTCCAGATTCGTGCGGTTACGCAAAATCGAGCAATGGCAAAAGCAATGGGCATACGCACTGACTGGGTCGATGCGTTTACCTTTGGCTTAGGTTCAGGTATTGCTGGCATGGCTGGTGTGGCCTTAAGTCAGCTGACAAATGTGGGGCCAAATATGGGGCAGGCGTATATCATTGATTCATTCATGGTCGTGGTATTTGGTGGTGTTGGAAACTTATGGGGTACTTTATTCGGCGCAATGACATTAGGCATCGCGAATAAATATATTGAGCCGCTTACCGGTGCAGTGGTAGCCAAAGTGCTGATTCTAGTATTCATCATCCTATTCATCCAGAAGAAACCTAGCGGTATGTTTGCGCTGAAAGGACGTTCGGTAGACTAGCCATGTTTGAAAAATCACTCATTCAAAGATTGCTCCTCAACGATGTCGGGAGTAAAGTGCTCACGCTGGTCGTCATATTGTTGGCCTTTGTGGTGCCGGCACTCAATCTATTAGTGCCTGATGGTTCTTTATTTCACGTCTCTACCTACACAGTTACCTTGGTAGGCAAATATCTGTGTTTCGCATTACTGGCCTTGGCCGTCGATCTTGTGTGGGGTTACCTAGGTATTTTAAGTCTAGGCCATGGCGCCTTTTTCGCCTTGGGTGGCTATGCTATGGGCATGTATTTAATGCGTCAGATTGGTGATCGAGGCGTGTACGGCAATCCTTTGTTGCCCGATTTTATGGTGTTTCTAAATTGGGATAAGTTGCCATGGTATTGGTTTGGCTTTGATTTGTTTCCCTTTGCCTTACTAATGATCTTTCTTGCACCAGGCATACTCGCTTTTGTCTTTGGCTGGCTCGCTTTTCGCTCGCGGGTAAC
>DDIE01000075.1:24643-24898 GCA_002338385.1 Proteobacteria bacterium UBA1858
TTTATCAATCATTACACAAGCCATGACCTATGCATTAATGCTGGCCTTCTTCCAGAATAATTTTGGTTTTGGTGGCAATAATGGTCTCACTGATTTCAAAGATTTACTCGGTTTTGATTTACAGGCTAACACCACTCGCTGTGCATTATTTTTTATGTCCGCGTTAGCTTTGTTAGGCGGTTATGCAGTGTGTAAATATATTATTCAATCCAGGCTGGGGAAGGTTGCTATTGCCATTCGTGATTCTGAGAGTCG
>DDIE01000075.1:25232-25494 GCA_002338385.1 Proteobacteria bacterium UBA1858
ATCGAGACGAACATATAAAATTATTTGTGTTTGTGGTGTCCGCTATGCTGGCAGGCGTTGCTGGCGCCTTATATGTGCCCCAAGTCGGTATCATTAACCCCAGCGAATTCGCGCCCATCCGCTCTATTGAATTTGTCATCTGGGTTGCTATTGGAGGACGCGGCACACTATATGGTGCAGTGTTAGGTGCGCTGGTGGTCAATTATGCGAAAACTTTCTTTACCGCTTGGCAGCCAGAATCGTGGCTGTTTATCCTGGGGGG
>DDIE01000075.1:25811-26203 GCA_002338385.1 Proteobacteria bacterium UBA1858
ATCTTTGTATTCGTGACAGTCTTTATGCCCAAGGGTCTAGTAGGCATCTACCAGCAATTCCTCGATGGTAAGAGCAAATGGCAAGCCGCGCAAAATAAGGGAAAAGTCACATGACGACTGACCATGAAACAATTCTCTATTTGAATAATGTATCGGTCAGCTTTGATGGTTTCAAAGCGATTGACGACCTCAGTATCGTGGTGGAAAGGAATGAGTTGCGCTGTATTATCGGACCTAATGGCGCAGGTAAAACAACCATGATGGATATCATTACCGGCAAGACAAAATGTGATCAAGGTGAAGTGGTGTTCGGTAAGGACATAGACCTTACCCAAAAAGATGAAGCGCAAATCGCCAATCTCGGTATCGGGCGTAAATTTCAGAAACCAACC
>DDIE01000075.1:26500-26741 GCA_002338385.1 Proteobacteria bacterium UBA1858
TTTCAGAAACCAACCGTGTTTGAAAGCATGACGGTGTTCGAAAATCTCAATTTAGCGCTGGAAGGACAACGTACTGTTTTGCAGACACTATTCTATAAATTAACCAATGAACGTCAAGCCAAGATCGAGCAGACACTTGAAATTATAGGCTTGCAGGATCTTGCCGATATGCGAGCAGGTGAACTCTCACATGGGCAAAAGCAATGGTTAGAAATCGGTATGCTAATCTCGCAGAATCCAA
>DDIE01000021.1:0-466 GCA_002338385.1 Proteobacteria bacterium UBA1858
TGCGTAATTGGGATTGCTGGCCATCCGCACCCAGCACCAGTGGCGCAGTTAATCGTGTGCCATCTTCACATTCCACCAACATCATGTCTTCTCCGACTGAACTGCATTGCTGCAATACGCTGTTGGGGTAATGCGTAATGCTGTCGTGTGTTTGGATGGATTGATTAAGCGCAGTTTGCAACACCGCAGTTTCGACAATGACACCCAGTTTATTATGGCTGGTTTCTTTAGCCTGAAAACTGATCTCAGCGGCTCCGCCCTGCTCCCACACATGCATACTGACATAAGGTGTTGCGCGTATGGCCAGCACCTGCGACCAAACACCACACTGCTCAAGAAAATCAATTGAGGCTAGATTGAGTGCTGTGACACGTGCGGTCAGTGCATCAGTAGATGCGATTGCCGTGGCGGGCTGCTTATCGATAATCGCGACCTGATAGCCCTGCTGGGCGAGACTGACGGCGGC
>DDIE01000021.1:766-3934 GCA_002338385.1 Proteobacteria bacterium UBA1858
TGCTGGGCGAGACTGACGGCGGCCGCCGCACCCACATTACCGCCACCTATGATGATACTGTCGAAATGATTTACGCTCTCAACCATGCTGCAGCCTCATAGATAACGCAAGCCAAAGTTGCGGCGTAACACGCTGCGTTGTGCGACCGGCAGATTAGCGATCATTCTCAAACCAAGACTGCGCATGGCTTTGATCGGACCCTGTTGCGGTGCAAATAAACGCGTCAGATCATCCGTCAGCTTGATGACATGATCACGATCCTGTTGTCTGGTCTGCTGGTAATTATGTAACAGCGCCGCAAAGTCATTGTGCTGGGCCTGCTTGAGCAGGTTCACCAGCGTTTGCACATCGCGCAAACCTAAATTAAAGCCTTGGGCAGCGACCGGGTGGACGGACTGCGCAGCATTGCCAATCAGGACAGCATTTCCCTCTACCAGACTATGGCTGACTGTCAGTGCCAGTGGATATGCCGAACGCTGTCCGACGTCCTGCAAGACCCCTAGGCGATAACCGAACGCTTTTTGCAATGCCTGCAGAAACTGAGCGTCATCCATATCTAAATAGACCTGACTGGCTGCGCTGGGTTGGGTCCAGATCAAAGCACAGTGATCGTCTTGCACTGGCAAAATGGCTAACGGCCCATGAGCAGTAAAGCGCTCATAAGCAATATTGTTGTGCCCATATTGGGGGCGCACATTACTGATGATCGCGGTCTGCTGGTAGTCTTTGGTGTGGTAACTAATGTCCAGCAAAGCGCGCACTTTAGAACGCGCCCCATCCGCACCCACCAATAATTGGGTCGTGATGGTGTGTTCTTCCCCTGCCATCTCGACAGTCAGCTGGTAGCCCTGCGCATGCTGACTCAAGGCCTGCAAACTGGCTGGTGATAACAGCGTGAGATTATCTTGTTGGGCCACCTGATGGCTGAGCACTGCCGTCAGCTTATCATTAGGCATCATATAGCCGATCGGTGCTAGCTGGTGTTGTTTGGCATCTATGCGTGCGCCACCAAAGTTACCCTGCTCGGATATATCCAGCCGCTCGATAGGGGTCGCGTGGGTGCGCATGGCTGACCATAGACCTGCTTCTGTCAGCACTTTCTCTGAACTGCGGGTTAAACCTGTGGTGCGCAAATCAAGTAGGTTGGCGTGCAGGGGTGCGGCATTATTTTGTTCGATTAAAAGTATTGTGTAAGGGCTATGGGCGAGTGCCGCAGCCAGTGACATACCAATCAGGCCACCGCCGACAATTACAATATCGAATGTTTGATGTGGCATACGGGTCACTAACAGGCCGCCTTGGCCATCAAGTGCTCAACGGCATCGATTTCTTTGACTAAACCGGCCGTAAGCACCTCGTGACCGTTACGCGTCACACGCACATCATCTTCAATCCGAATACCTGTATTCCAATAACGTTTGGGCACCCCACGTGATTTATTGGGGATGTAGATACCAGGTTCCACGGTCAAGGTCATGCCCGCCTCAAACAAACGCCATTGTTCTGCCACTTTATAATCGCCGACATCATGTACATCCAGTCCCAGCCAGTGGCCGGTACGATGCATGTAAAATTGGCGATAGGCACCATCTTTAATAAGTTGTGCCGGGCGTCCTTTGAGGATGCCGAGCTTGACCATACCCTTGGTGAGCACTTTGACCGCAGCCATATGCGGCTCATCCCAGTGATTACCGGGCTGGACCGCCTCAATCGCTGCCTTTTGTGCATCTAGCACGAGTTGATAGAGTTCTTGCTGTGGTTCGCTGTAATGGCCATTGACTGGGAATGTGCGAGTAATGTCACTGGCATACCCCTGATATTCAGCACCGGCATCGATCAATAATAAATCACCGTCGTTCAGCGGCTGGTTGTTTTCGGTGTAGTGCAAAATGCAGCCATTCTCGCCGCCACCCACAATCGATGGATAGGCTGTGCCGCATCCGGCTTTTTTAAATTCGTAGAGCAGTTCTGCTTCCACTTCATATTCATACATACCTGGCGTGCAGGCACGCATGGCACGCTGATGTCCTGCAATTGCCGTCTTGGCGGCCTTTTTCATATTCGCGATTTCATAGCCTGACTTGAATAAACGCAAATCATGCAGAATGTGCTCCAGTGCGATGAATTCATTTGGCGTATGGGCGCCACCGCGCCCCAGTTGGCGGATTTGATTGACCCAACCGATCACACGTTGGTCGAATTCCTGATTGACACCCATGGTGTAGAACACACGTTCGCGCTGCTCCAGTATGCCCGGCAGTATTTCGTTGATATCAGAAATCGGAAAGGCATCATCCGCATCGTAGTGCTCCATGGCACCGGCCTGACCTGCGCGACGACCATTCCAGGTTTCCATTTCCAGGTCGCGCTCACGACAAAACAGTACATATTGTCCATGGGCACGCCCAGGTGCAATCACCAACACAGCTTCGGGCTCATCAAAGCCTGTCAGGTACATAAAATCACTGTCTTGCCGATAGTCGTACTCAACGTCACGGTTACGCAGCTTGACACTCGCAGCAGGTATTATGGCGATCGCATCATTGCCCATCATGCGCATCAGGTTCTTGCGTCTTTTGGCAAATTCTTTATCCATTTATTGCCTCCTATTGAATCTCTGTGCTCATCTTGATGGGTTGCAGTTCCTCAGCCACCAATAATACTGACATGCGGACATATTCCATCACTTCGCTATAGGATAGCTCTTCTTCCTCTGCACCAGTATCGGCGCCATCAAGTTGTGCTATACGCGACAGATCCTGAATAATCTCTCGGGTGTCATCTGGCAGATTGGAGGCATCTTGCAAGCCGGCATTAGCTAGGCCATACAAATAGCCATCACACCACCCTGCCAGTGCCGTCACGCGCTGAGTCAAATGCGCCTCGTCATCAGGAATCAGCAACTCTAACTGTAATTCGGGGTCCGTCATCTGTTCCTTAGCATAAGCATACAGCGCAGACAGTTTGTCATTCAGCTCTGGCGAAAAAACTACGTTTTCAAAATCAGGTGCGAGTACTGCAATAGAGTCCTGCAATGGATAGGCGACATCGATGCTCAGCACACCACACAAGAATCCATGCAGTTCACTGCAACTGATGCCAAACGCTTCGGCTTGGAGCACTGCTTCTAATTGATCGTACATAGTGATGGAGTATATTAGTTAATGG
>DDIE01000026.1:0-3704 GCA_002338385.1 Proteobacteria bacterium UBA1858
ATGAGGGCCGCGTGCAATATGTGGCTGTGACAGACCAGGAAGCGCTCGATGGATTTCATTTAATGACACGCGTAGAGGGTATTATTCCGGCATTGGAGAGTAGTCACGCGACCGCATATGCTGCCAAGCTGGCTAAAACTATGCGTAAAGATCAAACCATAGTGATTAATCTCTCCGGACGCGGTGATAAAGATATCAATACAATAGCGCGTATTGAGGGCATGGAAATATGAGTCGGATAGAGGGATATTTCAAAACACTAGCCGGCAACGAGGATAAGGCGCTGGTGAGTTTTATCACAGCGGGTGACCCACACCCGCAAAATACTGCAGAGTTGATGCATGCGCTGGTCGATGCAGGTACGGATATTATTGAATTAGGCGTTCCGTTCTCAGACCCTATGGCTGATGGCCCAGTTATCCAAGCAGCCTGTGAGCGTGCGCTGCTGCACGATACTTCGTTGGCTGATATTTTAGAAATAGTCAAACAATTCAGACAGAATAATGACAACACGCCAATCGTTTTGATGGGTTATCAAAATCCAATTGAAATATATGGCGTAGAAAAATTTGCTGAGGCTGCTTCAGGTCTGGTTGATGGTGTAATTACCGTCGATTTGCCGCCTGAAGAGAGCACGGAAATTAGTCGCATTTACAAAGCTAATCAGATCGATACTATTTATTTGTTAGCACCGACCACGGATGAAGAACGGATTAAAACAATCACCAGTCTTGCCTCGGGTTTCTTATACTATGTTTCCTTCAAAGGTATTACCGGTGCAAATCGTATAGACTCGGATAGTGTGATTAAAAAAGTCGATACAATTCGTGAGCATTGTGACATCCCAATCGCGATTGGTTTCGGTATCAAAGACGCAGAAACTGCAAAAATGGTTGCGCCCTCCGCTGACGGTGTCGTCGTTGGTAGTGCCATCGTTAACATCATCGCTGACAATCAACAAGATATCCCGCAGGCTAGCGTTAAAATTAAAGCACTTTTAGGTGATATCAAGGGCGCATTAGGTAATAATTAAATCCTCTCAACATAATCAATAATAATATGAGCTGGTTAGAAAAATTAATGCCTAAGCGTATTCGCACAGAGAGTACGTCTAAGCGCAAGGTGCCAGAAGGTATATGGGATAAATGCCCAAACTGTGGTGCGGTGGTTTATGGTGCAGAACTCGAGCGTAACCTGCAGGTATGTCCAAAATGTAACCATCACCTGCGTATCTCTGCACGCAGTCGAGTCAGCTTCTTTTTGGATGCTGGCCACACGGAAGAGATAGGCGCTAATTTAGAGCCAAAAGACTATCTAAAATTTAAAGATTCAAAAAAATACAAGGATCGACTCACTGCGGCGAGTAAATCGACGGGTGAGAAGGATGCCTTGGTTGTGATGCAAGGTTCGCTCAAAAATATGCCCGTCGTTGTGGCTGCATTTGAATTCAGTTTCATGGGCGGATCAATGGGGTCAGTGGTTGGAGAACGCTTTTTGGAGGGTGTTAAGCGCAGTCTCCAACAAAGTATCCCTTTTATCTGTTTCTCGACCAGCGGCGGTGCCCGCATGCAAGAGGCGTTGATGTCTCTGATGCAAATGGCCAAGACCAGTGCAGCGCTGACACGCCTGTCAGAACAAAGAGTGCCCTATATTTCGGTGTTAACCGATCCGACCATGGGTGGCGTATCGGCCAGTTTTGCCATGTTAGGTGATGTCCACGTGGCAGAGCCGAATGCACTCATTGGTTTTGCTGGCCCTCGCGTGATAGAACAAACTGTGCGTGAGACATTGCCTGAGGGTTTTCAGCGAAGTGAGTTCCTGCTTGAACACGGTGCCATCGATATGATAATTGAGCGTAAAGATCTTCGTGATCGGATTCATAATCTGTTGGCATTGCTGACAGATCGAGTCGCTTAACTCGACATCAAGCGCCCCTAACACTCCGCTACTATCAGATCACTACACTCATGGCCTATCAATCGCTGGATGAATGGCTGGCTTGGCAAACGACTCTACATGCCAGAGAAATAGAGCTTGGTCTCGACAGGATAGAAAAGGTTGCTCAGCGACTGGATCTACTGAAGTGCCCATTTAAGGTTATCACTGTGGCCGGCACCAATGGTAAAGGTTCCTCGGTCGCCATGCTCAGCACTATTCTTACTGCTGCGGGTTACACAGTCGGCAGCTACACCTCACCGCATATACTCCAATACAATGAACGTATTAAGGTTGCTCTGAAGAGTGCTACAGACGAGGAATTATGCGCATCTTTTGCAAAAATCGATCGCGCTAGAGACGCAATTAGCCTGAGTTTCTTTGAATTTGCCACCCTCGCAGCACTGGATATTTTTCATCAAAGAAAAATAGATGTTGCTGTCTTAGAAGTGGGTCTGGGTGGCCGTCTGGATGCGACCAATATTATTGATAATGATCTGGCTATCGTGACCAGCATCGGTCTCGATCATACCGAGTGGCTGGGTAACGACAAAGAATCAATTGCCTATGAGAAGGCGGGGATTTTACGAGCACATAAGCCAGCAGTGTGCAGTGATGCTGCGCCACCACAGAGTATTCAACAGGTTGCAGAACAGCGCCAAACTAGTCTTTATCAGTTGGGTAAAGACTTTAATTATCACATTAAGGATGCAAGCTGGGACTTTACGACCTCAGCAGGTGACTTAAAAGCGCTGCCCATGCCCAACTTATTAGGGCATATCCAAGTACAGAATGCAGCAGGAGTATTGATGGGTTTGCAGTGCTTACAGGCTTCACTGCCGGTGCCCGAGCAAGCTATTCGGGATGGCTTGCAGCGGCTGCATTTAGCTGGACGTTTCCAGCGCTTGCAGCGCACGTGTGAGGTGATCCTTGATGTGGCGCATAACCAGGATAGTGCCGAGAACTTAGCGCATAATCTTAATGCCTATCCCTCTGCAGGCAAGACCTTCGCGGTATTTGCGGTGCTCAATGATAAAGACGTCAATAGCATTGTTGAATTGATCAGCCCTCATATCGACGCATGGTACATTTCTGTTGTTCATTCAACACGCGCAATGAAAATAGATAGCGTGCAACAAGCACTCCTCAAGCATGCAGGAGATCGAGTAATTTATCAGTTCCCAGCGGTGGATGAGGCCTACCAAAGCGCACTGCAGCATGCATCTGCAAGGGATCGAGTATTAGTATTTGGCTCTATCTTTACGGTGTCTGAAGTGCTTGCTCTGGAGCAGTCTGGCGAGTAATCGGCATAGCAACTGGCGCCAGTTGAGGTAGAATAAGCTCTGACCTCAGACATGATGCGAAATAGTGGATGTAAATCTAAAATATAGAATAGTGGGTATTACGGTGCTGTTTGCCTTAGCCGTGATTTTTGTGCCGATGATTTTGGATGGCTCGGGTCGTGATCAGGTCTCTCGTGTGGACATGGATATGCCAACGGTACCTAAGCTGACATTTTCAGATGAGCTTGTGCAGTCTGCCGAGGCGCCTGCACCACAACACAGCCAATCGACACAGGCACCACAAGCGGCACTGGAAAAAGTAGATATCGCAAACAATATTATTCCCGAAGTGGCGGTTAAGCGTAACGATCCCGCTCTATCGGGCTGGGTGGTACAGGTGGGCGCATTCACTGAGCAAGCAAAAGCACAGGCATTACAAACACGCCTCACGCAGGCTTCTTTTGACGTATTCATCGAGATCGGAGA
>DDIE01000026.1:3997-15721 GCA_002338385.1 Proteobacteria bacterium UBA1858
TCATCGAGATCGGAGAGAAGCAAGGGCAACATTATTATCGAGTTAAAGCCGGCCCCGAGCTGGATAAGGATAAAGCCCTAGAGCTGCAGCAAAGTATTGCTAAAAAACTTTCAATAGATAGTGGATTTGTCACGCGTCATCCAAACATAAGTAATGATTAAGCCCTTTGTTCATGGATAATCTTGCTGAGTTTGGAATAACATGGATAGATGGGGTAATCATCATTATCTTCGTGATCTCAGTGATCATGTCCTTAATGCGAGGTTTTGTCCGAGAAGTCGTCTCTATACTCGCCTGGATTGCTGCGCTGATACTGGCGGTGACGCAATCAGCCTGGCTGGCATCACTACTGCCTGAGGCTATTGATAGTGCCAGTTTCTCTTTTGGTGGAGAACAATATGGAACAAATATACGAACGGTCATAGCGTTTATTATTATTTTTTTAGCCGTTCTGATTGTGGGCTCTCTGATCAACAGACTGCTCGCGCAGATCACAAAAAGTGAAATGTTGCGCGGGATTGATAAAATGCTTGGTGTATTCTTTGGATGTGCACGTGCCTCTCTAGTGATTGTATTTTTAATCATCGTGTCGACGTCGTTTACCCAGCTGCCGACCACTCAGGCCTGGCAACAAGCGTCTATGATTGGGCCATTCGAGGCCTTATCCGGATGGCTGACTGATCAGTTACCCAAGCAGGTCATGGATATGTCAGAGACGGTACCCTCAATGGAATTCAAATAATAGAGAAAACGAGATGTGTGGAATAGTAGGCATAGTTGGGAGCGAGAATCTTAATCAAGAACTGTATGATGGTTTGACCGTATTACAGCATCGTGGGCAAGATGCGGCCGGCATCGTGACTTACGATAATGACCGGGTATATCAATGCAAGGGTAATGGCCTCGTACGTGATGTATTCCAAGAGAGTCAAATGCAGAGGCTGCAGGGTGAGATGGGTATTGCTCACGTTAGATATCCAACAGCGGGTAGTTCCTCGTCAGCTGAAGCACAACCGTTTTATGTCAATTCGCCTTATGGATTATGCCTCTCGCATAACGGCAATCTGGTCAATGCAGAAAAATTAAAACAAGAATTATATGTGGATGATCGACGCCATATTAATACTAATTCAGATTCTGAAATTCTGCTTAACGTGCTCGCGCATGAGTTATTACGCTGTGGACGTCTGCAACTTTCCCACGAGGATATTTTTAACGCGGTTAAAGGCGTACATAAGCGCTGTCAGGGGGCCTATGCGGTAGTAGTAATGATATGCGGCGTCGGCATCCTCGCTTTCAGAGACCCGCATGGTATTCGTCCATTAGTCTACGGTGTCAAGGATACGCCCTCAGGCAAACAATATATGCTCGCCTCAGAGAGTGTAGCGCTGGATACTCAGGGCTACGAATTGATCAGCGATGTCAAGCCGGGCGAGGCAGTCTTGGTCGACCGTGATAAGCAACTGCATCATCAGCAATGTGCTGAGCAGTCTACTTATGCGCCGTGTATCTTTGAATATGTCTATTTTGCGCGTCCAGATTCGGTGCTGGAAAATGTCTATGTACAAAAAGCGCGGATGCGTATGGGGTTAGCGTTAGCCCGTAAAATTTTATCCGAGTGGCCGCATCATGATATTGATGTGGTGATCCCAATCCCTGATACCAGTCGCACAGCCGCATTGGAAATTGCGCATGTGTTAGGCGTTAAATATCGCGAGGGATTTATCAAGAATCGTTACATTGGACGCACATTTATCATGCCTGGTCAGACCCAGAGGAAAAAATCTGTGCGCCAAAAACTCAACCCGATTAAATTAGAATATAAAGATAAGAATGTGCTGTTGGTCGATGATTCTATTGTTCGCGGGACTACTTCTAAGGAAATTGTGCAAATGGCTAGGGATGCCGGGGCGAAAAAAGTATATCTAGCCTCAGCATCGCCTCCTGTGCGCTATCAAAATGTGTATGGCATTGACATGCCGGCGGCTGCAGAATTGATTGCGCATGGAAAAGATATTAGCCAGATCTGCGCCGAGATTGGTGCTGATAAACTTTTTTATCAGGAGCTGGAGGATCTGTTTTGGTCGGTGCAGAAAGGCAATGAGGAGTTGACTCAATTTGAAGCCTCCGTTTTTACCGGCGAATACATCACAGGTATAGATGATAACTACCTCCAATCGCTGGAAGAAATTAGAAATGATGCCAGCAAGGTGCAACAAACAGATGACTATACCAGCGTTGATGTTATCAATAATGTTAAGTAAGCCATCTTTGCTTCAACATGCCTATTGTTGAGATAGAGGCTGATTGGTGTAACGAGCTCAGTCAGCCATGGATTTTAGTCACGGTCGCGACTCAGACCTTGAGTCTCATCACGCATGGCCAAATCCACCAGACTTATTCTATTTCAACTTCCGCGTTTGGTTTGGGATGTCAGCAAGACAGTCACAAAACACCCACGGGCGCGCATCGAATCAAGCGAAAAATTGGTCACGCCGCTGCACTTGGTGAGATCTTTGAGGGGCGCATGCCGCTTGGGCGCTGTGCCCCGATCGTTTCTCTGCCAGTGCAAGCCAAACAGGACTTGATTCTGACCCGTATTATGTGGCTGGAGGGTTTAGAGATAGGTATTAACAGCGGTGAGGGCGTTGATTCATATGCGCGCTATATTTACATCCATGGCACCCAAGAGGAGGGGTTGTTGGGTCAGGCGGCATCACATGGTTGTGTGCGCATGAGTAATACTGCCGTGGTTGAGTTATTTGATTTAGTCAATGAAGGTACATTTGTCTATATTGGGCACTGACTGCAGCCTGATGCTAGCCATGAACGCGCTTATTAATGTATTCTCGCGACTTTCACTCACCTCCCACATACATAAAGATTACCACTATGGACATTGAGCAAATCGAACATGCACGCGAGCAGGCACTGGCGATATTTGAGGCTGGCGTAGCCCGCGTAAAGGGATTTAATGCAGTTGCAGATTATCTCACCCAGAATCCCATCGCGGATGATTACCATCTAATATCAGTCGGTAAGGCAGGTTCATCCATGGCCCTAGGCGCCTTATCTGTTTTAAAAGGTCGTATCGTGAGTGGTCTGGTGATTACCAAGCATGAACATATTGAGGACGAGCTGCGTGAATATGACAACCTTGTGTGTATTGAGTCTGATCATCCAGTTCCCGGAGACGCCAGTATTGCCTCGGGTCAGGCGCTACTGGACTACATCCAACAGGCTGATCAGGAAGCAAAATTCTTGGTATTAATCTCTGGGGGAGCATCCAGTTTGATGGAAGTGCTGGCCACCGGTATGTCGCTGGAGAAGTTATCCGAGTTAAATAAAGTATTGCTGTCAATTGGCTATGATATTACCCAGATGAATCAAATCAGACGCGCGGTATCACACATCAAAGGTGGACGCATGGCGAATTATATCAATGGTCGCGAAACGCTGGCTTTATTGATTTCTGACGTGCCAGGAGATAATCCTGCGGTGATCGGCTCAGGACCGTTAACTGCTGTCGATGAAGATATCAGTCGTCTTGCCTTGCCGGCCGCAATTAGTAATATTCTAGAGGGTGTTGAATTCACGCCGCCACCGGCTGCGGAGCAGTTCGATAATCTGGAAATGCATATTATTGCAACCTTGGAGGATGCCAAGCAGGCGGCCGCGTATCAGGCTGAGAAATTAGGTCTGGAAGTGATCATACATCCCGAGTTTATGGAGGGAGATGCGGCAGAAAAGGCGCGCGAACTGTGTGAGTATCTGATTCATGCCGCTGAGCACGGGGTCCATATTTGGGGTGGAGAAACATCACTCATTTTGCCTTCAAATCCAGGTCGTGGTGGTCGTAACCAGCATCTCGCCGCAATTGCAGCCACGCAACTTACGGGTCACGACAATATTGTATTCTTGGCCGCAGGTACCGACGGCACTGATGGTCCGACCCCTGATGCGGGTGGCTTGGTCGATTTTACTACAGTGGCCAAGGGCGCCGAGCAGGGCTGTGAGATAACCGATTTCATCGAGGCCGCTAATGTCGGGAATTTTCTGGATCTCAGTGGTGACTTAGTGACTACCGGACCCACTGGCACCAATGTGATGGATCTAGTCATCGCAATTAAATTTTAGTGGTACTTAGCAGCAGTGTTCTTCTCTCAGGTTAAACAAGTCATATTAGAAAATGATCCTCAGCATAAGATCAGGATGCTGCATGATCTGCATGCGCGCTTCACAGCAGCTGAGCTGGTATTAACAAAACAAGATTCAGTCGACTCCATTCCTATTCCGGGTCGTCCGCAACAACCAGAACTGGTTCATCCCAGTCAGGTTGCCAGACGCAAGCTGAGTTCAGAACAGGGTCGTATAGCGCTGATCCATGCGGTCTGTCATATTGAGTTTAATGCCATTAATTTAGCTTTAGATGCAGCCTACCGTTTCCAAGACATGCCAATCGACTATTACCGCGATTGGCTGCGTGTTGCGGCTGAGGAGGCGAAGCACTTTAGTTTGTTGGCGGCGCGTTTGCGCCAGCTTGGTTCTGCTTACGGTGACCTCACTGCTCATAATGGTTTATGGGAGATGGCTGTCAAAACTCAATCCAGTCTAGTGGAGCGTATGGCGCTAGTGCCGCGCGTGCTAGAGGCGCGTGGATTGGATGTTACCCCAGGTATGATTGAGCGTTTGCAGGCCGTTGATGATCTGGAAACCGTGCGCATATTAACTATTATTCTGGCTGACGAGATCGGTCATGTTGAAGTCGGCACGCGTTGGTTTAAATACGCGTGTCAGCAGGCTGATTGTGATCCACAGGCGACTTTCATCCAATTACTGCAACAATACGAGGTGGGCTATGCAAAAGGACCTTTGCATATTCAAGCACGCCAACAAGCCGGATTCTCTGAGGCCGAGATGAATGCCCTAACGGGCTAGCATCGCACCTGCAAGAGCACTGTTGCAGTGCTCCTGCCTGACAGTTTTGCCAAACAATTTCTGTGCAATATGTATCAGTCCGAGATGACACTGGCCTTTTCGATAATGACCGGGTCTTTTGGCACATCGGAGTAAGGGCCGACATTGCCTGTGGCGACATTCTCAATCATCTCAACTATCTCAATGCCCTCAACCACCTGACCAAACACGGCGTATCCCCAGCCTTGAGGTGATTCACTGGTGAAATCTAAAAAGCCATTGTCTTTGGCGTTAATAAAAAACTGGGAAGAGGCCGAGTGCGGTGCCGAGGTGCGTGCCATAGCGATACTGCCTTTGACATTTTTAAGACCGTTATTCGCTTCATTCTCAATGTTGGGCTGCGTTTTCTTCTGCTGCATATCTGGCGTGAAGCCGCCTCCCTGAATCATGAAATTCTCGATCACACGATGAAAGATAGTGCCGTCATAAAAGCCACTCTCGGCGTAACCTATAAAATTCGCGACAGTTAGTGGTGCTTTGTCAGCGTCTAATTCGATAATAATCGTGCCTTTATTTGTCTCTAGTTGTACTTTTGGCTGTGAATCGCTCATTGCGGTGTCCCCTAGGATGGCTAGTAACAAGCACAACAAAATAACCGATGTGTGTATGAATTTCATGAGGTGCCCATTGATTGATGAAAGAAGCCGCTATCATAATGAATCAGGCTGACTGACGAAAGGTCGCTGCGCGAGCTGATTTGGGCTGTAGATATTTTGTTGACGATGACCGGCTAAGGCGCGTATCCTTGCGCTCCCATGCCGGTAACAGTCGGTATTAGCGATAATTCGGGGCATAGCGCAGTCTGGTAGCGCATCTGCTTTGGGAGCAGAGGGTCGGGGGTTCGAATCCCTCTGCCCCGACCAATTAAGCTAAATATTCCTGGCACTCTAGTTAGATACTGGTAGCAAGGACTAAATCGTACGGCGTTAAGCTGTCGGCAGGTTGACTTGTATGCAGGGTTGTCTAACACTAGACAGGAAGCACTAGTTAGATTGCAACTGTGCTCGTAGCTCAACTGGATAGAGCATCGGCCTTCTAAGCCGGGGGTTGCAGGTTCGAGTCCTGCCGGGCGCGCCAGCTAACCAAGCTGACTATGCGTTCGATTGAGGATAAAATAGTTCAGATATCATGGTGGGTGTAGCTCAGTTGGTAGAGCCCTGGATTGTGATTCCAGTCGTCGTGGGTTCGAGTCCCATCATCCACCCCATTTGATTTGAGACTGCCGAGACCTAGCCATTATTCGATTCACTCTCCTTATCTACGCGCTCAGTCTGATGACTTTAAGTCAGGCCGATCAGCCACTGCCCGAACAATGCACACAGGCTTGCGACACGCCTTTTGCCCAAATTCTTGGCCAATCGCCCTCAGGCATAGTGGCTTATTCTAATTGCAACAATCACTGTGTATTTAAAAAACCCGCATTCACGCAACAGACGTTCACTGGTATTCAGTGGCAGTGTGTCGAGTATGCGAGGCGCTGGTTATTGCTTAATCAGGGAGTGGTCTATGGTGATGTTGATATTGCGGCGGATATCTGGGATCACGCCCAAGTGCATAGCCCCGACCACAGTCAACAGGTTAATTTTCAATCAATCGTTAATGGAACGCGTCAACACTACGTGCAAAAAGGTGATCTATTAATCTACTCGAAACAATTTCACGGCACGGGTCATGTCGCGGTGGTGCTGGCCGTCGATGAACAACAGCAAGTGCTATATGTGGGGGAGCAAAACTACCATAACACTCCATGGCAAGAGGACTATGCCCGTGAAATTGCCTATGTCATGCATCAGGATCAGCAATGGCTGCTGGATGCTCATTTGATAGGCTGGAAACGGGTAGTTAGGAAATAACTGTATTTAACGCCGTCTGGCACTTATTTTCATCGTTTAAGTGGCCTTAGATGATTGTACTTGACTGTTTGGATGTGTATATTTCCCAATCCCAATATGGCAGCTTGTAGATAATCTTATCTGCTTGTGCACAGACCTCAGCTGACTTCACAGTCAGGGTGGGTACAGGCTGCTGCTAGGGACTGTATGCGAAAGTGGCGGAATTGGTAGACGCGCTGGATTTAGGTTCCAGTGCCGCAAGGCGTGAGAGTTCGAGTCTCTCCTTTCGCACCATTCATTATTTATTCATTCTGAATGATATTATGCACATCATTCACGTTCTTAAATTAGGAATCACAACATGCAAGTAACGCTTGAAGAGACCAGCTCATTAGGCAGAAAACTCACTATTACTGTGCCCAGCGATAAAATACAGTCGGAAGTGTCAAAGCGCCTGAATTCTCTCAAAGGCACTATCAAGGTTGATGGATTCCGTCCGGGTAAGGTGCCATTAACGATAGTCAGACAACGCCATGGTGACCGAGTGCAGCAAGAAGTGATCATGCAAGAAATGCAAACTGCTTACCAGGAAGCTGTCGTACAAGAACAACTTAATCCTGCTTCCAGTCCTCAAATTGAGCCCAAAGAGATAGCCCCCGGTGAGGATATCGTGTTTGTGGCTAGCCTCGACATAGTGCCAGAATTTGAACTTGTTGACTTTAGTGAGTGCGAAGTCTCCTTAGATAGTGCAGATGTGGAGGAACAAAATATTGATGATGCACAGTTGCGTATTCAAAAGCAGAGTATGGACTGGCAGGAAGCAGAGACTGAGGCAGAGCAGGGTCAACGTGTGACCATTGATTTTGTTGGTCGTCTTGATGGCGAGGAGTTTGAGGGTGGAAAGGCAGAGGACTTCAGCATGATTCTGGGTGAAAGTAACATGATAGAGGGCTTTGAAGCACCTATCTATGGCATGAAAACCGGGGATAAAAAAACCTTTACTGTGCAATTTCCAGAAGACTACAGTAATGAGAAGTTGGCTGGCAAAGACACTGAGTTTGATGTTGAACTAAAAAAATTAGAAGTGGGTACCCTGCCTGACATTGATCAGGAATTCCTGACTAAACTGGGTGTTAGCGGTCCAGTTGAATCATTTAGAGATGAAATAAAATCATCCCTCGAGGGCGAGGTAAAGAAACAAGTACTGACCCAATCTAAGCAAGCAGTCATGCAGCTCTTACTTGAAAAGCATGAAATAGAGTTACCTGAAAGTATGGTTCAGCAAGAGATTGCCACCTTGAGGGAACAAGCGTCAAAAAATTACAAGGTGGAAGGTGAGACACAACTGGGTGATGACCTGTTCATTGATGAGGCTAAACAACGCGTCAAATTAGGGCTACTTATTTCCCAGATCGTGCAAAAAAATAAAATACAAGTGGACGCCAGCCGAGTGAACTCACACATATACGAACTTGCGCGGCAGTATTCTGACAGTGAAGAGGTAGTGAAATATTACACCACAAACAATCAAGCCCGAGCACAAATTGAATCACTGGTAATGGAAGACCAGGTGGTAGAAACGATTATCGGCCAGGTTAAAGTTGTTGAAAATAAAGTGGCTTTCGAGGACATTGTTAAGAGCCGTTGAAGCGGTGTAAAGTATAGCTGACCAGCATCCTTAGCTGATGTCGTTATACTAGTGTCTAAACACAATATTGAGGTTATCTCTATGAAGGATTTTGAACAGCAAGCACCTATGATGAATCTTGTTCCGATGGTAGTGGAACAATCTGCGCGTGGTGAGCGTGCCTATGACATCTACTCCCGGCTGCTTAAAGAGCGCGTCATTTTTGTGGTTGGCCCAGTGGAAGATCACATGGCTAATCTGATCGTTGCTCAAATCCTGTTCCTGGAATCCGAGAATCCAGAAAAAGACATCTCACTATATATCAATTCACCCGGAGGATCAGTCACGGCGGGCATGGCAATTTATGACACCATGCAATTTGCAAAACCTGACATTAGTACTCTGTGTATCGGCCAAGCAGCAAGTATGGGGGCGGTCCTATTAGCCGGCGGCGCAGCGGGTAAACGCTATGCTTTACCGCACTCGCGCATGATGATTCATCAGCCGCTGGGTGGCTTCCAAGGACAAGCTTCAGACTTCGATATTCATGCCAGAGAAATTCTCAATATCAGAGAAAAGCTTAATCGTGTACTCGCACACCATACCGGTCAGAGTATGGAGACGATCGCGCAGGACACTGAGCGCGATAATTTCATGGACAGTTCTCAGGCACAAGAATACGGCCTAATCGATAAGGTGCTCACCTCACGCGATGCTGAATAACGACTTTGTGCAGGTTCAATTGTTATAACTATCTGTATTCATTGCTGAATATCGGATAAACCAGCGTGTTTAGTCGTTGTGCACTTTCACCCAAGCTTGTTTATGCATAAAATAAGCATTCACAATCAGACTGATAATTTCGAGCTTGATTCAGCTCTCTCTAAGTACAGGACCTCAAAATGAGCGAAGACGACAACAAAAAAGAAACTGATTCCAGCAAACTGCTGTATTGCTCATTTTGTGGCAAAAGTCAGCATGAAGTCAGAAAGCTAATCGCAGGTCCCTCAGTCTTTATTTGCGATGAGTGTGTCGAATTGTGTAATGACATCATTCGCGAGGAAATGCAGGATCAATCATCTTCGGGTGACAATAAACTACCCAAGCCCAGAGAAATCAATGACATTCTTGAAGAATACGTTATTGGTCAGGAAGGCGCTAAAAAGGTGTTGTCCGTGGCGGTTTATAATCACTACAAGCGTCTCGAGGCCAGCCAATCGTCCAGAGATGGTGTCGAGCTTGCCAAAAGCAATATATTGCTGGTTGGGCCAACGGGTTCGGGTAAGACTTTGCTTGCCGAGACTTTGGCCAGACTTCTCAATGTGCCTTTCACGATTGCTGACGCCACTACCCTGACAGAAGCCGGTTACGTGGGTGAAGATGTAGAGAACATCATTCAGAAGCTGTTGCAAAAATGTGATTACGATGTCGAGAAAGCCCAGACTGGTATCGTCTACATTGATGAAATCGACAAGATTTCACGTAAATCAGACAATCCTTCCATCACCCGAGATGTTTCAGGTGAGGGTGTTCAACAGGCACTGTTAAAACTTATTGAGGGTACAGTCGCTTCGGTCCCTCCGCAGGGTGGACGTAAACACCCACAACAAGAATTTCTGCAAGTCGATACCAGTAATATATTGTTTATTTGTGGTGGTGCTTTTGCCGGTCTAGATAAAGTTATTCTAGATCGTACCGAAAAGACTGGGATTGGCTTCTCCGCCGAGGTGCGTGTGCGCAATGAAGACATAGCATTCGGTGAAGTCCTGCACAATGTCGAGCCTGAAGATCTCATCCGCTATGGCTTGATACCTGAGTTTGTTGGACGACTACCTGTGGTCGCGACCCTAGAAGAATTAAATGAGGAAGCGTTAGTCAGGATTTTGACCGAGCCCAAGAATGCTCTCACTAAACAATATACGCGTCTGTTTGAAATGGAAAATGCGGATATTGAATTTCGTCCGAATGCTTTGTCGGCGGTCGCACAAAAAGCGATGGAGCGTAAGACAGGTGCACGTGGACTGCGCACGATATTAGAGAATGTGTTGCTCGATACTATGTATGAACTGCCTTCAACAGAGGGTGTCAGTAAGGTTGTGGTCGACGAATCTGTTATCAAAGGTGACGCCGAGCCATATTTGATCTACGCCTCAAACGAATTCGAAAAAACTGCGGCTGAAGATTAAGCATACACTTTCCAGCATACATTTCCTTATGAATAGGCTGGGTACAGTCTCAGCCGCGCAGTTGGTCTATTAATAACCAATATACGTCACTTGTAGACGTCCTTTCAGCAAACTTAATACTTGTATACACCTCTCAGCTTGAAATTTGCCGAGGGTAGCCCTATATATGATCTAACTGTTGCATTAATTCGAATAATTAAGACTCAAAGGAGTCTCGATGACTGATCAAAACACTCCGTCTGATAACGATATGCCAAGTAATCTCGTGGTACCTGTATTGCCACTGCGTGACGTCGTTGTTTATCCCAATATGGTTATCCCATTGTTCGTTGGGCGGGAGAAATCAATCAAGGCGCTCGACGCAGCCATGGCCAGTAACAAGCAAATACTGCTAGTTGCCCAAAAAAGTGCTGAGCTTGATGATCCTAGTACGGAAGACTTCTACACCATCGGCACGCTGGCAACCATTCTGCAGTTGTTGAAACTGCCAGATGGCACGATCAAAGTCTTGGTCGAGGGTGCGGAACGAGTCGCAGTGGTCAATTTTAAAGACGGTGAAGACTACTTCACTGCCAATATCACCGGTCTGCTTGCGGCAGAACCTGGGGACGAGAAACAACTCGATGTGTTGTCCCGTTCTATCATTGGCTTGTTCGAACAATACGTCAAACTGAATAAGAAAGTTCCGCCCGAAGTTCTGACTTCACTCTCGGGTATCGACGAACCAGAACGTTTGTCAGATACCATCGCTGCGCATATGGCGCTTAAACTTGAAGAGAAGCAGGCGGTTCTGGAAATTGTCTCTGTGCAAGAGCGTTTAGAACATTTAAGCAACCTGATTGAGGCCGAATTAGATGTACTTCAAATAGAAAAACGCATCCGCGGTCGAGTGAAGCAACAGATGGAAAAAAGTCAGCGTGAATACTATTTGAATGAGCAAATGAAAGCGATTCAGAAAGAGCTGGGTGAGATGGAAGACGCACCTAATGAGATAGAAGATCTGACCAAGAAAATTGAAGAGTCGGGCATGTCTACAGAAGCAGCTGAAAAAGCTAACTCGGAGCTCAACAAACTCAAAATGATGTCACCGATGTCTGCTGAA
>DDIE01000057.1 GCA_002338385.1 Proteobacteria bacterium UBA1858
CCTGACTCGCCAAATGCATCTGTTTAAAACCAGGCCATCCATAGGACTTCATTGATCTATAATTATCCAGCTGAATAACTCCACCGGCAGCAAAGACCTCAAGACGTTCCTTAGGAAACGCTTTATTACCATTAGCCAGATAGTGCACCGTAGCAATCGAGCCATTGTCAAAGGCAATGTTAAACACCAACTTATCGCCCAATGACGCTCCTGCTTCAGTCATTTTCATAGCCTGGACTGAGCGACTCTTGGCCCCTGCAAGGAATCTCATCAAATCGACAAAATGACAACATTCGCCAATTATTCGTCCCCCGCCAATCGCTGGATCTTGGGTCCAGTGATCTGCTGCAATCTCTCCCGCATTGATCGTCATAATAAAACTCTTTGGTGCAGTGACTGCATCACATAAAGATTTAAGTTTAGTCACTAATGGCGAAAAACGACGATTAAAACCAACCATCAGTTGTAAATCGTTTGCCAGCGCATATTCTTGATAAGCAGTTTTTATTCGCGCGAGCTGAGCGACATTAATTGCTAGCGGTTTCTCAACAAATACATGCTTACCATTATGTAAAGCCTGACAAATCAAATCTGCATGCGTGTTATGGCGAGTTATTATCACAGCTGTATTAATCGCTGCATTCTCCAGCAGTGCAGTAGTGTCGGTAGTTGCCTGCTGAAAATTAAATTTCTTAGCTGCATAACTGCCACTCACACCTGCATGCGAAGCCACACCAATCATACTTGCAACTGTTTTGCTGAATGCTGGCATCAATACCTGGGTGGCATAACTCCCTGCGCCAATGAAACCACAACTCACTGCACTCGGCTTGATAGTGGCAGACTCAACATAGTTCACAGTACGTTCTAATTTTTTGTCTGAACTCGCATAATTGAGTATCACTCCCAGTTGTTGCTCAGACCCTAAGTTTGCATATACCTCTGGTGCGTCCTCAAGGTCACAATGATGACTGACTAAATTATCCACCGCGAGCTTTGCCTGCGCCATCAAATCCAGAATTGCTTCAAAGTTACGCTGCTCAGTCCAGCGCACAAAACCTATTGGGTAATCGTTGCCTTGCTGTTCGTATGCGGAATCATAACGTCCGGGGCCGTAGGAGCAGGACACTTGGAAGGAGATTTCTTTGGCATAGAAATCAGCGCGTGAGAGCTGTAAACCGACGACGCCGACCAAGACAATCCGCCCACGTTTGCGGCACATGCTTGCTGCTTGATGAATCGGCTCGTTACTCTCCGTTGAGGCAGTAATAATAACGGCATCGACACCCGTATTATGACTAAACGTCTGAGCACTTCTCAGGGGATCAGACTGGCGTGACAAATCCACTACTTCGGCACCGAAGTGACGTGCTAATTCACACTTATGCGTATCCGTATCGATGCCTAACACCTGACATCCCTGTGCTCTGAGTAGCTGCACAGTGATAAGGCCAATCAGGCCTAAGCCGGTGACGACTATCCTTTCTCCTAGAGTCGGCTGAATCAGACGCAATCCTTGCAGCGCGATCGCTGCAACGACGGTAAAACTTGCTGTCACGTCTGACACAGTAGTCGGCACTTTGGCACACAGATTTATCGGCACACAGACTACCTCAGCATGCTGACCATTGGAGGCCACCCGATCGCCCACATTATATTGCGTTACACCTGCACCAACGGCCACGACCGTACCAACATTGCAATAGCCCAACGCCAGAGGTTGATCCAGCTTATTACGCACAGCTTCTACAGTCGGTAATAAGCCATCGGTTTTGATCTTATTCAGCACCATCTTGACTTTATCTGGCTGTTGTCTGGCTTTATTGATTAAATTAGCCTTGCCAAATTCCACCAGCATTTTTTCTGTCCCGACCGAAATCAGGCTTTTGTGAGTGGCGATGAGTATATGACCTGGGCGCACTGCTGGACAGGCGACGTCTGCAACCATGGTCTCACCTGTTTTTAAATCTTGCAGTATCTGTTTCATAAGGTCATGGTGGCACTATGCGTGTGTGTCTGTATTCTTGCTGAGTCAACTTGCGCATCATATTGAGTTATCAATGCACACACAAGCGGCCTCCATAGTGAGCTAGATGTGCCCTCAAGTGTTTTACCAGATGCCTGCTCACTCTAATGTGAATCGGCAGCACCCTGATGAGCGCTGCAGTTGGTCCACTCCTGATGTCACTATGATGCGATTGAACATTGTCCCAGCACTGACTAGCATGCTCCATTTGAGGACCATGCCGTGCGCTATCACAGCAACACCACTGCTCGTCATGATTCCTTCATAAACACCAGCTAATATGACAACTTTGTTAATCTAAGCACAGCTCCGTAGCGCACTGCCCTAACCAGCATTAATACCTTTACAATTATGCTTTAATGATAGACTGGTATTAACAACGACGTCGCCTGAGCGGGAGTCATTTGCCATGACCTAGCTTTAATATTATACAGCGAATTATTTGTCTCTATCCCTGAACTCACTCATGCCCAGCTCAAACAGCCAATTACGTGACCCATCCAGATTAGATTTATGGATATGCTGCTTATTTGTGGCTGCGTTTTGTTATGAGTTGCCACTTATAGAGATCACTAGTTATGATCGCTTAAATCCGCGGCTTGTGGATGTCATGACTGTTGTCGCTTTCTTCTTCACCTCATGGAAAAGAAACAAATCAAATAAGTTGCTCAGAGCATGGGAGTTGCTGACCATTGTATTTGTGCTTGCAGCATTGATTTCTTTTGCCGCTTTGCTACCCATTAACTATGGTTACTTTTCGATTTTTTTCGCTATCAAATATATTGAAACACTGGTTGGGCTTTATATCTTGACTGGCTTTAACTGGCAAAATCACCATATCGATAAACTACTACGTTTCTTCTGTTACGGCCTTATTTTTGCCGGCGCTTGGGGCTTACTCCAATTATTGGGGGTGATACCTACGGAGCGATATTTGCCAAATGGTGAGTTAGTCGTGGTGCCCCCGGGCATTGTACTTGCGAGCTTTGGTGTAACTTACTTTCACTCGGGGGTAATGGGTGCTCTCGGTTGTGGTGTTGCCCTGTTACTACTCGAGAGAAAAGCAATATTTTTTCCTATGTTCCTACTCGCCCTTGCTGCCAGTTTATTTCTAGCAACTTTTTCTGGCAGTCGTGGAGCCCTCGCGATGGCTATAATTATTATTACTATTATGGTCATTAGAAATAGGCGCTTGTTATTGTTTGCATGCATCGCGGGAATCATTGCCGCAACTTCAGGTGTTGCCACTCTGGTTGAAGATTACAGTGCGACATCAGCGCGCTTAGAGAGTTCTACTGAGAAAAATTCTGTAACCCAGCGCCTAGGCGCAGATTATTTCGATTTATTTGGTGAAACCATTAATTATCACGGTATCAAACTACTGTTGGTGGGTGGCGGTTTTTATGCTGTGCCTATGCCTGATGGCAATGGTGATCCAAAATATCGCGTCAGTTACGGTTTTCACAACATTTATTTCTTCGCTATAGAACAGGCAGGTTTGCTGGCATTTTTTGCCATGCTGAGCTTTTTTTACTTGAGTATCAAACACGCTGTAAGGAACAGAAAGAATAGCTACGCCACCTGTGGTCTAGCCATCATTATCGGTATTATGTTGATCGGTTGGACTGGACAAATTTTCTTGCATGGCTTTGGCACAGAAAACATGATCACCTTACAAGTGTTTCTGATTATCCTCCTCTCAAGTATGAGTAAACAGGATCCAAAACGTTATAAGAAAATTATTCAGCACTCACCACCCTCAATTACTAAGGTCTGATTACTCTCCAACGCCTCTTTTGTCTTGAGAAAAAGTTCTGCTGTTTGCCAGATATATTCATGAGCCAAGCCCTGATCTGTTTGCGCACGATGGTAAGAGCTCAAAATAGCGTTTTGATGACCGTGATCGCGCGACAATTTTTTGTATTGGTTTTTTTTATCCACCGTTTCTATGGTAAGCCTTTGAAAATCATCCATGCTGATCAATACATTGCCCCTGTGGGCGGCAAATTTTTCTCGTACACCCTCAAAGGTATGCCCTTTAGCAGAGAATGTGATGACCGCTATAGAGCCATCACCAAAGATATAGTTCACCGCAATATCACAATCTGATTGATCAGCGCGTACCGGGCTGATTGTAATCGGATAGCGACACTCAGCAGCTATCATTGTGTATGTGAAATCGGTCCAGTGACACAGGTTCCCTAGCACGCGACCTCCTTCTTCTGACTTAAAATACCAATGCTCAGGATCAAGCTCATGACCAGCAACAAACCAGTTATACATCCCCGCGCCTTGCTCTGACCACAAACTTTTTTTTATGCGCTCGCCAAAATCGCTGGTAGGTCGGTTATAACCCACAGAGACAATCTTGGCGGGAGAATCTTCGGCGGCTGCAATAAGTCGCTGTAGCTGATCAAACGTCACCGCATGGGGTTTTTCAATGTGTACGTGCTTACCCATTTGCAGGGCTTTGATGGCATATTCAGCGTGGCTGGCATGATTAGAGGCAATATAAATTAAATCAATATGTGCATCATTGAGTAGCTCATCAATGTCCGTTGTATAGTAAGCAAGCTTATAGTTTTCGAACATAGACGCCGCCTTGTTGATATCACTGTCCATGGCAGCGCGGATAGCACCTTTGTGTTGTTTATTAAGATAATAAGCGATATTACTGAAGGCATAATTACCACAACCAATCAGACCAACATGACCTGTTTGTGTTCGCTGCTGGGCAATTTTAGGCAGGCGCTGATAGACTTTTTTCATATGATATTGTCCCTTGACCTTA
>DDIE01000032.1:0-8387 GCA_002338385.1 Proteobacteria bacterium UBA1858
ATTTTCGAATTACGCAAGGCGCGCGAAAAAGCGCATGTATTAGAAGGACAGGCGGTAGCGCTGGCCAATATTGATCCGGTCATCGCGCTGATCAAGGCATCGCCTACCCCAGCGGAAGCCAAGGCGGCATTGATCGCCACGCCATGGGCGCCCGGTGCGGTGATCGACATGTTGGAGAAGTCTGGTGCTGATGCCTCGCGTCCGGACGACTTAGACCCAGCCTGCGGCTTACGCGAAGGTCAATATTATCTCTCTGCGGTACAGGCGCAGGCGATTCTAGATTTACGTCTGCATCGTCTGACTGGACTCGAACAAGAGAAGATTGTTAAGGACTACAGCGAGCTCCTGAACATCATTGCCGGTCTGTTAGAAATATTGGAAAGCCCAGAGCGTTTAATGCAGGTCATTCGCACAGAATTGGAAGAAATCAAAGACAAGTTTGGTGATTCGCGTAAAACTGAAATCACCACCACCATGGTTGATCTTGGCATTGAAGACCTGATCCAAGAGGAAGATGTCGTGGTGACCTTATCGCGCGCCGGTTATGCCAAATCGCAGCCACTGGATGTGTATCAGGCACAACGACGCGGTGGGCGCGGTAAAGCAGCGACTTCGGTGAAACAAGAAGACTTTGTCGATAATTTATTTGTTGCCAATACCCACGACACGATTTTATGTTTCTCTAGCGTGGGTAAAGTATATTGGCTGAAAGTGTATGAGTTGCCACAGGCCGGACGTACTTCACGTGGTAAACCGATCGTCAATTTGTTGCCCCTGCAGGAGGGAGAACGGATTAATGCCATTCTGCCGATTCGCGACTTTGAGCAAGAGGCCTATGTGTTCATGGCGACCAGCCGCGGCACAGTCAAGAAAACCCCCTTAAAAGATTTTTCACGCCCACGTGCCAACGGCATTATTGCCCTCGACTTGCGCGCGGATGATCATCTGATTGGTGTCGAGATTACCGGCCAGCAACACGCCATTACGCTGGTGGCCAGCAGTGGTAAGTCGATTACTTTCCATGAGGATGATGTACGTCCGATGGGTCGCACCGCTGCGGGTGTGCGTGGCATCCGCATTGAGGATGATAATGAAGTGATTGCGCTGATTGCGGTCAGCCCGGAAGACGCTGAGCGGTTTATTTTACTGGGTACGCAGAATGGTTTTGGGAAGCGTACGCCTGTCAGTGATTTCCCACTGCAGCGCCGTGGTGGCCAGGGTGTGATTGCGATTAAAACTTCGGAGCGTAATGGTTCCGTGGTTGGTGCTGCACTTGTATCGGAGGAGGATGAGACTATGCTGATCACCAATGGCGGAACGCTGGTGCGAACCCAGATTAAAGACATCTCAGCGATGAGTAGAAATACGCAGGGCGTGACGCTAATCCGTTTAAGCGAGGGTGAGCTACTGACAGAAATTGAAGCCGTGCAGTCGTTGTCGGACGAGACAGAGACAGATTTAGCGTCCGATGCGGCAGCTGACACCAATGATAATCCTGCGGCTGATGATTCGGCGCTGAGTGATTAAAGCGGGGACTGACTATGCATGAACATGGGCATTATTTTGCTGCCGGTCCTGCGGCCTTGCCGATGGCCGTCAAGCAGCAAGTGCAAGCAGCCATTATTGAATATCATGATACCGGTTTATCGATTCTGGAATTGAGCCATCGCAGTGATGCTTTTGGCCAAATACTGGATAGTGCGCGCCAGCTCATGCGTGACTTGTATGCTGTGCCGGCTAATTTTCATATTCTATTTATGCAGGGCGGTGCCAGTCAGCATTTCGATGCTTTACCGTTAAATCTGATGGGTCAGGCGAAGCTGGCCAGCTATGTCACCACTGGCTTATGGTCACACAAGGCGGCCCGGCTGGCACAAAAATATACCTCGGTGGAGACCATTGATGGCTTAGCTGAACAGCAAGGCCAGCGCTATTGCATTGATTCCAGTGCCTGGCAATTTAATCCGGACAGTGCGTATTTGCATTTCACGCCGAATGAAACGGTCGATGGCATCCAAACAGATGATCCGATTGCGCTGCCGCTCCCGGTGGCCGCAGATATGACATCATGTCTGATGATGCGGGCGATTGATTTTTCACGTTACGGGATGATTTATGCCGGCACTCAGAAAACGCTGGGTATCGCTGGCCTGAATGTGATTATAGTGCGTGACGATTTACTGGACCGTGCGCGTGCCGATACCCCTGAGTTATATCTGTATGATTTTCTTGCGCGGGAAAACTCAATTGTTAATACAGCGCCCGTGTTTGCCTGTTTTGTGATGGATTTAATGCTGCAATGGATACAACAACAGGGGGGTATTCAGGCCATGGAGGCCGCCAGTCGGACGCGTAGTGAAATCATTTATCAGGCTATCGACAGTAACCCGGTCTGGGTCACTCAGGTGGCCGCCCAAAGTCGCTCGCTCATTAACGCGGTATTTGCCGGTCAAACCACAGCACAAACTGAATGGCTGCTGGCTGAGGCCGAGGCGTGCGGTCTATGGGGTCTGCGTGGGCATCGCAAAATAGGCGGCGTGCGCGCCAGTATGTATAACGGTACACCCTTAATGGCTGTCGAGCAGTTGGCTGAACTGATTCAGGCTGCACGCTAGGCGCAAGTCAATCGCTACACTTTATAATAGTCGCGATACCAGCGCACAAAATTTTCGATGCCGACTTCGATCGGAGTCGAGGGTCGATAGTTCACATCATCGACCAGTGCCTGCACATCCGCATAGGTGTCTGGCACATCGCCCAACTGTAGGGGTAATAAATTACGCGCAGATTTTTTCCCCAGACAGTCTTCCAACACTTCGATGTAGCGTAACAATTCGACCGGCTGATTGTTGCCGATGTTGTATAGTTTGTAGGGGGCCAGACTGGTAGCAGGATCAGGCGTGTCGCCAGACCAGTCTGAATTTTCGTGCGGCAGGGTATCCAGAGTGCGGATCACGCCTTCGACAATATCATCAATGTAAGTGAAATCACGCCGATGATTACCATAGTTAAATACATCAATCGGTAGGCCCGCCAAAATATTGCGGGTGAATAAAAATAATGCCATGTCAGGTCGACCCCAGGGTCCATACACGGTAAAGAAGCGCAAGCCCGTGGTCGGCAGACGATATAAGTGGGAGTAGGTATGGGCCATCAGCTCGTTCGCTTTTTTGGTGGCGGCATACAGACTGACAGGATGATCAACATTGTTATGCACCGAGAACGGCATATTGGTATTGGCGCCATACACCGAGCTGCTGGAGGCATACACTAAATGCTCAATCGCATTATGCCGACAGGCTTCCAGAATGTTCATGAAGCCCATGATGTTACTGTCGATATAGGCGTAGGGATTTTCTAGCGAGTAGCGCACTCCGGCCTGGGCCGCCAGATTGATGACGCGTGTAGGCTTATGCTGCTGAAACACGCTATCCAGAGTCGGTTTATCTTCGATGCTGAGCTGACAGAATGTGAAGTTGTCAGCGGCCTGTGTTTGCGCCAGACGCGCCTGCTTGAGGGTCACGTCATAGTAGTCATTCATATTGTCGACACCGATCACCTCATCACCGCGCGCCAGCAGGCGCAGTGAGAGTTTATTGCCGATAAATCCTGCGGCACCAGTGATCAGTACTTTCATGCGCTCACCTATTTATAAACGTGCATCCACTTCCTGTTTAGAAAATACATGTTTAACGTCAAATAAGATATGCTGATTTTTACCTAATGCACGGATTTTTTCGATCCCGAGTTGGGCGAATTGTTGGTGGGCTACCGCGATTATAATGGCGTCATAGCTGTTGTCCTGCAGCACGTCGACAGTGCTAATGGCGTATTCCTGTTGTGCCTCCTGAGCATCCATCCACGGATCGTATACCTCCACCTTGGCATGGTAGCCGGTCAGCGCGTGGACGATATCAATCACCCGGGTATTACGCACATCGGGGCAGTTTTCCTTGAAGGTGAAGCCCAGCAGCAAAATTTTTGCATCGACCGCATGAATCTTATTCTGAGTCATCTTTTTGACCACACTGTCCGCCACATAGGCGCCCATGGCGTCATTCACCCGGCGTCCGGATAAGATCATTTCAGGGTTGTAGCCGATCGCCTGCGCTTTGTGCGTTAAGTAGTAGGGATCGACGCCAATACAGTGACCGCCTACCAGCCCCGGACGAAACGGTAGAAAGTTCCATTTGGTGCCCGCGGCTTCCAACACTTCTAGGGTGTCGATATGCATGCGATTAAAAATTAATGCTAACTCATTAATGAGGGCAATATTGACATCGCGTTGGGTGTTTTCGATCACCTTGGCCGCCTCTGCTACTTTGATGCTGGAGGTGAGGAAAGTGCCGGCAGTGATAATTTTGCGATACACCTGATCGATAAATTCGCCTGCTTCGGGCGTCGAACCGGCGGTCACTTTTTTAATGCTCGGCAAGCGGTGTTGCTTATCGCCCGGATTGATGCGCTCTGGGCTATAGCCAACATGGAAGTCCTGATTGAACACTAGGCCAGACTGTTGCTCGAGTATCGGCACGCAGACCTCTTCGGTCGCGCCCGGATAGACAGTGGATTCGAACACTACGATAGCGCCGGGTTTTAGTACCTGACCGACCGTCTGACTGGCCATCTTCAGCGGTGTCAGATCAGGCTGTTTGTGCTCATCTATCGGGGTCGGTACGGTCACGATAAAGAAATTACAGGCATGCATGTCGTCCACCTGCGTAGTGAAGCTGAGCCGACTGGCTTGCTTTAATTGCTCGGCTTCAACTTCCAGCGTGCGGTCATGCCCAGCACGTAATTCTTCTATCCGCGGCTGGCTAATATCAAACCCCAGCGTGCGGTGGATTTTGCCGAATTCAACCGCCAGGGGCAGGCCTACATAACCCAATCCTATGATGGCGATTACTAAATCATCATCGCTGATATTCATACATGTCCCAACCTGTTTGTGTCAGTGTCCCAGCTAAACGAGAATTTGTGTCAGTGTCCCAGCTATACGAGAAATTGTTGCGGTTTTGGATGGCTCAAAAAATCTAATGGACTGCTACTATAACCATAGGCACCTGATTGAAAAACCACAAAATAATCACCTACTTCAGCCACAGGTATTTCTGATTCGTAGGCTAACACATCCAGCGGTGTGCACAGCGGCCCGACCACACTGGCCGGCTCGGTGCTGAGACCAATCTTATTCGCAATTGTGACGGGATAGTTATTCTTCTTGCCGATTCTAAAATTATCGGCGGCCGAACGTAAATTATGATTCAGGCCACCATTGGTGATGATAAAGGTCTTGCCGCGCGATATTTTCTTATCCACTACGCGTGAGATATAGACGCCCGATTCACCCACAATGTAGCGACCTAATTCAGTCATAAATTGAGTGGCAGGATATTGTTTATGGTAAGCATTAATTAATTGCGCAAGATTCGCGCCGATCACGTCCATGTTCAGCGCCTGATCTTCCGGGTAATAAGGAATACCAAAACCGCCGCCAATATTGACTTGGGCAAACTGCGTGTTGCTGGCGCGTGCCAGCTGCTCGACCAAAGCAAACGTTTTCTGCTGAGTTTCAATAATGGCGTCAACGTTGAGATTTTGTGAGCCAGTATAGATATGTAAGCCCAGTAGCTTGACCGCACTGCGGTTTGCCTTATCAATCACTTGGCTGGCAATTTCGGAATCGATACCAAACTGGGTCGGACCGCCAGACATGGTAATCGCGGAATTGCGTAATTCAAAGTCAGGATTTATGCGCAGTGCTATTTGGGGCTCAATATTATGTGCCTGACCAATGCTGATAATACGATCCAATTCATTCTCGGATTCTACATTGATGCGGACTTGCTTTTGGATCGCCAGTTGCAGTTCGGCATCCGTTTTGCCCGGTCCAGCAAAACTAATGTGTTCGGCGGGCATGCCAGAATTCAGCGCGAGCAGCAGTTCAGCACCCGACGCCACATCCAAGCCATCCACATGCTGGCGGATAAAGTTAACGACCTCAGCCATGGGATTGGATTTGATGGCAAAGTTGATGCGCATGCTATCCGGTAGCGCACGTCTGAGTAACGCGACCTTTTTGCGGATGATGTCTGTGCTGTAGATAAAGGCTGGTCTATCCGGATTCCCATTAATGATATCGAGGAATTTTTTTTCTCCAATCACCAGACAGTTGTCCTCGATGGAAAAAAATTCGGATAGAATCGAGCTCAGTAAACTGTCCATAGATTTATAATCTTTCCTAAATAATACAAAATTTTGAAATGCGTCCGCTGCATACTGGAGTGACGATTATATGAAATTTACTGCTCATATATACTGCCACAGAGTGATTGCGCGGGTATTATGCCTCAAGCGCTTCGACTTGGCGCAACAATGGTTGGGTTTGCTGGTTTTTTTTAGCCTATCCAGTGACTTGCTGTCAGCGACCTCTGATCAGCGCTGCAGGTAAAAACAATAATGCACAAAGAATGAAAAAAATACACTTAATTGCGGCGGCACGCCCCAATTTTATGAAAATTGCACCGCTCTATCATGCCCTAAATGACGCGGCCTGGTGCCACCCTGTGCTGATCCATACCGGACAGCATTATGACGCGAATATGTCGGCGGCATTTTTTGCTGATTTGAAACTGCCGCAGCCGGATTATCATCTCGAGGTAGGCAGTGGCAGTCATGCTGAGCAAACCGCTGGTGTGATGGTGGCGTATGAAAAAATAGCCTTGGCCGATCAGCCTGACTGGATCGTGGTGGTGGGTGATGTCAATTCCACCGTGGCCTGTGCCATGGTCGGTGCAAAATGCTGGATACCTGTCGCCCATCTGGAAGCAGGCCTGCGCAGCGGTGATCGACGTATGCCTGAGGAGATCAACCGGATTCTCACCGATAGCATTGCCGATTTATTGTGGACGCCCTCCATGGACGGCAATCAGCACCTGCTCAGGGAGGGGGTAGAGGCAGAAAAAATTGATCTGGTCGGCAATATTATGATTGATTCACTGCTCATGCGTAGTGCTGAAATTGAGGCCGACACGACCGCTCAACAGTTGGCGGTGGCAGACAGCGAGTACGCCGTAGTGACGCTACATCGACCCTCTAATGTCGACCAGCACGCGGTGCTGGCAAATATCTGTGAGCAATTAATCGAGGTTTCTAAGCAGTGCCAGATTGTATTTCCAGTGCATCCACGCACGCGCAAAAAGCTCCATGAGTTCGAGTTAATGGCGCGTCTGAGTGCCACTGATCGCATCCAATGTGTGCAGCCGTTAGGGTATATTCAATTTATGAATCTGGTGACCCAGGCGCAATTGATTATTACCGATTCTGGTGGCATTCAGGAGGAAACAACCTATCTTGGCATTGCCTGTTTAACCCTGCGCGACAATACCGAGCGACCCATTACGATTACCCAAGGCACTAATCAACTGATTCGTGCCGACCAGTTATACCAGCGTGTGACCGATGTTTTGAGCGCGCCGGCGAAAGCCTCCTCAGTGCCAGAATTATGGGACGGTAAAACCGCAATGCGCGTATTAGCGAGCTTGCATCAGCGCTGTTTCCCGTGATGTTGGCTGGCTTGCCAGTCAGCTCGCATGCTAGTATCTGCACCTATAGATTAGTCGCCAGCGGCTGTGTTGCACTGTATCTGCCGACCCTGAAAACTAAATAATAATGTCACTCCAGCAAACATAACGACAGCAACTTCGCCATGGCTAAAACACTTGCAGAACTGCGTGCAGAGATTGATCAATTAGACCAGCAAATGCTGGCGCTGATTAGTGCGCGTGCACATTGTGCGATCGAGGTCGGGGCGTATAAAAAAGATCATCCGGATGAGAATATGCAATTCTATCGACCTGAGCGTGAGGCCGAAGTACTGCGCAACATAGCCGCTCTGAATAGTGGGCCGTTGGCGGATGAAGAAGTATCACGCTTATTCCGCGAAATAATGTCGGCCTGTCTGGCGCTGGAAAAACCTATGAATATTGCTTTCCTAGGGCCTGCTGGCACGTTCACAGAAGAGGCCGCACTCAAGCATTTCGGTCATTCCGTCCAAACCACCGCGATGCAATCGATTGATGAAGTATTTCGCGAGGTGGAATCCGGTAACTGCCATTATGGTGTTGTGCCGGTCGAGAATTCTACTGAGGGTGTGATCACCCACACGCTGGATAATTTTTCGCGCTCAGTGCTGCAGATTGTCGGCGAAGTGGAATTGCGTATTCATCACCATTTGTTGTCGCATCTGACCAGTATCGAGCAGATTAAAACAGTCTATTCACATCAGCAGTCCTTGGCGCAATGCCGCCAATGGCTGGATGCCAATATGAGTCAGGTACAACGTGAGTCAGTGGCCAGTAATGCGTATGCCGCCAACATGCTCAAAT
>DDIE01000032.1:8711-39483 GCA_002338385.1 Proteobacteria bacterium UBA1858
ACCCTGCCGCAGCGGCCATCGCCAGCAGTTCGGCCGCCCAAAAATATGATTTGAATATATTGGCCAGTAATATTGAAGACCAGCCGGACAACACCACCCGCTTTCTGGTGATTGGGCATAATAATGTGTCTGCTTCGGGGCAGGATAAAACCAGCTTGCTGGTCAGTGCGCCTAATCAGGCGGGTGCCCTGCATCAGTTATTGGCGCCGTTCGCTAGGCACAATGTCAGTTTGACGCGCATCGAGTCACGCCCGTCGCGCAGCGCCAAGTGGGAATATGTATTTTTCCTTGATCTGGAAGCGCATATTGATGAGGCGCCATTACGCGATGCGTTAGTGGAGTTAAGACAGGTATCCGATATGGTCAAGATACTCGGGTCTTATCCGCAGGGAGCGCTGTGAGTCAGCCATAGGCGTTGACTCATTAATATGATGATTGAATCGGTAGGCATAATCGGCGTTGGTATGATTGGTGGTTCACTGGCACACGCACTGCGTGCGCAACAGGTCTGCCAGAAAATAATCGGCATCGATGCTGATACTGACGCGCTGGCCTGGGCGCTCAATGCCAATTTGATTGAGCAGGGCTGGCAACAAGTGGCCGATTGTCCAGAGGTCCCACAGGTGGTCATTATTTGTGTGCCCGTGGCTTCTATGCGAACGGTATTCGCGGCGTGTCAGGATTGGTTTAGGCAGTGCACTGCGATCACCGATGTGGGCAGTACCAAGCAAAGTGTGATTGCGGATTTGCAGGCGGCCTGTTCTCCGCTGCCGACCAATTTTGTCCCAGCCCATCCTATTGCAGGGCGAGAACAAAGCGGTGTGCAGGCGGCCGTGCCTGATTTATTCACGGGCAAGAAAGTGCTGGTCACGCCCACTGCGGAAACATCTCCTGAAAGTCTGATGCAGATTACTGAGCTGTGGCAACAGATTGGGGCCGAGGTGGAATACATGAATGCCGACCGGCATGATCAAATTCTGGCCGCGACCAGTCATTTACCCCATGCGCTGGCATTTGCATTAGTTGCTTGCCTAGCGGAACAGACTGAAACACCAGAGATATTTCGTTACGCTGCCGGCGGCTTTTCTGACTTTACCCGCATTGCGTCGAGCGATCCTGCGCTGTGGCGAGATATTTGTATCGCCAATCAGCCAGCCTTAACGGCGGCCATTGAGCGCTTTGAAGAGACGCTGCAAAAACTGCGCGCAGGGTTACAGACACAAGATGCTGACGCGCTTCAGAGTATGTTTCAAAATGCTAAAAATGCACGTGACAAATTTACTCAATCCTGACACTTCAGTCTTTAATTTAAACACCTTATTGTGAAATATATCGTTCAGCCAAGCGCACGGATTGCCGGTGAAATCAGTGTCCCGGGGGATAAATCGATTTCCCATCGCGCCATCATGTTTGCGTCCCTGGCTGAGGGCAGTACGCGCGTGAGTGGTTTCCTTCAGGGTGAGGATTGTCTGGCGACACTGCATGCTTTTCAGCAAATGGGGGTCACGGTCGACTACGGCAGCGACGATATGACCATTCATGGCGTCGGCCGCGACGGCTTACAGGCCCCGCAGAATGCGCTCGATTGTGGTAACTCGGGGACCTCCATGCGTCTGTTGACGGGCTTGTTAGCGGGGCAGGGTTTTGCGGTCACCTTGGTGGGTGATGAGTCCCTGTTGCAGCGCCCGATGCGACGCGTGTGTGATCCACTGAACAGCATGGGTGCGCGCATCGATACGGCCGCTAAGGGCACACCTCCCGTGACTATTCATGCCGTCGACAGCCTACAGGCCATCAGCTATCACCTGCCAGTGGCCAGCGCACAAGTGAAATCGGCAGTGTTATTAGCCGGCTTGTTTGCGCGCGGCGTGACCGAGGTGATTGAGCCTAAGCCCACCCGGGATCACACCGAATGCATGTTGCAAGCGTTTCACTACCCTCTGCAGCGGTCAGCTACTCGAATCAGTGTGGAGGGTGGCCACCGCTTGCACGCGACGGATATTCAAGTACCCGGTGATATCTCCTCAGCAGCGTTTTTTATTGTCGCTGCCTGCATCGCACCGCAGGCTGAACTGACCTTGCACAATGTGGGCATGAACCCAACACGGACTGGAGTGCTGGCGATACTGCAAGCCATGAACGCGTCCATTGATATTCACAATCATGCTGTTGAGGGTGGTGAGCCCACCGCCTCGATCACTGTGCGCAGCAGTCAACTGCGAGGTATTGATGTACCTCCGGAGCTGGTGCCCTCCGCGATTGATGAGTTTCCGATTCTGTGTGTGGCAGCGGCCTGTGCGCAAGGTACTACACGAGTCACTCAGGCTGAGGAACTGCGAGTCAAAGAGAGTGATCGCATCGCTCAGGTCGCGCGGGGTTTAACCACCCTGGGCGTCAGGGTAGAGGAATATCCAGATGGCTTAACCATCGAGGGTGGCCCACTCACAGGTGGCGAGATCGACAGTGGGCATGATCATCGGATTGCCATGGCATTTAGTATTGCCTCGTTGCGCGCCGCGGACACCATTACGGTGCACGATTGCAAAAATGTGGCCACGTCTTTCCCGGGCTTTGTCGAAACGGCGCGTTCCGTTGGTCTTGATATTACCCTCCATGAGCACGACCGCTAAGCCGGCCTCCGTCCCAGTCATTACCGTAGACGGCCCCGCGGGTGTCGGTAAGGGCACACTGACTAAACGTTTGGCCGCAATATACGGCTTTCATTACCTCGACAGTGGTGCGGTCTATCGCGCACTCGCAAGCCAGGTCCTGGCCCGTTCGCTGGTGCCAGAGCAGTTGGATGAGATCGTGCATCTGGCCACGCAGCTAGCGCTGAGTTTCCCCCCCGAACATGATTATCAGACCATGCTTGGAAACAACATTATTGAAGCGGATATTCGCACTGAGACATGCTCTGCGATGGCCTCGAAAATTGCCGCACAACAACCTATTCGCGAGCAGCTGCTGGCATTGCAAAAGAGTTTTCAGCGCGCACCGGGGTTAGTCTGTGACGGTCGCGATATGGGCACGGTGGTGTTCCCACAGGCACAAGTGAAGATTTTTTTGGACGCAAGTTGTCAAGAACGTGCGCAAAGACGCTACAAACAGTTGATTGACCAAGGTATTAGTGCTAATTTTGCTCACCTTTTCGACAGTATATCTGCGCGTGACCAATTAGATCGTTCACGTGCACATTCACCATTGGTGGCTGCCGAGGGAGCTTGGGTGATTGATTCTACCGAAATGACCATTGAAGAAGTGATTGGTGCAGCAACTGATTACATCAAGCGGTCACTATGAGTAAGTGGAGGCAATTGTTTTTTAACTAACATTAATATGAAGTCACTAATCTTATGAGCGAAAGTTTTGCAGAGTTATTAGAAGAGAGTTTTTCCAACCTCAATATGAAAACCGGTTCCATTGTAGAAGGAACGGTAATCGATATCAGAAACGATGTGGTAGTGGTCAATGCCGGTCTGAAATCAGAAGGCGTTATCCCCATCGACCAGTTCAAAACTGAACGTGGTGAAGTCAATGTCGTGGTTGGCGATGTGGTCGAAGTTGCCCTCGATGCCGTCGAGGATGGTTATGGTGAGACCCGTCTATCACGCGAAAAAGCACGCCGTGCCAAGGCATGGAGCGAACTCGAGCGAATTAGTGAATCAGGTGAAACCATCACCGGTATTATCACCGGCAAGGTGAAGGGCGGATTTACCGTCGAGTTGCCGGACATCCGAGCATTCTTACCCGGATCATTGGTGGATGTGCGTCCAGTGCGCGATACCGCCTATCTGGAAGGTAAAGAATTAGAATTTAAAGTCATCAAATTAGATCAGCGTCGCAACAATGTTGTGGTTTCACGCCGTGCCGTGGTCGAGACTGAATTCAGCGCAGAGCGTGAGACGCTGCTGGAAACATTGCAAGATGGCAGCGTAGTGAAGGGCATTGTTAAGAACCTTACTGATTATGGTGCATTTCTCGATCTTGGTGGCGTAGATGGTTTGCTCCACATTACCGACATGGCCTGGAAGCGGGTCAAACATCCTTCAGAGGTGGTCGCTATTGGGGATGAAATCGAGGTTAAAGTACTTAAGTTCGATAAAGAGAAGACACGCGTATCTCTGGGTCTGAAACAACTAGGCTCTGATCCGTGGGCGGACCTCATGCGCCGTTTCCCGGAAGGTTCCAGAACCTTTGGTAAGGTAACCAATATCGCCGACTACGGCTGTTTCGTCGAAATTGAAGACGGTGTAGAAGGCTTAGTGCACGTCTCCGAGATGGACTGGACCAGTAAGAATGTTAACCCGGCGAAAATTGTTGCCCTAGGTGACGAAGTCGAAGTCATGGTGTTGGATATTGATGAAGAGCGACGTCGTATTTCACTCGGTATCAAGCAATGTCAGGCCAACCCATGGGACGAGTTTGCGGCCAGCCATGATAAAGGCAGTAAGGTCAGCGGTCAGATTAAATCAATCACTGATTTTGGTATCTTCATCGGTCTGGATGGCGGCATCGATGGTCTCGTGCACTTATCCGATATCTCTTGGAATGATACTGGCGAGGACGCCATTCGTAATTTCAAGAAGGGCGAAGAAATCGAAGCCGTAGTTTTAGCTGTCGACGCCGAACGCGAGCGCATTTCACTTGGCATCAAGCAAATGGATCAGGATCCTTTATCAGGCTATCTGGCAGAGCATCAAAAAGGCAGTATTGTGAAAGGTTCAGTCATCGCAATCGACGCAAAAGCTGCTACTATTCAACTAGGTGAAGGCATAGAGGGCATACTCAAAGCCTCTGAATACGCGCTTGATAAGATCGAAGATTTGAGCAAAGTATTGAAAGAGGGTGACGAAGTCGAAGCCAAGTTTATGGGTGTTGATCGCAAGACACGCGCCATTACCCTCTCCATCAAAGCCAAAGAGCAACAAGAAGAGGCTGATGCTTTACAGGATTACAGTAATTCTGATGGCAGCTCCACTTCCCTTGGCGATATCTTAAAAGAACAAATGGGCGACTAACATTAGCAAATAAGGAAGCGTTGGTAGTTATTGTGATTACTAAATCCGAGTTGATCGAAAAAATATCTCAAAAGCAAAAGCACTTGCAGCAAAAAGACATTGAGCTTGCTGTTAAAAGTGTGATCGAGCAGATGAGTGATGCGCTGTCATCCGGGAGGCGTATCGAGATACGAGGATTTGGTAGCTTCTCATTGCATTTTCGTCCACCGCGTATGGGCCGTAATCCTAAGACGGGTGAGCCGGTCTCCTTGGACGGGAAATACGTACCGCATTTCAAGCCGGGCAAGGAACTGCGGGAACGCGTCAACAAGAGCATGCCTGAAGAACTCGATTAAATGCTTCTGATCTGCTTCTGTTAATGGCCAACAGAACCCCAAACCCTCATCATGATCATTGTTGCACTTGATTTTCCCGATGCCGATCAGGCGCTAGCATTTGCTGACACTATTCCCTGCGCTGACTGTGCGGTCAAAGTGGGCTTTGAATTATTCCTTAGTGCCGGGCCGGAGCTAGTGACTGCCCTGGTCGAGCGCGGTTTTAAAGTCTTTCTGGATTTAAAATTTCACGATATTCCCAATACCGTTGCGCAGGCCTGTCTGGCCGCAGCCAAATTGGGCGTATGGATGATCAATGTGCATGCTGCAGGCGGCATTGGCATGATGCAGGCTGCGCGAGCGGCACTCGATGGCGCCAGTCACCGGCCGCATCTGATAGCGGTCACGGTGCTGACTTCAATGGATAAAGACGCGCTGCAAGCGGTTGGCGTACAGGGTGATATGCAGAGTGTAGTCACCCGCTGGGCCACACAGGCGATGCAGGCGGGTTGTGATGGTGTGGTGAGCTCAGCCCAAGAGGCGCAACTGATCCGACAACATACCTCTGCCGACTTCCTGCTTGTGACACCGGGGATACGCCTGCCAACAGATGCCAGGGATGACCAAAAACGTATCGTCACGCCACAACAAGCCGCCCAACTGGGTGTTAATCATATCGTGGTCGGACGACCCATTACCCAAGCACACAATCCTCAGCTGGCGTTGCAGACTTTCGTCGCTGCGTTTGCCCGTGCGTAATGCACGGACGCGTCTATTGCTGCTTTACATCATCTCCTAAACTGCCTGTCCACATGTGATCACATGTGGCGAGTTGATTAATTATGGGAGCACACGATGAAAAAAATATGCATGTACGCAGTGTTATTACTGGTGCTATTCAGCAGCGCACAATTAGTGGCCGCGCCGGTTAATGTTAACCGGGCCAGTCTGGAACAACTGGTGGATAATCTAGAGGGTATTGGCGCGCATAAGGCGCAGGCAATCATAGATTATCGGGAGCAACATGGTGACTTTCGCCAGCTGGATGATTTGCTTAAAGTGAAAGGCATCGGGCCATCTTTAATAGAAAAAAATCAGCAGGATTTTTTATTTCAGTGATACTGGCCGACAGATTGATGTGCTGATGAAGCACACGGCACTATCGAGGATGGATGTTTTGGCTGATATTTGTTCATTATGGTCTGGCAGGATGTTCCTATCGAACGTCTATTTCATGTATCATGAAATCCAATAATAAAACGACTTTCAAGTCTCAATCACTGCATCCAATTCCTATGAAAAAAATTCGCAAAGCTATTTTTCCAGTGGCTGGCTTAGGTACGCGCTTCCTACCAGCAACCAAGGCTAATCCAAAAGAAATGTTGCCCATTGTTGATAAGCCACTGATCCAGTACGCTGCTGAAGAAGCCGTCAATGCAGGTATAGAGGAACTGGTTTTTGTTACCGGTCGCAACAAACGTTCTATTCCGGATCATTTTGATAAAGCCTATGAATTAGAAGCCGAGCTGGAAGCGCACGGCAAAGACAGGATGCTGAAAGTCGTCAAAGATATTTTACCGGCGAGTGTCTCGTGCATATATATTCGCCAACCGGAGGCGCTGGGTTTGGGCCATGCGGTTCTGTGCGGGCGGCCAGTGGTGGGTGATGAACCGTTCGCAGTGATTCTGGCGGATGACTTGATTGATAGCGCGCCTAACAGCTGTCTCAAGCAAATGGTCGAAATTTATGAGCGTGAGCAGTGCAGTGTGATTGGTGTGCAACAGGTGCCACAAGAGAATGTAGGCAGTTACGGTGTGATCTCTGGCGATAAAGTCAATGAGGGCCTGTGGCGCATGTCGGGTATTGTTGAAAAACCAAAACCTGAAGAGGCCCCTTCAAATATTGCCGTCGTTGGCCGTTATATTTTGGATAGCTCGATTTTTGACATTATTGAACACACAGAACTGGGTTCAGGTAATGAGATCCAGCTGACCGATGCTATAGCCACTCAACTGCAGAGACAGACAGTGTATGGCTATGAGTTTAGCGGTCAACGTTATGACTGTGGCAGTAAGTTAGGTTATCTCCAGGCCACCGTGGATTACGGTTTGAAACATGCGGAGATTGGCGACACTTTCGGCCAATACCTGAAAGATAAAACACTCGATTAACAGACTGACCTGTGCTTAATTGGCGCGTGTGTGTGAGACTCAATCGCGGCCAGTATTAGTGCTTATTGGGTGCAGTGTGATTGTCTGACAGGGGACATTGTTGTATTGATGTAAAGCCAAAGCTGGGCTGCATTGTGCTACTATTTAACGCTATTCATTGTCAGCAGAGACCACCCAGCGACAGATGCAAGGTGCTTGTAGATTGCGATGGCGAAGGCCTCAGAACATTTAGTAATTGTTCGATCGGGATGAGTCTGACCGGGACATAAGTGAATAGCATGGGGATGGAATTGTGGCTCCCTGGGACGGGCTCGAACCGCCGACCTAGTGATTAACAGTCACCCGCTCTACCAACTGAGCTACCAGGGATCTACAGAGCCGGTGATGGTACTGTTATCAGTTGATTGGGTCAACCGATTAGTTGATTCGGGCTAGAGGAAAATACACATATAAAAACGTAAACACCGTGTTTTTATAATAAAAATAATAATGGGGATTAAGGAGTAAAGCGTTGGGTATTGTAAAGATGACAGAGTTCGAGGGCTGTCCAATAAGAATCGTCGAACAAGATGATCAATCCAAATGGTACGTCACTGCCGATGTGTGTCGCTGCTTAGGTATAGCAATCAATAGTCGTACCGGTAAACCAAATGTCACCGTAGCAACACGTGATGTGGATGATCAGCATAAACAAAAATATCGTATCGAAACGCCTGAGAACCCCAAGAATCCATGGATTGATATGATGATCGTATCGCAACTGGGTTTAGATACGATTCTGAACGAGGTGGCTGAGGCCAGAGCGTTACCGTTTAAGACCCGTTATTTTCAAGCCAGCAGTGCGGCCAGAACTGTGCATAGTCCCGAACATGGTCTAGCCCAATCGCAATCTAATACTTAATAGCGCGCCGTCAATACATTCAGTTCAGTCGCTGAGCCAGTCTATCTACGGCATCGGTTAATTTCTGCATGGATGTGGCAAACGAGATGCGCATATAGCCCGGTAGACCAAAGGCGGAACCGGGGACGATGGCAATGCCGCATTGCTCTAGCAAGAATGTAGCGAATTCAATATCGTTGGTGACACCCTCAGTGGCAGCAATCGCGTCTTGGATGTTGGCAAAACAATAGAACGTCCCTTCGGATTGCGCGCAGCTGATTCCTTTTATCTTGTTTAATTCTGCCACAATAAAATCATGCCGCTGCTCAAAGCTATCACGCATCATGCTGACACAGGCTTGATCAGCGCTTAATGCCTCGGTCGCTGCCGCCTGTGAAATCGAGCAAGGATTGGACGTGCTCTGGGACTGAATGTTTTTCATCGCCTCCATGATGGCTGCTGGTCCGGCAGCATAACCAATTCGCCAGCCTGTCATTGAGTAGGCTTTGGAGACACCATTCAAAATCAAAGTACGTTCTTTCAGCGCAGGGCAGACCATCAAAATATTCGAAAAGCTCTGTTGTTTGAACAGGATATGCTCATACATGTCATCCGTAGCGATGATGATATTTGGATACTGCAATAGCAAATCCGCCAGCGCCTTTAATTCATCCGCACTGTAACAGGCGCCGGTAGGATTAGACGGGCTGTTAATGACCACCATTTTAGTTTTTTCTGTGAGCACAGCCTGTAACTGTTGCGGCGTGATTTTGAAATTCTGAGTGTGATCCGCAGTGACAAAGACCGGCTTACCATTGGCGAGTAATACCATGTCCGGATACGATACCCAGTATGGTGCCGGGATCACAACTTCATCATCCTGGTCGATGACAGCTTGGCATAAATTATAAAAACTTTGTTTGCCACCGCTGGAGACCAAAATTTCATTGGCTTGGTACTGGACAGCTGAATCACGTTGAATCTTGGCAATAATGGCGTTCTTAAGCGCTACTGTGCCGCCCACCGGCGTGTACTTGGTCTGGCCATCGGCAATCGCTTGATTGGCCGCTTGTTTTATATGATCTGGAGTGTCAAAGTCAGGTTCACCCGCAGCCAGATTGATGACATCAATACCCTCTGAACGAAGCTGATTGGCTTTCGCTGTCACGGCTAATGTTGGTGATGGTTTGATTCTTGTGACGCGAGAGGATAATTTAATGTCCAATTGAGTTTTTCCCTAAATAGTCGTCAAGCCAGCCAGAGCAAGCGGGCCTTAATATGAGCTTCCAAGCTCGGATGATACTGTATTTTGCTGAAAGCGATAAGTGAATGACCAAAGAATTTTCGATCCATTCAGAATTTGAGCCTGCTGGTGATCAGCCGACGGCGATTGCTGGGCTGGTAGAGGGCCTGAACGATGGTCTGGCGCATCAAACCCTGCTTGGGGTGACAGGTTCGGGTAAGACATTCACCATCGCCAATGTGATTCAGCAAGTGCAGCGGCCAACGATTTTGTTGGCACCGAATAAAACCCTGGCGGCTCAGTTATATGGCGAAATGAAAACCTTTTTTCCAGACAATTCCGTCGAGTATTTCGTCTCTTACTATGATTATTATCAGCCGGAGGCCTATGTACCCTCCAGCGATACCTTTATCGAGAAAGATGCCTCGGTTAATGATCACATCGAACAAATGCGATTGTCCGCCACCAAAGCATTATTCGAACGCAATGATACGGTCATTGTGGGGACTGTTTCCGCGATCTATGGTTTGGGTGATCCACGTTCATATCTCAATATGGTCATGCATCTGGATCGTGGTGATGTTACTGATCAGCGTAAAATCCTGCGGCGTCTGGCCGAGTTGCAATACACCAGGAATGATGTCGAACTCAAGCGCGGTACCTTTCGCGTGCGCGGGGAAGTGATCGATGTGCATCCGGCTGAATCGGAACGGGAAGCAATCCGGGTGGAATTATTTGATGAAGAGATCGAGCAGCTGAGCTATTTTGATCCACTCACGGGTGAGGTATTACGTAAAGTGCCACGCTTGACCATCTACCCCAAATCTCATTACGTGACGCCGCGCGAGGTTATTTTGAATGCTTGTGATGAGATCAAAGAGGAATTAACAGAGCGGCTCGAACAATTGCGCGGGGTTGATAAATTAGTCGAAGCGCAACGCCTCGAGCAACGCACGCGCTATGATTTGGAAATGATGCATGAGTTGGGCTATTGCTCGGGGATTGAAAATTACTCACGTTACCTGAGTGGACGCGGGGCCGGTCAGGCACCCCCCTGTCTGCTAGATTATCTACCAGATAATGCGCTCATGGTGATGGACGAGAGTCACGTCTCTGTGCCGCAGTTTGGTGGTATGTATAAAGGTGACCGTTCGCGTAAAGAGACTCTGGTTGAGTATGGCTTTCGCTTGCCTTCTGCTTTAGATAATCGCCCGCTCAAATTTGAGGAATTTGAAGCGCTCTCGCCACAGGTGATTTATGTCTCGGCCACCCCGGGTAATTACGAGGGGGAAAAATCGGGACTGACGGTGGAGCAAGTCGTCCGCCCAACCGGTTTGGTGGATCCAGAAGTGGAAGTGCGTCCGGTGACCACACAAGTGGATGATGTGTTGTCTGAAATCAATCTACGTGCGGCTAAGCAAGAACGGGTGCTGATCACCACATTAACTAAACGTATGGCCGAAGATCTGACCGAGTATCTGGATGAGCATGGTGTGCGCGTGCGCTATCTTCATTCTGATATTGATACAGTTGAACGCGTCGAGATCATTCAAGATTTACGTAAGGGACTATTTGATGTGCTGATCGGTATTAACTTACTGCGCGAGGGTTTGGATATCCCCGAGGTATCGTTAGTGGCGATTTTGGATGCGGATAAGGAAGGCTTTTTGCGTTCTGATCGATCACTAATTCAGACGATCGGTCGGGCCGCCCGTAATTTACACGGCAAAGCGATTTTGTACGCCGATAAAATGACCGGCTCGATGGAGCGTGCCATTCAGGAGACTGAGCGCCGTCGGGAAAAACAAGTCGCGCACAATAAGCAACACGGTATCGTGCCGCGCAGTGTTAAAAAAGCGGTCGGTAATATTATGGAAGGGGCTCAGTCCAAGTATGACCAGCAACGCCATCAACAAATTAAAGCGGTGGCTGAACAACATGGCGAATATGGCACTCTGACAGCTGAGATGGCAGTCAAGAAAATTCATCAACTGGAGCAGAAAATGTATGAATATGCACGCAATCTCGAGTTTGAGGATGCGGCGCGTTTGCGGGATGAAATACAGCAGCTCAAGAGCGTTGCATTTGAGACGCCACTGACTGAGGCCAGCTAAGCGGCACGGATAAATATCCGCTGCACCTGTATCTTTAATAGTGTCTGTGGTATTTTTCGCAATCCTGTATTCGCAGGAGTAATCGCAGGCGCGTAGCTCAGTTGGTTAGAGCACCACCTTGACATGGTGGGGGTCGTTGGTTCGAATCCAATCGCGCCTACCAAACTTGCATTAGTGTGTTGTCTGAGTAGCCACACCTAGAGCAGGCTAAAACATATCATGTGACCTCTCGTATGGGCCACCACTGGAGAACGTAATGCCTCAAATCACGCTGCCAGACGGCAATATCAAATCTTTCGATCATCCAGTCACTGTTGCCGAAGTGGCTCAATCAATTGGTCCAGGCTTAGCCAAAGCGACTTTAGCTGGACGCGTAAATGGTGAGCTGGTCGATGCCTGTGTAACCATTCAAGATGATGCTGAGCTAGCCATTATTACCAGTAAAGATCAGGCTGGAATTGACATCATCCGCCACTCGTTTGCCCATTTAATCGGCCATGCTGTGAAGCAATTATTCCCATCCGCCAAAATGGCGATTGGGCCAGTGATTGAAAACGGCTTTTATTACGATATCGAGTATGAACGCAGTTTGTCGCCGGAGGATTTAGCGGCCATCGAGCAAAGAATTGAGCAACTCATCCAGAAGGATTACGACGTGATTCGGCAGGTGGTATCCAGAGATGAGGCTGTCGCGGCATTCCAGGCGCGCGGCGAAGATTATAAGGTGGAAATTGCCAGCGAGATTCCTGACGGCGAAGTCATCGCGCTCTATCATCATGAAGAATACACCGATATGTGTCGTGGTCCGCACGTACCCAACACGCGTCATTTGCGTGCCTTTAAGTTAACTAAGTTGGCCGGTGCATATTGGCGTGGCGATGCCAACAACACCATGTTGCAACGCATCTACGGTACTGCGTGGGCAGACAAAAAGTCACTCAAGCGCTATTTGACGGCGATAGAAGAAGCTGAAAAGCGTGATCACCGCCGCTTGGGTAAGCAAATGGATATGTTCCATTTTCAGGAAGAGGCTCCCGGAATGGTGTTCTGGCATGCACGTGGTTGGCAGCTCTATCGTACTGTGGAGAGTTACATCCGCGGGAAATTATCCACCCGAGGCTATAACGAAGTACATACTCCCCAAGTGCTGGATCGTTCGCTATGGGAAAAGTCCGGTCACTGGGACAAATTTGGCGATATGATTTTTTCTACCCAATCAGAAAACCGGGAATTTGCAGTGAAACCGATGAACTGCCCCTGTCACGTGCAATTATTTAATCAAGGTTTAAAAAGCTATCGTGATTTGCCCTACAAAATTGCTGAGTTTGGTACGGTTCATCGTAATGAACCCTCCGGTACTTTGCATGGCTTAATGCGCGCGCGGCGTTTTGTGCAAGATGATGCCCATATCTTTTGCACCAAGAGTCAATTACAGGAAGAAGTCACCAAGCTGATTGACCTGACGTTTGAAGTGTATGCGGATTTTGGTTTTGACACGATTGAACTGGCCCTGTCGACCCGACCGGAACAGCGCGTGGGTGAAGAGACGTTATGGGATCAGGCTGAAGACAGTCTTAAACAGTCCTTACAGGATAAAGGCTTAGACTATGTGCTGCAGCCAGGTGAGGGCGCGTTTTACGGCCCCAAAATCGAATTCACCCTACGCGACAGTCTGGGTAGACGCTGGCAGTGTGGCACAATCCAGCTGGATTTCTCGATGCCAGGCCGTCTGGATGCCAGCTACATCAGTGAGGATGGTTCCAAACAGGTGCCGGTCATGATACACCGCGCCATTCTGGGTTCGTTGGAGCGCTTCATTGGAATTTTGATTGAACATCATGCCGGTAATCTGCCACTTTGGCTGGCACCCGTACAGGCGATTATGCTGAATATCACCGATGCGCAGGCTGAATATGCCAAAAATATCCAAAAATTGCTGCAAAATGAAGGATTTCGAGTCAATATCGACTTGAGAAATGAGAAGATTGGCTATAAGATTCGCGAGCACACAATTCAACGCATTCCTTATCTTCTCGTGGCAGGTGATCGAGAAGTAGAATCGCAAACAGTCGCTGTTCGTACCCGTCAAGGTGAAGATCGAGGCTCAATCACAATTGAAGCCTTGCTCGAATTATTGACTGCAGAATTGGATGTCAGCAATCAAGAGTAACTATAGGAGCCAGATATTAGCGCGAGTAAAGATGTTCGCCTGAACGAAGAAATTTTTGATCCAGAAGTCAGACTGATCGATGCCACTGGCGACAACGTCGGCGTGGTTAAAATTGAAGAGGCCTTACGCATGGCCGGTGAAGCGGATTTGGATCTGGTAGAGATTTCTCCCAATGCACAACCGCCTGTGTGCCGTGTAATGGATTATGGCAAATTTAAGTTCGAGCAAAGTAAACGCGCGCACTTGGCCAAGAAGAAGCAGAAACAGATTCAAGTTAAGGAAATCAAATTCCGACCAGGCACAGAGGAAGGCGATTATCAGGTTAAGCTCAGAAAACTGATTGAGTTTCTTGAAGACGGTGACAAGACCAAGATAACAATACGTTATCGCGGGCGCGAGATGCAGCATCAGCAATTAGGTGCGCAATTACTCAATCGACTGGAAGCTGATTTGGAAGACTATGGGGATGTCGAACAACGTCCTAAAATGGAAGGTCGTCAACTAGTGATGGTGCTGGCGCCCACGAAGAAGAAAAAATAATAGCAGTTACACAACACAAGATAGTGGAAAGATAATGCCCAAATTAAAAACTAACAGAGGCGCAGCCAAACGATTCAAGAAGACAGCCACCGGCCGTTTCAAATGCTCGCAGTCGCATCTGCGTCATATCTTGACTAAGAAAAGCACCAAGCGTAAGCGTCATTTACGTAGTGTCGACATAGTTGATAAAGTCGATACACCAATGATCCGTCGCATGATGCCGTATGCTTAACGGCCACTACCGCTAGAGCAGCAGTAGTGCAAGCAGAACGCATAAAATAAGAATAGCAGTTAAAGGAAACAATAATGTCTAGAGTTAAACGTGGAGTCACAGCACGTGCCCGTCATAAGAAAGTGCTTGCCAAAGCCAAAGGGTATTATGGCGCACGCAAGAATGTCTATCGCGTAGCCAATCAGGCTGTCACCAAAGCAGGCCAGTACGCCTATCGTGACCGTCGCCAGAGAAAGCGCCAATTCCGCACATTGTGGATTGCGCGTATCAATGCAGGCGCCAGACAGTTTGGTATCTCATACAGTCGTATGATTGATGGTTTGAATAAAGCCTCAATCGAGGTCGATCGCAAAGTGTTGGCAGATCTTGCCGTGCATGATATTGCCGCTTTTGGTCAATTAGCTGAGCGCGCTAAAGCACAGTTATAATCGGCCCCAAAAGAAGTTATGTAGCACAAGGGAAAGATAATTATCTTTCCCTTTTTTATTGCCGCAGCGAGCGCCCACTTGCAGCTCAGAGATGGACATAATTATTGCGTCTGATCTTGCTGCATAGATTGCGATATGACACAGTCCTATCCGGCGCCATACATAAATACAAACATCGTTTTTACAGGTAATAACATTGAGCGAACTTGAGCAACTATTAGCCACGGCCAGTCAAGCCATCAGCGTCTGTGATGGACTCAAGGATATTGAAGCATTACGCGTGCAATATCTGGGTAAAAAAGGCTTGGTGACCGAACAACTCAAGCGCCTCGGTCAGTTGTCGGCGGCCGAGCGGCCGGCTGCAGGTCAGCGCATCAATGAAGTTAAACAAGCCATTCAGGCCCAGCTGGAAACTAAAACAGCGCAGCTGCAGACGGCTGCCATCGACGCCAAACTCAAATCCGAAACCATTGATGTCACTCTGTCCGGGCGTACCGATGTGGTTGGTACTTTGCATCCGGTCACGATTACCCTACGGCGCATCGAAAAGCTGTTCCAGCGGCATGGTTTCTCGGTGGTTGATGGCCCCGAAATCGAAGATGATTTTCATAACTTTGAAGCGTTGAACATTCCACCGCATCATCCGGCGCGCGCCATGCATGATACGTTCTATTTTGCTGACGGTTTATTGCTGCGGACGCATACTTCTTCGGTGCAGATACGCACCATGCAAAATGAGCAGCCACCGATCCGAATTATCGCACCCGGCCGGGTCTATCGTTGTGACTCGGATATTACTCACAGTCCGATGTTCCATCAGGTAGAAGGCTTGTTGGTCGATAAAAATGTTAACTTCGCCCAACTCAAGGGACTGGTGATCGAATTTCTGCATGCTTTTTTTCACAACGACCAACTCGGCATCCGTTTTCGTCCCTCTTATTTTCCATTTACAGAGCCTTCGGCAGAGGTGGATATTGAATGGTTGGATGATGACGGTCAGGCACATTGGTTAGAAGTGATGGGTTGCGGCATGGTCCACCCGAATGTCTTTTCGCAGGTTGGCATAGATCACCAGCACTACAATGGCTTTGCTTTTGGTCTGGGGGTCGAACGCCTGGCGATGCTGTATTACGGTGTCCGTGATTTACGTATGTTCTATGAAAATGATATGCGTTTCTTACAACAGTTCAGGGCATAAGATAGACCTATGAAAGTCAGCGAACAATGGTTAAGAGAGTGGGTGCAACCGGCCGCAAGTGCGCTCCAACTGGGTGAGCGACTCACGATGGCAGGCCTGGAGCTGGATGGTCTCCAGCCAGTTGCGCCTGACCTGACCGGTGTGGTGGTTGCACGTATTGAATCAACCGCGCCTCATCCCGATGCGGATAAATTACAAATATGCCAAGTCAGTGTCGGCAGCGATGAGCTGCGCCAGATTGTCTGTGGCGCAAAAAATGCGCGCGCAGGCCTGACGGTAGCTTTGGCGACTGAAGGCACAGTATTACCTGGCGGTATGACCATCAAAGCTGCTCAGCTGCGCGGCGTGGATTCCTTTGGCATGTTGTGTGGCGCCAGTGAATTGGGCATGCAGGATGAGATTGATGGTTTGTGGGAGCTGGATGACAGTCTGCCGCTGGGTCAACCGATCACTCAGGCCTTGCACTTAGATGATGTGGTGTTGGATATTGATTTAACCCCTAATCGCTCCGATTGCTTGAGCGTAGCTGGCATTGCACGTGAGGTGAGTGCCTTGTATGACATCGCTGTGACAGCCCCCGAGATAAGCGAGTTAGCGCCAGTACATGCAGAGGTTTTTCCAGTCAATGTGAGTGTCCCTCAACACTGTCCGCGCTATTGCGGGCGTGTCATTAACAACGTTAATGCACAGGCAAAAACACCCGTATGGATGCAAGAAGCGCTGCGCCGTAGCGGCATCAACTGCATCAGTATTGTGGTCGATATATGTAACTTCGTGATGCTGGAGCTGGGGCAGCCCATGCATGCATTTGATCTTGACCAACTGAATAGCCAAATTAATGTCCGCATGGCGCACCAAGGCGAGCGCTGTGTGCTGTTGGATGGTAAGGAAATTACGCTATCGGATGAACATCTGGTGATTGCGGATGATGCCCAAATCCTCGCTTTAGCCGGCATCAGTGGTGGGCAAAGCTCAGCGGTTACAACGACCACGCAAAATATTTTCTTGGAAAGTGCTTATTTTGATTTGCTGGCGATTGCGGGTAAGGCACGTCAATTCGGTCTGCATACCGAATCTTCCCATCGTTTTGAGCGTGGGGTCGATCCACAGCTGCCACTGCACGCCATGCATCGTGCCAGCGCGCTGCTAGTGAAGTATGCGCAGGGCGCGGTCGGACCGGTGATCGAGCAGCTCAGCACAGCACATATGCCAGTCATGCCCAGCATCGATTTGGCCTTCAGCAGCGTCCAACGCGTGCTGGGCATTGAGCTTGCGCCAGATGATATAGCGACCATGTTTGAGAATCTCGGTTGCGCAGTCGTGACCACCGCAGCAGGGCTGCAGGTCAGTCCCCCCAGCTATCGCTTTGATCTGGCCATTGAGGAAGACTTAATCGAGGAGATTGCGCGTCTGTCTGGGTATGACCAATTTCCCACCCAGCCGCTGGCGGCACACAATGTGCTGGCGCCACAGGCCAGCCAATCCGATGCACTTTATGATTTGCATCAAAATCTAGTCAGCATGGGCTATACCGAAGCGGTCACATTCAGTTTTATGCCCCAAGAATGGTGCCAGTTATTTGCTGAGGAACCCGCTAAAGCGCTGGCTAATCCGATTTCGAGTGAGCTCTCTCATATGCGCACCAGCCTCTGGCCGGGCTTATGCAGTGCCGCTGGCTATAACCTCAAACGCCAACAAACGGCCGTTAGATTGTATGAAATAGGGCGCAAATATCGAGACCGTGAGCGTCTAGAGCAAACTCAGGTGCTCGCCGGTGTGGTGGTAGGTGATAACCAGCCCAGACAGTGGGGTGTGCCCACTCAGCAGAGCGACTTCTATGATGTCAAAGGACATCTGCAACAGCTATTCCAATCACTGGGTAGTGCGCCTGAGCTGGTTTTCAAGGCGGCGCAAATCATGGGTCTGCATCCAGGTAAATCAGCCAATATTTGCTATCGGGATCAGGTCATTGGGTGTCTTGGTGTACTGCATCCTCACACAGCCAAGGCACTTGACATGGCAGAGCGTGAAGTGATTGTATTTGAGCTGGCCATCACCTCAGACTGGCTGCAAAAAACGCATCAGCAGTTCCAGTTATGGTCAAAGTTTCCACAGGTTCGACGTGATATCACTGTGCTAGTGAGTCAGGAGGTCGAGGTGCAAGCGCTAATTGATTGTATCCAAATGCTCGCAATCGACGCGTTGCAAGATATCGTTATCTTCTCGGTTTATCAGGGTGAAGGTGTCTCTGAGGGCCTAAAAAGTGTCTCTTTGGGCTTGATTTTGCAAGATATTTCCAGCACCCTGAAGGATCAGCAGGTTGATACCATTACGTCCAATATAATCACTCAGTTAAGTCAAACTTATAACGCTGAGTTAAGAAGCTCTTGATATGGCACTTACGAAAGCAAACATGGCCGAAAACCTATATGAAGAACTCGGCTTAAATAAACGTGAAGCTAAGGAACTGGTAGAAGTTTTCTTCGAGGAAGTTCGTATTGCCTTAGAAGATGGTGAAGAGGTTAAGCTGTCAGGCTTTGGTAATTTTACCCTGCGCAATAAAAATCAACGACCTGGGCGTAATCCTAAAACAGGTGAAGAAATACCAATCACCGCACGTCGAGTAGTCACTTTTCGCCCCGGCCAGAAATTAAAATCAAGGGTGGAAGAACATGCTGGAAGCTAGCAATAATAGCGAGTTGCCAGTCATCCCTAGCAAACGTTATTTTACCATTGGTGAAGTCAGCGAATTGTGTGACGTAAAGCCCCATGTGCTGCGGTACTGGGAGCAAGAGTTTCCTACCCTCAAGCCGGTCAAAAGACGTGGCAATCGACGTTATTATCAGCGTCATGACGTGGTCCTGATTCGCCAAATTCGCAGCTTGCTGTATGAACAGGGTTACACCATAGGGGGTGCTCGCCAGAACCTCGCGGGTCAGCACGAGCCACAAGCGCAAGCCGCAGCAAGTGCACCAGCAGACCACACGGCCGATCAACAATCACTGGCGCATTTGCAACAAACACGCCAAGAACTGGAAGAGCTGTTTGCCTTCCTCGAAAAAGGTCACTAGGAAAACACATCAGAATATGTCCGGGGTGTAGCGCAGCCTGGTAGCGCATCGGCATGGGGTGCCGAGGGTCGGAGGTTCGAATCCTCTCACCCCGACCATTTGAATCTTCTTACACAACCTTAATTAGACTTTTCTATCGATAAATTTCAGTGTGCCCAGCACATAGCGCATGGCCTTGCACCATACCAAGGTAAGTGCGGCGATGATGGTTAATTGCAGAGCAATCGGAAAATCATCAAATACCAGCAAGAGTAATAACAGTGGATACAGTGAGTACGCCTGATAGTTGAGATCAGTCACGGCCAATAACAGCCAGACCATAAATAAAGTATGCAGGGCGAGGATTAAGGCGACCTGTGGCAGATGGTTTTGGTAAAACGCGAAGCTCATCAATGTCATGGCGATCACCACAATCGTTGTGATCAATAGCTGGTTGATGGTGTGAAAAACACTGCGCTTGCGTTGTTTAGCTGGGGACACGTCTTGGTGACCAATGCGTTGCTGGACCGACATAATTTCATGGTCAATTAAATTGGGATACATGCAGTATATTAAATATGACAATATAGTCATATTAGTAATCCTACGCAGTGCTGCGCGTACTGGTTGCATCTGGCTGAGCAACCCATCCGGTCATGTCTTAGGGTACACTAGCGCTTGCCATGCACTGCTAGACAGTGACCTCAAAAATGACTGTTAAGAAAGAATATGAATTTTGATCTTGAGTTAATCCTTGTCCTTGCCAGTGCCATCACCGGCATTATTGTCCTGCTGGACAAGACCGTCTGGGCCGCACGGCGCGCCAAGCGCGATCAATCCGAACCCTGGTATATCGATCAGGCGAAATCATTTTTTCCTGTGCTGATCGCTGTGTTGATCCTGCGGTCATTCATTGTCGAGCCCTTTAGGATTCCCTCAGGCTCGATGATGCCGACTCTGTTACATGGTGATTTCATTCTGGTAAACAAGTTTTCCTATGGTGTGCGCCTGCCCGTGTTACATACTCAACTCATCGCGAATGGTCAGCCGCAGCGTGGTGATGTCATTGTGTTCAGGTATCCACAACAACCCAATCTAGACTACATCAAGCGTGTAGTGGGTCTGCCAGGTGATATTGTTGAATATAAGAATAAAAAACTGTTTATCAACAATCAGCGCATGCCGCAGGTGAAACTGGGTGTATTCACCGGTCAGGGGCGTGATGCCGCAATGACAGGTGCGCTGCAGAAACTGGAGAAGCTGCCTGCGATTGATCATCAAATATTACTGGACCAACGGCGCCACTCGATTAATGGGCGCTGGCAGGTGCCACCCGGCGAATATTTTGTCATGGGTGATAATCGTGATAACAGTAATGACAGCCGTTATTGGGGCACCGTGCCCGAGCAAAATTTAGTGGGCCAAGCATTTTTTATCTGGATGAGCTGGGATATTGCCGGGGGTCAGTTTAACTTCAGCCGTATTGGAAGCACGATTGAATAACTTGCTTTCATTGCCTGAGGACATTACCTCCTCGAAGGTATTTGCCGCCGCACTCACACATCGCAGTGCGGGCAAAGATAATAATGAGCGTTTGGAGTTTCTGGGTGATGCCGTGCTGGGTTTAGTGATCGCACAGCTGTTATTTGAAAAATTTCCGCACGCCACAGAAGGTGATCTAAGTCGTCTGCGTGCTCATTTAGTATGCAAACGGGCTTTGGCTGAAATTGCCAAACAAGCCGGTTTAAGTGATGTGCTTAAACTTGGCTCAGGCGAGCGCCGCACGGGAGGTCATTACCGTTCATCAATATTGGCTGATAGTCTAGAAGCGATCATTGCGGCGGTCTATCAGATCAGAGGATTTCAATTTGCGGCCGATTTTGTGGCTCAACTATACACTGAGCAGTTGCAACAATTGCCTGAATTCAATGAATTGAAAGACCCTAAAACCCGCCTACAAGAATATCTGCAGGCCCAGCAGATTGAGGTGCCGAATTATTCATTGAGCAAAGAATGGGGTGAGGGTAATGACAAGCACTTTCAGGTGGAATGCGCAGTGCTGGCCTTGAATCAATCCGCCCAGGGCGAAGGCAAGAGTAAGAAAAAAGCTGAGCAGGCGGCGGCGTTGGCCTTGTTAACCCAGTTACGCACCGAATAGGATGCAGACGCGCTGCGGCTATATCGCCATTATTGGCCGACCCAATGCCGGTAAATCGACCTTATTCAATCGCTTAGTGGGGCAAAAAGTGTCCTCTGTGAGCTACAAGCCGCAGACTACACGGCATCGTATTTTGGGGGTGCGCACGGATCAGGACGCTCAATTTGTCTATGTGGATACGCCCGGCATCCATTTGGGCGGGAAGAAATTACTCAATCGCGTGCTGAACAAAAATGCGCTTAACGCGCTACATGATGTGCATCTTATCTATATGCTAATTGACCGCGGTGGCTGGACGCGTGAAGAAGAACATATTCTCAGGCAGCTGCGCGAGGTTGAATGTCCGGTGATACTGGTCATTAATAAAATTGATAAGCTGGCTAAGCGGGAAGAACTGTTTGAGTTGTTAACCCTCAGCTCAGAAAAATATGATTATGCTGAGATTGTACCAGTGTCGGCACTCAAGCGCGATAATATCCAGAGCCTAGTCGAGGTGAGTAAACAATATCTGCCTGAATCAGCATTTTATTATTCGGATGAATACTTGACTGACCGCAGTAGTAACTTTATCTGTGCTGAATTGATTCGTGAAGCCGCATTTGTCTATTTGGACAAAGAGCTGCCCTATGCCACCCATGTGGAAATTGAAAAGTATGATGTCAGTACCGACCCAATTCATATTGCTGCGGTCATCTGGGTGGAAAAAGAAAGCCAAAAATCTATCCTCATCGGTAAGCAAGGTGACATGCTAAAAAAAATTGGCACCCGTGCGCGCAAAGCCATGCAGCGTCAGTTAGATATTAAAGCGCATCTGGAAATCTGGGTGAAACTGAATAAAGACTGGCAAGACAATCCGCAGGTGGTCGGCAAATATGAACAGTGAGGGTTAATGCATGCGGGTAGAATTAGAACCAGCTTACATTCTGCATACACGTCCTTATCGTGAAACCAGCCTGTTAGTGTATGCGCTGACCCAGGAGCATGGGCTCATGCATATGGTGTGTCGGGGTGCGCGCAAGAAAGGCAGTCATCAATTGCAGCCGTTTATCAAAATGCAGCTCTCGTGGACGGGCAAAGGCGAATTAGTCACGCTGACCAAATATGAATTGGAGAAGTCCAGTTATCGCAATGATTTTCGTACCCACATCCAGTGTTTTTATGTGCATGAATTAATTCTCGCACTGCTACCCAAAATGAGTCCTGCACCTGAACTGTTCGAGTGCTATGAGCAAACCCTGGCGGAGATGACAGCCGCACCGCTCAATGAGGCGGTATTAAGATTTTTTGAGATACACCTGTTAACTATTATCGGCCATCCTTTGCAGCTGGAATATGATTGCCATACCGAACAGGCAGTGTTGCCCGAGGCCGAGTATCTTTATCAGCCTGATAGCGGGCCAACGCTGATCACCGCAGGTAGCACTGGGTCGGCTCAGCCCGGTGGCTGGAACCGGGTGAGTGGGCATATCCTACGCCAGTTACACCAACAAGAGCTGGCTCAACAAGACTGGCCACAGGCAAAATCTTTTTTGCGAGGTTTGATAAAATACTATCTGGACGGTAAACCTATTATGACCAGACAATTATTAGGAGCTAAATAAGTGCAGCAGAAACAGGTAAGACTGGGGGTGAACCTTGATCATGTGACCACCCTAAGACAAGTGCGTGGTACGGCATATCCTGATTTGATCCAAGCGATTCAAATTTCCGAGGCAGCCGGCGCCGATGGCATCACCATGCATCTGCGGGAGGACCGCCGCCATATACAGGATGCAGACGTATACGCCGCACGTGAAGTGATTAAAAGTAGTATGAATCTAGAAATGGCTGCCACCAATGAGATGCAAAAAATTGCCATCGAAGTGCAGCCAGATTATTGCTGCATTGTGCCCGAGCGACGCGAAGAGCTCACTACCGAAGGCGGGCTGGACGTGATGGCGCATCGTCCGCGCCTGCAGGATCTCACTCAGGCACTGCAAGAAGCCGGCATACTGGTCTCACTGTTTATCGAACCTAATCCCTTGGTGATTGATGCCGTGGCAGACATTGGGGTACCGATTATTGAATTACACACTGGGCGCTATGCTGAGGTATCAGGTGAGCAACTCCAGCATGAGCTGAATCGTCTCGAAGACGCCGCCGCCCATGCGCATCAGCTGGGTCTGGTGGTTAACGCGGGTCATGGTCTGCATCTGGGTAATGTCAGATCAATTGCACAAATCAATAATATGAATGAGTTAAATATTGGACATTCACTGATTGCTGATGCACTATTCAACGGTTTGGCGCAATCAATCAAAGATATGCGCGCCGCGATCTTGGGCGAACCATTATGATGCCCACTGGCACCGGCATTGATATTGTCGAAGTCGAGCGTATCAAGACGATTCTCGCGCAAAAGAATGGTCCTCGCTTTATGCAAAAAATCTTACATGCGAGTGAAATTAGCGAGTGTCAAAGCTACTCAAACCAAGCGGCCTATGTGGCCAAACGTTTTGCGGTGAAAGAAGCGATGGCTAAAGCACTAGGCACGGGGATAGGCACGCAGTTGGCATTTACTGACATGTATGTCGAACATGACGCACTGGGTAAACCTGAGCTTAAATTCACTCAAGACTGCACGCAACGCCTGAATTTGCAGGACAAACACGTGCTCTTGAGTATCGCGGATGAAGCTGCCTATGCGGTCGCGCATGTCATGCTATTCGCCAAATAATAGTCTGACTTGAACACATTTATGCACACTATAATTAGGAATATAATTAAAAATAACAGCCGAAATCACTATGACTAAGCAATATAAAACAATGGCTGACTGTGTCGGGAATACCCCGCTGGTCAAGCTGCAATATATGAATCCTAATCCCAGCAATACAATTTTATTAAAGCTGGAAGGGAATAACCCAGCCGGCTCGGTGAAAGACAGACCCGCCTTGAATATGATCAAGGCTGCGCAGGCACGCGGTGACATCAAGCCGGGCGATACCTTAATCGAACCCACCAGTGGTAATACGGGCATTGCGCTGGCGATGGCCGCAGCTGTGCAGGGCTATAAAATGATTTTAGTCATGCCTGAGACCATGACCGTTGAACGCCGCTCGGCCATGACGGCCTATGGTGCCGAGTTGGTGCTGGTATCCGGTGAGCAGGGCATGGAGGGCGCACGAGATGTGGCCTTGCAAATGCAGGCCGACGGGAAGGGTAAAGTGCTCGATCAATTCGCCAATCCTGATAATATCGCGGCTCACTATGAAACGACCGGGCCAGAGGTATGGGCGCAGACGGGTGGTGAGATCACCCACTTTATGTGCTCGCTGGGCACCACCGGTACGATCATGGGTGTGTCTAAATATTTACGCCAGAAAAAACCTGATATTCAGATGATCGGAATCTATCCAGCGGAGGGCTCACAAATACCCGGTATTCGTAAATGGGCAAAAGAATATGAGCCGGTTATTTTCGATCACTCCGTGGCTGACCAATTACTCTATGTGTCACGTGCTGATGCGGATCACATGGCAGTGCGCCTGGGGCGTGAAGAAGGTATCTTTGCGGGCATTTCTTCCGGCGCGACCTTATTCGAAGCACTCAAGCTGTCTGAACATGTCAGTAATGCCACCATTGTAGTGATTATCTGTGATCGTGGTGATCGTTATATATCGACAGGTATTTATGGTTAACTCAATATTAACTCTGGATATTCATATTATTGCTGGCGTGAGTTAAAGCATAGTATTAGTTATATAAAATAATAATATACGATTAATAACAATAGACCAGTGATAAACATCACAGACACAATCTAACTAAGCATGACATTCTTCCTAAAAAAGGAGGAGTGTCATGCTACAGCACATCACCTGCTCTACCAGTCGATCCCAAACTTGGTGGTTATTGGCGAGATCGTCTTCCGCGCGGCTTGGTCTCTTTCTAGTCTGTCTTTTTTCTTCTGCCCAGATATATGCGAACACGCTTGTCGCGACGCTACCCGGCGACTTCAGTGTAGGCAACACCGGTGCAGCTCAATACAGTATTCCGATCGAAATTCCTGAAGGCACCGCTGGCGTACAGCCGCAACTTACGATTAATTACAACAGTCAATCCGGCAATGGCTTGCTGGGTGTTGGCTGGTCGCTAGCGGCAGCTTCAAGAGTGGCTTTACAAGTTCAGCGTTTACTAAATCAGTGTCTAGCAGAATAGAAGGAATGACAAAAAATAATTCACTTGCAACAGACTGATCACTCACTGATGGTCTGTCCACGCATCATACGCCAGAGTTGCTGTCTCGTTTTGGCATCTGCTTGGCGGTACACTTGATAACTGACGTGCTGATCAGGCCTGACATCAGGCGCAAGCCCGATGCCCCACAGTCCACTGACTTTATTTGGCAGCATGGAATAGCGAATATCAATAATGTGATGCGCTCGTTCGGGGTGTTGTGCCAAATAGCCATTAGAAAACCAGCGAAAGCGCTCAATATCTTCAGCTTGCTGTGACTGTATGTCTAACCAGGCGAAGTCACGCTTAATATCCAGTTGCTGAATGGATTCACCTGGATAAATTACGCTGTGCCAACCACTGTGAACGGCGTCGACGTAATAGTGCTGTTCGGTTTGATAAATTGTTTTCCAGAGCAGGATATTGCCTAGACTGGGTTTGGCTTCGAGCGTCGTTGGTGTATGCCCACGGCTTGCTGCCAACGCCCAAGCGGCTGTCTGTACCCGTGCGTGCTGGAGCGCGCCCAGACTCAGATAAGCAACGGCCCATACCAGTGCCAGATGCGCCATGCGTGGTTGGCGTCTGAGTACCCCAGCAATGATGAGCACAATGATTGGCAGAGTAAATATTGGATCAATCACCGAGATCGTGTTCCAGGCGATACGCACATCGCTGAAGGGCCATAACAATAATGTGCCATAGGTCGTGCAGGCATCCAGGACCGCATGCGTGGCATACCCCAAACTGCAAAACAGCCAATACTGTTTGAACGATAACGGTACACGACGCCTTAGCAAGGCAAATAACACCAATGCCACAAGCGTGCCACCGATGGGAATGAAAAATAACGAGTGAGTGAACTGACGATGGAATTCTAGAAAAAGTAATGGGTCATGGTCGGAGCGAATAAAGATATCAAGATCGGGCGCCATCCCACCTAGCAGACCCAGCAGGGCCGCTGATTTAGCATGTTTTTGGTTGCTTAGCGCGAGCGCTGCTGAGGCGCCAACGACGCCTTGGGTGATTGGATCCATAAACTAAAAGTATACCAGCAGTGACTATGCCGAAGCGGTCAATGACACTGTCTGTTGGCAGTTGTACTGGTTTGGATGCACGACAGATACGAATAACTCTCATTTTTATACCCGAGCAGTGACATTCATCACAGACTTAATACGAAATACTAGGCATCCTGAGTACCAATTCTATTCCGAATGCAAATTATGGCTAAACAGAATGTAAGCTCGATTGCTGCTAGCGTGATTGATCTTAAAACAGTGGTCACCCATGAACCCATGCGGCGTGCTGACAGTGAGGCACAACTGGATGAGTTACAAAGTCAGTTGTTAGCCTATCAGCAGACTATTTTCAAACATCAACATCGTATTGTTATAGTCTTTGAAGGTGCAGATGCTGCCGGTAAGGGTGGCACAATTGCGCGCCTGACGCACAAGCTAGATCCGCGTGGTGTGTATGTTTATCCCATTGGTGCACCCAGTTCAAAGGAGCTCACAGGTCATTACTTGCAGCGCTTTTGGCCGCTGTTTCCGCGCGGTGGACAAATCACTATTTTTGATCGCTCATGGTATGGGCGAGTATTAGTTGAGCGGGTCGACCAGCTGGTCAGTGAGACCACTTGGCGGCGTGCTTATGATGAAATTAACCAGCTGGAAAAATGGTTGGTTGATGATGGCACGATTATCGTCAAATTTTTTATGCACCTGAGTCAGGAGCAGCAAAAAATTCGCTTGATTGAGCGCGTTCAAAAACCGGATAAACGCTGGAAGTTAACTCAGGCAGATCTTGATGCCTATGAACAATTTGACGATTACACGGATGCCTGGAGTGATATGCTGGCCTATACCAACACACCTAATGCACCATGGTTGCTCATTCCTGCAGATAACAAGCATGCGGCCAGAGTTAATGTCCTGACGTCATTATTGGCAATCTTGGCTGAGCGAGTCCCAAAATCCAGTCAGCGCATCAATCCTGCTTTAGCAAAAAGTGTCCGAAAATTATTCGGTAATGATGTGCTTGAATAATAAATTAATGGATTTATTGACGAAGCTTTAATGTGATATTAATCACAGACAAGCATAGTCTTAGCTGGCACGCTAAAACCATCTTAGCTGACTTGGTGGGCTGTTGATGTTTAATCGAATTCTTGTTGCTGGTTTCTTAGGCGTATTTGTCGCTACGTCTATTTATTTATGGCAAACCTCAGAGTCGCAATCGAGGGGGGTAAATAGTCAATCATCATCGCAGGCAAGGTCTGAATCGAGCATGACCAGTTCACTCAATAGTGGGCTCAAAGAGCCTGCTGATTTGGCTACACTCAAAAACAACAAGCACACACCCGGTCTGGTATTTGATACTGCGCCACTCAATGACTCACCGAGCACTGACCCGTTGGAGGATATCCCTTTGCCTGATCTACCCTCTTTAGAACAGCAAGAGCGTGCGGCGCAAGCGATCATTGCCGAGATGGATCGTTTGCTCGAACAAGAGGGGCTGTTTGATACACCGTTAGATGACGAGGAGGCGCAAGCCCTGCTGGAGCAGCAAGCGGTATTACAACAACGCCTGGATGCACTGACTCAGCAATTTGACGAGTAAGTCGAAGTGATATGCTTAGTATCGATGATAACAAGTGGTCTGTGTACCTGAATTGTCATTGAACTAAGATCAACTAATCATATCTCAACTATTGTTAATCATAATATCAAAGAGAGTGAATATGTCCTTCGTAATCAAGCCCATGCTAGCGCATTCGTCAATCCTAAAGTTTCTTGTTTTCTCAGTATTAGTGGCACTGATGTCATTCAGTTATGCCGAAATGACCAATCCATCCAAACCAAGATTTGTTGCCGTATTTTTTGAGGCAGATTGGTGTTCCAGCTGTAAGGCATTAGCACCCAAACTCAGCCAGGCACGTGAACAAGCGCAAGTGGATGATCAGGATATCCTATTCATCAGTCTTGATTTGACCAATGAGCACAGCAGTCACCAAGCCGGGTTATTAGCGGCATCATTGGGCTTGCAAGCGTTGTATGAAAACAATAATGGTAAAACAGGCTATATCGCTATCGTTGAGGCCAGTAGCGGTATGCTGATTTCTAAACTGACCAAGAACAATAGCGTCGCAGAAATCACCACGGCGATTGATATCAGCGGTTAAATTATTTTCAGTCCAGTTGATTGAGTGGGTTGCACAAAGCGTGTAACCCCGATGAATTAACACATACGCTTGGCAGCCTGCTGAGTGATCGCTTAACCCTATTTTTTTTGCAGACCGATGAGTTGCTTCATCAATATTCTACTTGGATGCAGGGCTTGCAGAATCGAGCGACTCAAGGGCGCAGGCTCGTCATTCATCACACAGGCCAGTGCCTCTGCGCACAAGGGTATCCACGCTAGACCACGTGAACCAAAACCGCTAGCGATATACAAGCCCGGATAATAGTCTGGGCGCGGATATTGGACGCGAGTGTTACCCTCCGACGCGGCTTGGAAGTCGCGTTGAAATTGCTGCTCCTTGGCGATGGGACCAAGCACAGGCAATCGGTCTGGGCCGACAGCACGCACAGCTGCACGACCACCGACACCAGCACTAGAGGTGTTCATTGTTGGGATGATTTTTTTGAGTCGGGTCAAATTTTCTCGATGTTCACGTTCCCTCAGCCGAGTACTGTTATCAGCACTAATGAATGAGGCGCCTAATACATACTGCTGATCGACGGCCGGAGTCAGGTAAACATCCGAGCAAATTATTTTTCTGGGATGCACATTACTCTGAGCGCAGGGGATATGGGTCAGCTGACCGCGTTTAGCGTGTAAGCGACACCATTGGGATTGTTCAAACTCAGTGACGGCGTTGGCATTGGCCAAAATAACATGCTCAGTAATGGGCAGAGTTCTGTTGTCAGTAATGACCTGCCAGCCCCGAGCATGTGACTGCAGAGCAGTCACCTTTTCTCTACCGATAAATTTTATCTGTTCAGGATATTGAGCCTTCAGCGCGAGGCACAATTGTTTGGGTACAATCCAGCCAGCCAACGGAATGTACCAGCCACCCGCACTGAGTTGGCAATGACTCAATGCACTTGCCTGTTGTTGATCAATGACTTGGATCAACTCTGCAGGAATATTCTCCTGCGCAACAATGTGTTGCATACGCTGGGCTTGCATTGCATCGCGCGCAATCTGAATGGCCCCACAGGCATGCCACAATGGTGCATTCTGCTGCGCATCGAGGGCATTAAAAAACTGACGCGAGAATAAAAAGCCCTGCAGTGTCAGTTGCGATTGAATATCATGATCGACACTCAAGCGCGGCATAAGAATCGCATTCTGATTGCCTGAACCCGCCATCGCCGGAGCTGGCTCACGATCGACTATTGTGCATTGCCAGCCACGTTCAGCCAAAGCGCCAGCAAGACAAAATCCGGCCATACCGCCGCCAATAATAACAACCTCTTTAGTGGCTGTTTTTACAGCTGCTGGTTGCAGCCAGCTCTTCTGTGTGTAGTGAAAGTGCTGCGGTTTATCAGGCTTGTGACAAACACCAGTGAGCATATGTTTCTTGTCTGCAAAGCCTGCTTGTTTGTGGAGCTCGAAACCTGCTGTTTGAAAATGTTGCTTAACCTTAGCCGCGACACTATAAGTGGCTAGGGTGCCACCAGGTGTTGTCAAACGATACACCTCGTCTGCGATAGCCTGTGACCAGAGCGCGGGATTTTTACTTGGGGCGAAGCCATCCAGGTACCATGCATCGGCCTCGAAATCGCATTGTTTCAACTGACTCAAGGCATCTCCAAAAATCAGGGTCAGCGTGATACGTTGCTCAGCCAATTGCAGTCGATGGAAGCCTTGAAGTGCGAGCGGATATTGATTGAGTAAGTCTGTGGCCAGACGCTGATCGACGGCCATTGTTTGATAGATCTTCTGCAGTTGTGCGGGCTGCACGGGATGTTTCTCGAAGCTGATATAATGCAGCCGGGTTGACTGATCGGCGTGCTGTAGCCACTCAGTGCAT
>DDIE01000032.1:39776-48257 GCA_002338385.1 Proteobacteria bacterium UBA1858
CTGTAGCCACTCAGTGCATGTGGTCAGAAAATTAATGCCACAACCAAAACCGAGCTCAGCAATACTAAAATCGTTGTTTTGCCAACGCTGATGCAGACCATTGCCCTGTATAAATACATGCCGACATTCCTCGATCGCGCCAGCCTGAGAAAAGTAGCAATCACTGTACTCATCAGAATAGGGCGCAGCAGTGGGATTAAAGTTTAGTTGTGCGTGCCGAACTGTTAGCATTGCATGTGATAATAATAAGCATAATCCCGAATGAGTATACTCGTATTTGATGTTGAATCTGTGCCTGATTTCGAGTCAGGTCGTAAAGTCCATAATTTGAGTGCTGACCTGTCCGACAAAGACGTGGTCAAAGCCATGCAGCATTTGCAATTCCAGAAGTCAGGCAGTGAATTCATGCCTTTACATCTGCAACGTATCGTTGCCATCTCGGTGGTATTTGAAAAAGGTGATCAGCTTAAAGTTTGGTCACTGGGTGATATCGATGCGACAGAAAAAGAAATCATTCAGCGTTTCTATGAGGGTCTGGAACAGCATATTCCTACTTTGGTGACATGGAATGGCAATGGCTTTGATTTGCCAGTGCTGAACTATCGCGCGCTGTTGCACGGTGTGCAGGCCCCGACCTACTGGGAGACGGGTGACGATAATCAATCGTTTCGTTTTAATAATTACATCAGCCGTTTTCATTCCCGCCATACGGACTTGATGGACGTGCTGGGTAACTATCAACCCCGAGGTGGCGCTAAGTTGGACGAGATTGCCACCATGCTCGGTTATCCTGGTAAGTACGGCATGAGCGGCGCAGATGTATGGGATAAGTACCAACAGGGTGCCCTGAATGAAATCCGCCAATACTGTGAGACCGACGTGCTTAATACTTATCTGGTCTATCTCCACTTCGAATTGATCCGCGGACGCAGTTCGCCTGATTTGCTCACGCAGAAAGTTATACGGCTAAAGAACATGTTACGTGAGTCTGAGCAGGCCCACTTACAGGATTTTTTGCGCGTCTGGGAAGACAGTTAGCGGGTCACACTACTGGTCGAGCAGCAGCGAGGTGAGCACCTGCTTGTAGGTCTCTTTTAACTGCATCAGTTGTTCGATATTAGTATGCTCATCGATCTGATGGATGCTGGCATTGGTCACGCCCAGCTCGACAACTTCTGCCCCAGTCGGTGCAATGAAACGACCGTCAGAGGTGCCGCCTCCAGTAGATAATTGTGTATCAATACCGGTCACTTGTTTGATCGCTGTCTTGCAAGCATCGACCAGTCGACCTTCAGGCGTGATGAAGGGTTGACCAGATAAGCGCCAATCAATTTCGACGCGGTAGTTTTCCAGCACGCTGGCTACGCGCGCTTGAATTTGCTCGGCAGTGATTTCAGTTGAGAAACGGATATTAAACCAAGCCTCAGCACTCCCTGGGATAACATTATCGGCCCCTGTGCCCGCACGGACATTGGATACCTGAAAGGTGGTCGCCGGGAAGTGCTCGTTACCCTGATCCCACTCCAGAGCTGACAGTGTGGTGAGGATCTCTGACAGGTGATGGATGGGATTGATGGCTAGATGTGGATAGGCCACGTGTCCCTGCTTACCTTGCACAGTGAGATGCGCGCCTAACGAGCCGCGCCGACCATTTTTGATCACATCTCCCATGGTCTTGCTACTGGAGGGCTCGCCCACCAGACAGTAATCAATGTGAATATTATTGGCCTGTAAATGTTCAATGACTTTGATGGTGCCGTTTTTAGCTGGGCCCTCTTCATCGCTGGTGAGAAGAAATCCTATCGAGCCATTATGCTTAGGGTGCTCTTGGATAAATTCTTCACAGGCGACAGTCATCGCGGCAATGGCTGTTTTCATGTCAGCAGAACCGCGCCCATGTAGTTGACCATTTTCGATGTGCCCTGCGAATGGTGGGTACGTCCAGTGCTCAGTTGGGCCTGTGGGTACCACATCGGTGTGGCCCGCAAACACGAATAATGGCGCTTGCTTACCACGCACAATCCAAGCATTGGAGACGTTCTCAAAGGCCAGCATTTGACAGCTGAATCCGCTGCCAGCCAGACGCTCGGCAAGTAGATCCAGGCAGCCATGATCATCAGGCGTGACGGATGGCTTTTGGATAAGTTGTTGGCTAAGTTCTATGGTTGTATTCACAGCAGTTGACTATATGTTTCTTCACTAAAACCCACCATAACACTATCCGCATAAGTGAGCACGGGGCGCTTAATTAGCGCGGGCTGTGCAAGCATCAATTGCACTGCACGCACCGAGTCTAAGTTTAACTTATCCTGTTGGCTAAGCTGGCGCCAGGTTGTGCTGCGCCGGTTGAGTAATGTTTGCCAATCCAGCTGTTGTAGCCAGTGCTCAAGGTGCGCTTGTTCGAGCCCATGTTGGCGAAAATCATGCATCACATAGGCGAGATCATGTGCCTTTAACCAGCGACCTGCCGCTTGGACTGTGGTGCAGTTTTTGAGGCCATACAGCGTGATCATACGAGCAGGCTTAATCGATGGCTCTGAGGAGCTCGTTGATACCGACTTTACTGCGCGTCTTTTCATCGACTTGCTTAACAATCACAGCACAATACAGACTATAGCTACCATCTTTGGAGGGTAGGTTGCCGGATACGACAACGGAACCTGCAGGGATACGGCCGAAGCTGACTTCGCCAGTTTCACGATTGAATATTTTGGTGCTTTTACCAATATACACACCCATCGAGATCACCGCGCCTTCCTCTACAATAACGCCCTCGACGACTTCAGAGCGCGCCCCAATAAAACAGTTATCTTCTATTATCGTGGGTGCTGCTTGCAGAGGCTCGAGTACGCCACCGATACCGACACCGCCGGACAGGTGAACATTTTTACCGATTTGGGCGCAGGAGCCGACTGTAGCCCAAGTGTCTACCATGGTGCCGGAATCGACATAGGCACCGATGTTGACGAAACTGGGCATGAGTACCACGTCGGGTGCAATATATGAACCCCGGCGGGCCATGGCTGGAGGCACAACACGCACACCCATAGCGGCCAGTTCCTGTTCTGACTGGTGAGCAAACTTGGGCGGTACTTTATCGAAATATTGTGTGCAACCGGCCTGCATAGGTGTGTTTTCCTCTATGCGAAAGGATAATAAGACCGCTTTTTTTAACCATTCATTAACGACCCAGTCACCCTCTCGCTGCTCAGCAACACGCTGTTGGCCAGAATCGAGCTGAGCCATTGCATCAATTACGGCGACTTTGATTTCATCACTGACATTGCTGGGCGTGATATTTGCGCGGTCTTCAAAGGCACCTTCAATAATGTCCTGAATACTCATAATTATTTTCCTTAACGTTGGCGATTAATAGTTATTTGGTGGTCGTTCTGTGCAGACAGTTCTGGGTTATGAATTCACTTTACAGACTCTGCCAAGCGCGGGGCTGGGCTGTTTATCAGGCACTGCCGCGCTGAGGTAGACGCGTGTCCTGAAATATTTTCCGTGCGACACCATTTTTTGTGCTGAGAGTATAACTCAGTGTGTAGCCTGCATCACCTCAGTTGACAGGATTGACGGCCTGCCTGCATCAGCCTGTATCAGATTGAATAACTGCTCTGATTATTGTCAGCAGGGGTTAATTCTTCCTGCAGATAATTAATCAGGGCGTCCTTTTGTTGTGATTGGGTGATCTTAAGTCCAGCCATATCAGTGATATGAAAAATGTCATGTACTTTTTCACCCAAGGTACTCACGCGTGCGCCTATGACTCTGACATCAGCTTGCACTAATGCTTGCGCAATGTCTGCCAGTAAACCGGGGTGATCAGGGCTATGGATGTGCAGGCTGGTGTAATCTAAGTGCTCAGCATTTTTAATCGTGACCTGCGGAGCTGCCTGGAAATGCAGCATGCGCGTGGGAATAAACTGAGCAATCGGATTATCGCTGAGGACATTGTCTTGCAATATTTGTTTAATACCGGTCTGAATTAATTCATATTGTTGTGCATCATTAATACCCACCCCCTGCTGGTTGACGACATTAAAGGTATTATAAGTGATGCCGGTCTTGGAGGTGATGATGCGTGCATCGAGAATGCTTAGATTAAATTGGTGTAATTGATCGGTGATACTAGCAAACAGATGATCACGATCGGGCGCGTAAATAAATATTTCGGTGCAGCCACGCCGAACTAATTCTCGAATATGCACATCAACTTGCAGATCAGCCTTATTGCTTAAGCCAATATGTGTATGCCATGCGATTTCGTCATCGGTATGGCGCAGGAAATAATCATCATGATGGCCTTGCCAAAATTGCACACACTGTTGTTCACTGTAGCCACGCTGCAATAGCTGGCTGAGTGCGGATGATTTGAGGTCGGCTATAATCGTGACATTATCCCGCGGGAAACCTGCCCGCAGTTGAAAGGCGGTATATTTATATAAATCGGCTAACAGGGTTGAACGCCAGCTATTCCATAAGGCCGGATTAGTTCCTTTGATGTCCGCTATGGTCAATAAATAAAGATAATTCAGACGGATTACATTGGCGACCTGGTCAGCAAAATCTTGCACCACGCTGGGATCATTGAGATCTTTATGTTGTGCAGTCACCGACATAATAAGATGGTTTTCTACCAGCCAGCTCACTAGCCCTGCATCAAATTGACTGAGACCGTGAGCGAGGCAAAAATCCATAGCTTCTTGCGAGCCTTCCGTGGAATGATCACCATCGCGCCCTTTAGCAACATCATGAAATAGGGCCGCCAGATAGAGGATTTCTAATTTTGGTAGGGAGTAAAAAATTGCGCTGATATCGTCTTCGGTGCGCTTTTTATCACCTAAGCGGCGTGCCTGTTTCAGCACGGTCAAGATATGATGGTCAACTGTGTAGACATGATAGAGGTCATACTGCATATGGCCGACAATTCGCGCAAAGGCTGGCCAGTAGGCGGCTAATACACCAAGGCTGTGCATCCGATTTAACGCGTCAGCCACACGTCGAGGTTGGCGTAATATCTCGATAAAGAGTGCTTTATGGGCGGGTGTGTTACGAAACTCATGATCGATTAAATCGAGATTAGCACGGATCAGACGGATGCTCTGACTACTGATTTTTGTCAGGGTTGGATCGCGCTGTAAGACAAGGAATATTTCGAGCAGAATTTCTGGATGGGTCTGTAGCGTCGATGCTGATTTGATAGACAATATCTCGCCTGACCGATAATAGTGTGCACCGACGTCGCTATGGTCTGTGGCACTCGGCTGATCTAGATAATTCTCTTCGAAGTGAGCGGATAGTAATTCCACCAGTAGTGAGCACTCACTCAAATGGCGATAGTAATTCTGCATAAACTGTTCGACTGCCAGGTTGGCATTTGAGTCGCTAAAGCCTGAGCGTCTTGCCAATTCAACCTGATGATCGAATAGCAGGCGTTCATCTCGTCGGCGCGTGATCAAGAAAAGTGTGAAACGGATTTTCCAAAAAAATTCCAGAGCATGACTTAATAAATCGTATTCCTGCTCTTGCAAGAAACCATGCGAGATAAGGTCGTTCAGCGTGCGGTTGTTGAAATGTCGTTTAGTGATCCAGTCGATGAACTGAATATCACGCAGCCCCCCTGGGCCCTCTTTAATATTAGGCTCAAGCTGATACAAGGTATCGCCGTACTTGGCATGGCGTGCTAATTTTTCTTGCTGTTTAGCCAGGTAAAAGTCTTTACTGTTCCAAAGTCGTTCATTTGCAGTGGCTGCTTTAAGTTCATTATAGAGACTGATGTTGCCACAGATAGCGCGCGCCTCGAGCAGGCTGGTAATGACAGTGATATCTTTTTTTGATTCTTCGACGGCTTCTGCAATAGTCCGCACTGAGTGGCCTACATCCAGGCCACTGTCCCACAGGAAGGTCAAAAACTCGCTGAGCTTCTGTTCACTGCTCGAGTCAGTTTTGTCATCCAACAGGATCATTAAGTCAATATCAGACTGCAAGTGTAATTCTGAACGGCCATAGCCACCGACCGCAATTAAGGCAATATTCTGGGTATGCAAACCATGCGTATGCCAGGCATGCCAGAGCACATGATCAATGGTAACGGCGTACCCATGCACACACTCAGTTACGGCTTGGCCCTGGGTGAATGCCTCGATGACTGCTTGTTCGATGTTTTGGACTAAGGCCTTATGGCTTCTTGGATCGGCTTTTAATTGCGCCCACTGTTTCGCTTCAGTCGGCCACCATTCATAGTGGGCAATGAAACTCGGTGCTTGAATTAAATTAGGCATCGTAGCTGAAAGTTTCCTCGGGCCGTCGCGTCAGCACTTCATAACCACTGTCGGTAACCAAGATAGTATGTTCCCACTGGGCGGACAGGCTGTGATCTTTGGTCACTACTGTCCACTGATCAGGTAACAACCGGACATGTCGTTTGCCCGCATTGACCATCGGTTCTATGGTGAAGGTCATGCCGGGTACCAGGGTCTCACCACTATTGGGTTGGCCGTAGTGCAAGACCTGAGGTTCTTCATGAAAAGCTTTGCCAATACCGTGGCCACAGTATTCTCGCACCACCGAGCAATGGTTTTGTTCCACGAAAGATTGTATCTGATGACCAATATCACCCAGAGTAATTCCTGGTCTAACCGCCTCGATACCAATTTTCATGGCTTGATAGGTCAGGTCAACCAGCCGAACGGCTTTAATGGTCGGTTTGCCGATATGAAACATCTTGCTGGTATCACCATGGAAACCATCCTTGATGACGGTAATATCAATATTTAGGATGTCATTCGCTTTCAGCACCCGTTCGCCAGGTATGCCATGACAGACCTGATGATTGAGTGTTGTGCATATCGAGCGTGGAAAGCCACGATAATTGAGCGGCGCAGGAATGGCGCCCTGAGTATTGACAATATACTCATGACAAATGTCATTCAGCGCCTGCGTGGTGATGCCGGCCTGCACGTGAGGTTCGATCATTTGCAGGACCTCAGACGCCAAACGACTGGCCACACGCATCTTGTCGATTTCTTCAGCTGATTTAATGTGAATTGCCATAATAATTAGGTGGTTATAGTAAGCGTCATTGTGTTTGTTCGCGAGGTGCCTCAGATGTCGCCCAATTACTTGCTCCTCATGTGGGCACCGCCGCACATCCCTGGGGCTTCCACAGCGCCTCGGATAGTGCTGCTTGCAACTAATGCATGAAGTCTATCAGACTATTTAATAGGGCGATAAAATTGTTGATTGGACAAGATTGTGCTATAAATCGCCCGCGCCTAGCGCAAATACTAAATTTACACGTATCTCGACACATTCAACGGGGTGCCAGGCTGGGATACCCACCTGGTTGTTGAATGGGAGCTACGGACGTCTAAAACCCTCATTAAGGAGTAAACCTATCATGACTGACGTAACTATGCGCCAGATGCTTGAGGCTGGTGTCCATTTTGGCCACCAAACTCGCTACTGGAATCCGAAAATGGCCCCCTATATCTTTGGGGAGCGAAATAAAATTCATATCATTAACCTGGAAAAGTCTTTGCCCATGTTTGGTGAAGCCTTGAACTACCTGGGTAAAATGGTCGCCAACGGAGGCAAAGTGCTGTTTGTAGGCACTAAGCGTTCTGCACGTGAGGCAATCAAAACCGAGGCTGAGCGTTGTGCCATGCCTTATGTCAATAATCGTTGGCTAGGTGGCATGCTCACCAACTTCCACACGGTTAAACAATCGATTAAACGTCTCAAAGAATTAGAAGAAATGCTCGAGGGCAACGGCGCCGAGCGACTAGGCAAGCGTGAAATCTTACAAATACGCCGCGAAGTTGAAAAACTTAATCGCAGTCTAGGCGGTATCAAGGACATGAACATTTTGCCAGATGCCTTATTCATCATCGATGTGGGTTACGAGGAAATTGCCGTCAAGGAAGCTGTCAAACTGGGTATACCGGTGGTGGCCGTGGTGGACTCAAATAATCCTCTCACGGGTGTTGACTATGTGGTACCCGGCAATGATGACGCTATCCGCGCTATCCAACTGTACACCTCGGTGGTGGCTGATGAAGTTATCCAGGCCAAAGCCAGCTCGCAAACACTGAGTGGGGATGAAAACGAGTTTGTCGAGGTGAAAGATGCTGACAATAAGAAGGCCAAGGCGGCGAAACCAGCTAAAACCGTAAAGAGCAAAGCACCAGTTAAAAAGAAGGCGGCTGCCAAAGCGAAACCCGCCACAGATGAAGCCCCAGTCGAAGCAACCCCAGCTGAAGCAACCCCAGTTGAAAAAAGCACTCCAGCCGCTGCAGAAACACCAGAACAGCCGGCTGAAAGTTCAGACTAGTTTTTTTATTTAATCAGGTGACTACTATGCAAATTACAGCGGCAATGGTTAAAGAACTGCGTGAGCGAACTGGCGCAGGGATGATGGAATGTAAGAAGGCCTTAAGCGAATCTGACGGTGATATGGATGCTGCGATTGAGTTG
>DDIE01000045.1:0-1858 GCA_002338385.1 Proteobacteria bacterium UBA1858
CCCGATGAGGATTCGAACCTCAGGCCTTCTTCTAAGGAGGGGGACGCTCTATCCCGCTGAGCTATCTGACTATGACACAGTTGAGATGAATAATTAGCCAGCTCGCATCAGATGCAGTCACCTTTTCATATTCCATAACAGCTGTAAAGCCATTGTGGCTTGAGCATAATGTCAGATCAAGCGTCGGCATGGTCGTGTCTCTCGCTCTGTGATACTGCCTGGCTAAGAGCGTGTGGCGCTCGCGAAATAGGACATCAATCACTTATGCTATGCGCGTGAGTTGTTGTATGACCTGCTTGTCTTGGGCGAGTGTTTTTGCCAAGCGTGCGAAACCTGAAATTCCATCATGGATGTTTGGGTTGATATTGATAATTTGAGGGATGTGAATTGTTTTTGCACAGGCCAGAGCGATAAGGTCGATGATGGCTCTATGCGGGGCATCATGACGCTGTTGTTCGTCACTATAGTTGGCAGGCACATGCAGGCATTGGCCGCCGCTCAGTTGAGGTCCGCTGGTAGTGATAACATCGGCTTGCTGGAAAAATATTCTGGCATGCTCAATGACATCACTATTGTCACTGCAGACTAATACACGTTTATTTTCCAACTGTGAGCGTATTGTTTTGAAATACTTTTTATAGTCAGTTTGATAGTCGGTATGGCGGACATGTATCGCCACATAATCCTCACCGAGTACTGCCAGCTGCTGCCGGACGCGTTGAGCTAACGCCTCACATAATTGTAGTCGCGGGAGTAATTTCATCGAGGCTAGGCCGCCGCCACAGGTTTCATGCACTAAGCATTGATGAGCGTAGCGCCGATTAAATGCAAAGCTAGTTTTGCGTCGTTGGCCTATTATCGCGTGACATTTCAACTTACGGTTGTAACTGGTGACATAGTGATTAAGTTGACCTTGGCATTGTGGAGGATAGCAGGAAGATGTATTGAGCTGCTGATAGAGTGCTGCAGACGTATGTGTGTGAACGGCAGTGTTAATATCTATGAACTCAAAAAAATCGTCAAAGTCACGAAATAAACCAGACTTTTTAGTATCGATGATGAGAGTGCGTCGATGCTGTTCTGCATACTCAACACATTTAGAGATTTGACAGAGGACATCATTGAGGCCGCCATGTGGTACGCACAACACATATTTCGCCTGTTTTGCCGCAGTTTTCCAAGCACACAATTTTCTGAGTACTTTGATGGGCATAATGATTAACTTCTGCCCGCAGCACGCTTGAGTTGCCTGCCCTCAGCATGCTTAAGTTGCTCGTCAATCCATTGATAGGTGGTGCGCAGACCATCATGTAACTTTTCTGATGGTGCCCAGGCTAGAGTTTCTCTGATCAGTCGATTATCTGAGTTACGCCCCCTCACACCCTCGGGGCCAGGAATATTTTTTATGCTTAGATCTTTTCCAGAGATAGCAATAATAATTTCTGCCAATTGATTGATTGTTACCATCTCCTCTGAGCCTATGTTTACTGGCTCTGAATAGGCGCAATTAATCAGTCGCAGCGTGGCTTCGACGCACTCATCGATATACAGGAATGAACGGGTTTGTTGACCATCACCCCAAACTTCGATTTGGTCTCCAGATTGTGCTTGAGCAACTTTACGGCACAGTGCCGCAGGTGCTTTCTCTCGGCCTCCTTGATAACAGCCCTCGGGGCCGAAAATATTATGGTAGCGTGCGATAGATACCTGCATAGGTTGGTTGCGTTGATAGGCCAGATATAGCCGCTCAGAAAATAATTTTTCCCAGCCATACTCACTGTCTGGTGCAGCAGGATAGGCACTGGCCTCATCGCATTTAGGGTTAGCCGGATCGGTCTGATTATATTCTGGATAAACA
>DDIE01000045.1:2100-11940 GCA_002338385.1 Proteobacteria bacterium UBA1858
GATAGGCACTGGCCTCATCGCATTGTGGGTTAGCCGGATCGGTCTGATTGTACTCTGGATAAACACAGGCGGATGATGAGTAAAAAATATGCTTAATATTGAGTTTTCTGGCTTGCTCTAAAATATTGAGATTAATCAGCGCTGAGTTATGCATGATTTGAGCATCATTATCACCAGTGAATATAAAGCCAGCACCTCCCATATCAGCTGCCAGTTGAATGACCATATCAAATGATTGATCCAGCACTTTGGCCACAAGTCGTGGGTCCCTGAGATCACCAATGACAGAGTCATCGGCCTGCTTGGGTGAAAATTCATGCGCTTTGAGATCGACACTGCGCACCCAACAACCATATTGTTGGAGACGTTTGATAATATGGCCACCGATAAAGCCACCGCCGCCGCAGACGAGCACTCTCTTATCTGTAATGTTTTGCATTGCTATTAATATTGGGGCACGAAATTATTCTGTTGAATACTAAGTAGTACAACTGAGTACAAGATACTAGCTAGGATTAGATATAGGAATGTTGAACTGATCAACTAGTCATTATGGATATAGCGGTTCGATCTGGAGATCTGTGCGGGGGTCTTTTGCTTTGCTGAGCAGAGTGTTCATTCAGCTAAGGCATCAATCTGAGGCTGCGTAGGATTGTCACACCTTGAGCGGCGAGTGGGTTAATGACATTCAGTCAATTTTAAAATCACGTTCAAAGTTATACTGTTTTAACTGCACGCAAGGCGCATTACTGACTACACACGCGCGTAAATTAGGCTGGGGTTGAAACCTGTGTGCATGCCAATCCTGATAAGGTGCTGAGAAGTGTACTTGCTGCGGCTCGTCGCCTGTCATGATCGAGAATGAATTCATGTCACCTTTGAGTCCGACACCCAATGCCTTCAAGAGTGCCTCCTTACATACCCAAATGTTAAAAAAATCATCCGCGGATGGATTGCTGTCCGATATTATTTGACGCTCACGCGGATGACTAATCGCGGCCAGGAGTTGCTGGGCATTGGCCAGTGCACGGATACGTTCCACATCTACGCCCAGCTCAGCCGCACGCATCACAGCTACAAGAGAGTGACTGCCGCTATGTGACAGACTGAATTTCAAGTCCTGCAGAGCGACGGTTTGCTGGCTCAAGGCAGCATAGTCAATGTCTGGCTTGCCCTGATGACCATATCGATACACCACACTGGCTGGACTTATTTCGAGGTAAGCAGCTAGGAGCAAACGCAACTTAGTGTGTACATTTTGATAGCGACGCTTATCTTCGACATGTACAAATCGTGAACTACGTATTTTTTCGTATCTGCTGAGTTCAAGGGTGCTAATATTGACTGGCATATCTGAACACAGCAGCCAGATATCAACACGATGGTTGGGAAGATTTGAATACGCCACAGTTTACCTATTCATCATCTGCTCTTGTTTGGTTATGGTCGAGGGATGTGGAGTTGGCCGCAAACCCGGTGCCATTCAAGTATAGAACACATTGCTAATGGGGACTCATTAATGTGTGAATCAGAAAAAATCGCCATTATTGGCATGGATCTCAAAGTCAAAGGGGTGCATGGCATTGATGACTTTTGGCGTATTGTCATGCAGGGTGAGAGTACCCTACGACACTATTCTAAAGCTGAATTGATCAGTCTGGGCGTAACGCCTGAGTTGCGTGAGAATCCGCAATATAGTCCAGTGGCAACTAAACTGGATCACTCCTATGACTTTGATAATGACTTTTTCGATATTTCCGCGGTCGAAGCTGCCATCATGGATCCAGCTCAGCGCATTATTCTCGAGAGTTGTTATCGCGCTCTAGAAAATGCTGCCGTTGTCGCGGCTCATGCTCAATCAAAATTAGGCGTGTTCGTCGGTAATGACGGTGATTATAGACAATCAATTCTGGCGGGTAGTCTTTCCGGTCAGCATGGTTTACTCGAACGTCTTGGCAACGATGCCGACTTTTCATCTACCCGCATCTCAAATAAGCTCGATACTACCGGCCCGGCAGTCACGGTACTGGCAGCCTGTGCAACGTCACTATTAGCGGTGAAACTTGCAGTAGAAAGTTTGCGCAAGGGTGAAACTGACTGGGCAGTTGCTGGCGGTGCCTCGATTATGAATCAGAATGAATTCGGCTATTCAAATCCCGAGGGCGGCATGTTCTCCACTAGCGGCTATTTACGCCCATTTGATCAACGCGCGGACGGCACCATATTTTCTGATGGTGTGGCGACTGTTGTGCTACGCAGGTTAGAAGATGCACTGGCCGATGGCAGTCAAATACATGCGGTAATCAGCGGCGTCGGCGCTTCTAATGATGGCAATCCACCAACTAAGAAAAGCTTTACTGCGCCCTCAGTAGAGGGGCAGATGATCGCTGTGGAAAATGCCTTGCATGATGCCGCGATAAATCCTGAGACGATACTTTATGCAGAATGTCATGGCACTGGAACTGCGGTAGGCGATCCGATTGAAATCGAGGCATTGACCAACGTCTACCGTAAACACACAGACAAACAATCTTTTTGTACGGTTGGTTCTGTGAAAGGCAATTTTGGACACACTAAATCTGCGGCTGGGGTGGTCAGTTTAATCAAAGCCAGCCTGGTGCTTAAGCATGGCATACAGCCACCAATTGCAGGTTTTGCTGAGCCGCATGAGAGTATCGATCTGACTGACAGTCCCTTTGTTTTTAATAACGATATTCAGCACTTCAAGACCAGTGACCAGCCAATACGTGCATGCGTATCAGCGTTTGGTTTTGGTGGTACTAACGCGCATTTAATTTTAGAACAACATCAAACGGATGTTGTTAAATCCGTGCCAGCGAATGCATCCACTGCGCTGGGCGATAAGAAAGTAGTGCCTTTGTCAGCTAAAAATGAAGCGGCACTGCAACGAAAAATATTTGATCTTGCTAGAGCGATCGAAGCTCAGCCCGCGCTTGCGCTGGACGATATTTGTCATACCTTGGCGGTTGGACGTGAAGCTATGAATCACCGTGCTTATGCACTCGTGGCTGAAGATCAATTAACGAACTTTAAATGCACTCAGAATGAATTTGTTAGCGCCACTGCTGATGCGGCAAAAGAGTTGGTTTTCTTGTTGCCAGGGCAGGGCGCGCAGTATCCGGGTATGGCTGAAAACCTGTACCGGGCCAATCATTATTTCAGGTCTATTATTGACCAGGCGGCAGACATTCTTAAGCCAGATCTGGGGATTGATATGCGCGATTTATTGTGTGGAGTGGAGCATGATCAAGACACCATAGCCCAATTAAACAATACTGCATACGCTCAACCCGCTCTGTTCATTATTGAATACGCCAGTGCCAAGCTACTCATGCAAGCAGGTGTTACCCCCAGTGTTTTATTTGGTCACTCGGTTGGGGAATTATGTGCGGCCTGTCTGGCCGGTGTTTTTAGTTTCGCCGATGGTCTGAGTATCATGGTCAAGCGCAGTCAGCTGATGCAGTCCTGTGAGACAGGCAGTATGCTGGCCGTTATTCTAGACGCAGACACCTTGGCGAAAAAATTACCCTCTGATCTGCAGATTGCTGCAGTCAATACGCCCTATATGAGCGTCATCTCTGGTCCTGAAGAGAGCATCGATAAAATGGAGTGTAAGCTGCAAGATGAAGGCGTCGCGACAATGGCTGTCAACACGTCGCATGCTTTTCATTCTCATATGATGGATCCGATTATCAACGAGTTTCAGGCGCATATTGCGGCAATCCCTCTGTCTGCTCCAAACATAAAAATGATGTCTAACATTAGCGGTGATTATCTGCGCGCGGAGCAAGCACAGGATCCAGCTTATTGGGCAAGTCAAATTCGTCACTCGGTTCAGTTCTCTGCGGCTGCGCAACGGCTGTGTGAGCAACAACGTTATATGTTCCTCCAACTGGGGCCGAGCCAGGTGCTGGTCGAATTCATTCGTCGACACGATAATCAGGCCATGACCGCCGCCATGGATAGCAACGACAGTAGCTATCAGACGGAAGAAGATTCGGACTGGTTACTGCACAAGCTGGCAGGTTTGTGGTTATCAGGTGCCGCAATCAATATCGATCAACTCAATGCGACCAGTGAGGCCAGCAAGGTTGTTCTGCCTAGCTATCCACTGCAAAGGAAATACCACAAGATCGCTAAAGATGGCGAGCGCGAAAAAGTACGTCTGCCTTCTTATTTATACAAACCGAGCTGGCCGCAGTCAGACTTAGATATTTCTGGGCAAACTCAAATGGCATGTGTTTACCTGCTATTTAAAGATACCCTGGGACTTACAGATGCTGTTTTGCCAGTGTTAATGAATCAGGGTCACCGTTGCGTTGTTGTTGAACAGGCCGAGCAGTATCAGTGTCTCGCGCACGACCATTACCACGTCCGGGTTGATGAGTTGCAAGATGTGCAGTCGGTAATGAAAGACGTGGCTGATAAACTTGAGGATGCAAAATGTTTGCGTGTGCTCGATTTTTGGAGTGTGACTGAACCTCAGGATGCTTTTGACGCGTTTGAGCATTTGAGTTGCCTAGGGCATAACCATTTAATCAATTTGTCGCATGCCACCGCATACTTTGATGCGGCCGTACAGATCGAGATTACAATATTGGTCAATGATCTACTTATGCTGGAGCATGAGACAGTTGCGAATGTTGGCAAGGCTCCTTTGTTAGGTATCGCCCGCCATATGCCAATCGATAATGCTCGCATTCGCTGTCGCGTACTGGATATAAGTTGCCCCGACTACGTACAGGCGAGCAGCTGGTTAGCCAACGCCATTAGTGATGAGAGTGTATACAATCAGAACAACAGTATTGCTCTGATTCGTGATGGCCAACGTTATGAAGAGGAATTATATTACATCCCCGAATTGGCACGTGGTCGCTCACGCCTGCGGCATGGAGCGACAGTTTTAATTACAGGAGGCACAGGCGGGATTGGCTTAACACTGGCCAGGCAACTGTACGAAAATTACGCGGCAAAGTTAGTTCTACTCTCACGCAGTCAATTCCCAGATCAACAAGACTGGCCAGCGCGAGCCAGAAGTCAGGATAAAATTGGAACTATCTTAAGTACGCTTTTGCAACTGAAAGCTGAGGGTGCCGAAATTCTAACTTTAACTGTTGATGTGCAAGATGGTGTCAGCTTAGAGCAGGCATGTCGGACGGCCCAACAGCAGTTTGGCAAAATTAATGCGGTGTTCCATGCCGCTGGTCTGGTACGTGCCAAACTATTACATGAAGAAAAGGCACTTATCCCTGATGGTGCCAAGGGCAAGATACTGGGGGGTATGCATTTGGACCGAATATTCTCTGATCAGCCGTTGGATATTTTTGTCCTGTACTCATCCGTAGCATCACATTTGTTATCTGTCGGTATGGGGGTTTACAGTGGTGCTAATTCGGCCCTCAATACAATCGCACATAATCGTAATAAACGTGGCTTGAATGATGCTTTTGCAATCAGTTGGGATGGTTGGTCTAAAGTGGGTATGGCGGCGCAAAGAGCAGAAGATGTTGTGCAGGGGACTAAAAACATCAGTTTTGAGGGTAGTGCCAGTGGTGTTCAGGATTTCCATCATCCTTTGCTCACCAGCAAATATGATGCGCACGAATCGGTAACTAATTATGTCGGCCTAGTAAAACCTGACACACATTGGATAGTGCCAGCGCATACACTCAGGCAGCAACCCTTGCTGGCCGCCGTGGTGCAAGTTGACATGCTTCAGAGCGTCGCCGCTGATATATTTAACGATAGCCCAGCTGTTGAATTGGTTGAAGTTTTCTTCATGTTGCCAATATTCATATCACCTGCCGGTATAAATTTGAGAGTCTCAGCTGAAACTCAAACAGATGGTCGTGTGCTGGCGAGTATTCAAGCAATTGATTTGAGTGATGCGCTGGAAAATAAACAATGGGTCACACATACCACAGCTGAACTGAGGGCCTGTGATGTGTCAACAAAACAAGTACCAGCGGAATTATTGCAGGCAGTTGCTAGCGTTGAAGACAGCCCTGCGCCTGTTTCTTTTGGTGCTTCAGAGGATGGTAATGGTATTTCAGGTAACGCTAGTTGGTCTTGTTATGTGGATCCCATCGTTTGGGCTGAGGACGGTCATTACGCCGCTAGGATAAAAACCTTTAAACAGCACTCTGATATGGATCGCTTTTATTCCACGCCGATGATTATTGATCAGGCCGGTGCGTATCTTAAAGCACAGTTTTTTGCTGGTGCATTTATTCCCTATCGTCTTGCAAGCGCAAAGTTCTTTGGTCGTATGGATCACACAGTTTATGCACTTGGTAGTTTGGATGATGAATTAACCTATTCAATTGACTTCAGTTTATTTAACATTCAAGGACAGCACCTAGTGGAGATAAGCAGCTACGAGGCGCGTAAATTTGAGAACAGTAAGCTAGGAGTGGACCCTGCTCAAGCAAGCATTCAAGCTGATCAGGTAAGAAAACTTCGAGTTGAACAAATTGGAGACCTCGACAGTCTTGTCATGCAGCCCTTTAGTCTTTCTGCGCCAACAGCTGATCAAGTTCAAATTCAAGTATTAGCGACTGGTATCAATTATCGTGATGTTCTGACAGTGCTCGGTTCCATGCCGGCAACACCAGAAACACTACAATGGCTTGGTGGAGAGTGCTCTGGTTATGTTACCGCGGTGGGTGATAACGTTTCCGCCTACGAGGTGGGTGATGCTGTAATTGCTTATACCCGTGGAGCGTATACTAGCCATATTAATGTTGATGAAGAGCGTGTGTTCGATCTTCCGGATGGAGTTTGTCTGGAGGATGCAGCCGGTATTCCAATAGTATTTATGACCGCTGATTACGCTTTGATTAAACAGGCCCAACTGCAAGCGGGTGAACGGGTATTAATTCACTCGGCGGCGGGTGGTGTTGGCTTGGCCGCCTTGCAAATCGCTCAAGCTGTGGGTGCTGAAATCTATGCTACCGCTGGCACTCTAGAAAAGCGTAATTATTTAAAGGCACTTGGTATCGAACATGTATTTGATTCGCGCTCACTCGATTTTTATGATCAAGTGATGGCGGCTTCGAATAATCAAGGTGTGGATGTTGTGCTTAATTCTTTGGCTGGACAATATCAACAACGCAGTTTAGCTACGCTCAGGGCCTATGGTCGATTTGTTGAGTTGGGCAAACGTGATATGTTGGAGAACAATGCATTACAGTTGCGTCCGTTTGCTAATAATTTGACCTTTTATGGCTTAGATCTGGGTCCGATGTATGATGATCATGGAGCCATGATGCGTGAGCGTATGCAGGCCTTGCTGGAACGCTTCCGCAAACGCGAGCTAGTGCCCATACCAACCAAAGTTTATCCAGTAGAGGATGCAAATGAAGTCTTCAAACGCATGGGGCGTGGTGAACATGTCGGTAAATTAGTGCTTAAAATTGGTGTTCACCAAGATGACTGGTTGGCGAGTATGAAGCAATTCCAGAGCCGCTACAGTCTGGGAATTTCGCCAGATAAAGCATTTGAGACTCTACAGCTGCTCATGTCTACTGATCTACCGCTGAATCACGTAGTGGCAAATGGCACGCCGATAGACAGTCATTTTGAAGATATCGAAACAGTTGAATTTTCATCATCGGTAACGCGCACACGTGACTCCAGTGTGCCCCTCAAGCCGGCAGAAACCGAGACACAGATTTTTCTGCAGGATTTATGGCAACAGAATATAGGGATTCCAGAAATTGGTATTTTGGACGACTTTTTTGATTTGGGTGGTGATTCTCTTACCTCTATTCAGATTTTATCGGCTATTCAGCGCCAATATGATTTCCGGTTAACAACTAATGATTTCGTTGACAATAGCACCATAGAACAGCTGGCTTTGATTATTGATCAGCAAACTCAGCTCACCAAGTCGGCATAGATAGGCAGGCTTACTCAATAGGTAAGAAATAATATGACGCAGCTACTCAGTCCGCAAGCCTATCAGGAGATCAATGAGCATGGATATTTCAAACTAGGAATAAAGTTAGATCAGTCCTACATTACCCAGGCGCGTGAGGTATTTGCCAGTTACACAGAAACTGACAGTAACTTCGGCTACCACTACTCCAATACAATAGATAACTATTCCAAGCCAACTAGTTTAAGTGATGGTGTTAAAAAATTCTTCAATCGCAATTTTCCTGTCATTTTAGCAAAGAAATACAGAACCAACATTTATAGTAAATGTGTGTTTGATACCAGTCCTTTCATGTCGGTATTCATGCAGGCATGTATTAACAGAGGCTTGACTGACGCATTTGCAGATAAAGACATTTTGCTGAGTCACGATATTCTGTTTGAAAGTGGCCGACAGGATAATATGTTCGGCTTTCATTATGATCCATTTTCATGGGATGTGTTTTATCAGTCGGGTGATGATTTGACTATTTACATGCCATTACAAGATTTGAATGAACATAGTGGTGGACGCTTGTTAGTTGAGAAGAATGCACACGCCATAGATAACTTTGCCACACGCAATTCTGACATCTATGATTTTTATGAAACATGTGTGCGTTATGTTGAGCCTAATGAGTATGGACTAATTAGTCGTGAAGCACTGCAGAACAATAAGGTCGCCGATCACATAGCACCAGCCTACCAAGCATTACTGACAGCGCGTCTCAGAAAAACACCACCGCAGCTCAGTGAAATGTCAGTGATCAACGCGCAAGCTGGTGAGGTGTTCATCTTTAATAATAAGAACTTCCATGCAACGGAGCCATGGAAACTTAATTCCAAGCGTCAAAACTACAGTATCCGTACCATGCCGCTTTACGATTTTGGTTTGCAACCACCAGATATCTTCCTGGACAACAGGAAATGTAACCGCTTTGTGCTTGATATGAAACAACTTTGCTTGAAAGAGTTTAACGCAAAACAAACACGTGAATCAGTCTATTATTCCTGGAGCTAGCGACTGTGGAGGTGAATTTCCCAAGCTGTGCAGTGCTCACCGAAACTGAACTATTGTGCAAAATATATTAACTCAACAGGCCTACGAACAAATAATCCAAAACGGTTATTTCCAGCCAGGTATTATCTTATCTCAGCACATACTGGATCAGCTGCAACAGGTATTTTTAAATACGCCAAAAAAAAATACTAATGTGGGATATCACTGGGTTAGTTCGATTGATACCTATACCAGCTCAAATACGGCAAAAGAATTCTTCACTAAGTTCATTAATCGTAAATTTCCTGCTATTAATGGGCGTAAACACATGACACACAATGCTTATAACAAGTGGGTGCATGGCAGTAGTCAAGCACTACCAATTTTCTGGCAGGCCTGCATACAACAGGGGATTGTCTCCGCAGCTATCCAAAAGTCTCTTTTGATTAGTCATGACATCATTGCAGAAAATAATATCAATGACTCAATGTTTCCCATGCACTATGACGGCTTTTCTTGGAGTTTGTTTTATCAGTCGGGTGATGACTTAACTTTTTATGTGCCACTGCAGGACCTGAATGAGCAATCAGGGGGACGCATACTGGTTGAGAGAAATGTAGACCAAAGTGAAAATTATCATTCACGTAATTCTGATATCGCAGAGTTCTCTAGACGTTGTCATGATGCGGTTAAGCCAAATGAATCTGGCTGGCTAATGCGTAAAAGTGCAGAGTTGAGTCGCTCTGTTGATCAAGTTGCAGAGGCACACCGTCAGTTGATTATGGCCCGCTCGGCGCGCCAGATTCCAAGCGTGCAAGATATGTCAATTATCAATGCCAAGGCTGGAGAAGTTTTTATATTTAATAATAAAAATTATCATGCTATTGAACCTTGGAGGCTCA
>DDIE01000014.1:0-39118 GCA_002338385.1 Proteobacteria bacterium UBA1858
GGCTACGGCCAACAAGGCTGTAAAATAGCCGGTATGCGCAAACCTCTGAAACTCTGGTTAGACCTGTAGCCCATGATGGCAAATCCCATGCTGATGACAGGCACCGGCCTGCTGCTGGCACTGGCACTCAGCGCTTGCGCCACCACTGCACCCAAGGATACAGCGCCCAGCTATGCTTATCGCGCCCAGGGTTGGGGCGCGACCTCATGCCAACAATTAACCGACGACCTGAATAATACTGCGCTCAGCCGCAAGCAAAGCGCAGCCAATACGCACCTCTATCAATCGTGGTTAAGTGGTTTTATTTCAGGTGTTAATTACGCTTGGGATGATACCTACGATGTGTCAGGCAACAGTGAGGTGGAGAGTGTCCTCGCTTGGCTGAATAACTATTGCGCCGAGCAACCTGAGCAAACCATCCCGCTTGCTCTGCATGTACTCATGCAGGAATGGCAGCGCCAGGGTAATTCGCGCTAGCAGCCCTGTACCATCTGCTCAAGTTCCGCCAACATGGCTTCGCGTGCCGCATCATCCACCATAGTGACCGAGTAAAATACGCGATCAATAATGTCGGTAATACCACAAAACGCCAGCGTGCCCTCAGTGGTACTCTTAGTCAGTTGATCGGCATTCTTACCAAAATCCTCTTTTGTTCCACCGGCTGTGACGACCACCATGGCGCGCTTGTTATGCAATAAACCGGTGAGGCCATTCTCATCAAAACTAAAGGCATAACCATTGGTGAAGACGCGATCGAACCAGCCTTTGAGGATGGCCGGACGATCAAACCACCAGAGTGGATAAATGACCACGATCATATCTGCCCACGTCACCTGTTCTTGTTCTCGCTTAATATCATCGGGCACTTTACCTTCGTTCTGTAAGGAGAGTTGCGCCTCGCCCAGAACAGGATCAAAACGCTCAGCGTATAAATCTTTCAACTGAACTTGATCGCCGCGTTTTTTAAAAGCGGTATTAATGACTTTCAAAATAGATTGATTGAAGCTCAAGGGATTAGGATGAGCGTAAACAATGAGCACATTCATAGTATGTATTGAGTTGGATTAACTTAATTTTTGTTTAAGTATCTGGTTGACCTGCTGAGGATTAGCTTTGCCTTTAGTTGCTTTCATCACTTGACCAACAAAGAAACCGAATACCTTATCTTTCCCGGCGCGATACTGAGCCACCTGCTGAGGATTAGCCGCCACTACTTGTTGGATAATCGTCTCAAGCTCACCCGTATCAGACATTTGTTCGAGACCTTGTTCAGCAATGATTTGATCGACAGATTGGGTGCCGTTCCAGAGGGCCTGAAAGACCTGTTTGGCGCTTTTAGAGGACAGCGTATTATCGCTGATGCGCAATAATAAGGTTGCCAGTCGCTCGGCATTGACGGGACTATCAGCCACCTCAATCGCGTTTTGATTGAGCGCCGCAGAAAATTCACCCAATACCCAGTTCGCTACTAGCTTGGCTGGCAAGGATTGCTGTGCCAAGACTTGTTCAAAGAATTCTGCCATCGCACGTGTAGCTGTCAACTGTTGTGCATCATCGACACTCAGGCCATATACCTCGAGGAACCGTTGTTGTTTCTGCTCTGGCAACTCTGGCATGTTGGCTTGCAACTCAGCCAACAGTGAGGCATCAAGTACTACCGGCAATAAATCAGGATCAGGGAAATAGCGATAATCGTTGGCTTCTTCCTTACTGCGCATGGAGCGTGTGGAATCATCATCAGCATCATATAAACGTGTTTCCTGAACAACTCTGCCACCCGACTCGAGTACTTCAATTTGGCGCTCAACTTCATAATTGATCGCACGCTCAACGAAGCGGAAAGAATTAATATTCTTCAACTCTGTGCGCGTACCCAACTTAGTTTCACCCTTGGGTCGCACCGAGACATTGGCATCGCAGCGGAATGAACCCTCCTGCATATTACCGTCAGAAATATCTAGATACTGCACAATCGCATGAATCTTACGCATATAGGCTACTGCTTCTCTAGCTGAGCGCAAATCTGGCTCAGAGACAATCTCAATTAATGGTGTGCCTGCGCGGTTGAGATCTATTCCTGTCATACCATCAAAATCATCATGCAGGGACTTGCCTGCATCTTCTTCTAGATGTGCGCGAGTAATGCCTATTGTTTTAGGGGTGCCATCATCCAGCATAATATCGAGCTGACCATGCTCAACAATGGGTTTTTCCAGCTGACTGATTTGATAGGCTTTGGGTAAATCTGGATAAAAGTAGTTTTTGCGTTCAAATACGGAGTGCTCAGCAATATCGGCGTGGATAGCAAGACCAAACATCACTGCTTTTCTCACCACCTCTTTATTCAGTACCGGCAACACGCCGGGTAACGCTAGACTGACCTCACAGGCTTGTGTATTTGGTTCTGCTCCGTAGGCGGTGGCCGCCCCGGAAAATATTTTCGTTTGAGTATTCAGCTGGCAATGAATCTCCAAACCAATCACTGTTTCCCATTGCATAGTGTTTTATCCTAATCTCTTACTCGAAACTGGCAGGTATTTGCAGATGATGGCTGGTCTGTTGTTGATATTGGTGCGCCAGTCTCAAAATCACATCTTCCTTGAAATAATTACTCACCAGTTGCATCCCAACTGGCAGACCCGACTGCAAACCGATCGGCACAGACAAGCCAGGTAGGCCGGCCAGATTGACGCCTATGGTAAAGATGTCGGATAAATACATCGTCACTGGGTCGTCTGATTTTTCGTTAATTTTAAATGCAGTAGTGGGTGCGGTCGGGCTGAGCACCGCATCGACCTCGGCAAAGGCCTGGCTATAATCCTGACTGATTAAACGGCGAATCTTTTGTGCCTTAATGTAGTAAGCATCGTAATAACCGGCAGATAAAGCATATGTGCCTATCATAATACGCCGTTTCACTTCTTCGCCAAATGCCTCACTGCGGCTGCGACTGTACATGTCTTCTAAATCGCGTGGATTCTGGCAGCGATAACCGTAGCGGGCACCGTCGTAGCGTGACAGATTTGACGATGCCTCAGCAGGTGCAATGACATAGTATGCGGCAATCGCTAATTCTGCGTTAGGTAATGAGATAGGTTTTATTTCACAACCTAATGACGTCAACACTTCGCAGGCGTGTTGGATATGTGCCGCAATTTCCGAGTCCAGACCCTGCTCAAAGAATTCTTTAGGCATACCGATACGCATGCCTTTGACCGTCTGCTCAAGATCAGCGACATAGTCGGGCACCGGCAGATCGACACTGGTGGAGTCTTTATCATCATGCCCCGCCATGGTTTGCAGGAGATAGGCACAGTCCTCAGCAGTGACTGCCATCGGCCCACCTTGATCCAAGCTTGAGGCATAAGCGATCATGCCGTATCGCGACACTCGGCCATAAGTTGGCTTGAGTCCGGTGATACCACATAACGCGGCTGGCTGACGAATGGAACCTCCGGTATCCGTACCCAGACTGGCGCTCGCCAGGCGTGCAGCCACGGCGACTGCGGATCCTCCTGAGGATCCTCCCGGCACTCGCGAGGTGTCCCAAGGATTTTTTACCGCGCCATAAAAACTGGACTCGGAGGAAGAACCCATCGCGAACTCATCCATATTAGTTTTACCCAAGGTCACCACCCCTGCTTGCTTGAGCTTTTTAACGACCGTTGCGTCGTAAGGGGCAACAAAATTATCCAGCATTTTTGAGCCGCATGTTGTCGCTGTGCCATCGCTACAAAATAAATCTTTAAGGGCGATTGGGATGCCTTTCAGGACAGAGGTTTGGTGTCTATCAGCGTCGGCCTGTTTCGCCTGCTCAATAGCCTGTTCGGCCAGTACTGTGATAAAGCTGTTGAGCTGTCCGTCATGTGCCTCGATACGGTCAATATAATGGCGGGTTAATTCTTCACTACTAATTTGTTTGGCCGCCAGGGCTTTAGCTTGTTGAGCGAGCGTGAGTTTGTGCATAGTTTTGCTTGGCTAAGATTGTCTATCAGTTAATGGTCGAACGAGTCTGTAAGCAGACCTACTCAATCACTTTAGGCACCAGGTACAACCCGTCCTGAGTCGCCGGGGCGATCGCTTGAAATTTAGCGCGTTGATTAAATTCCGTGATGACATCTGCACGCAGAGGTTGCATCATTTCCTGCGGATGAGCCATTGGTTCGACATGGTCAACATTGACGCTATTCATTTGCTCAACAAAATCAAGTATGCGCGTTAACTCTCGCTTATATTGATACACTTGTGAGTCACCAAGCTGCAAGTTTGCCAATTTGGCAATATAGAGAACATCATCGTTGGTCAGGGCCATAATTCACTCCAATTCGAGGCTCATGAAGGTAACATACAAAGGCTTATTTTTATATCTGGCGAAGCGCTGATTTGGCTGGCAATACTAGTGGTTTTACCTCATTAGTTGTATCTCCAGCCACTTCTTGCCCCAAACTGACCTCGCTGTTAAAGTGCCTGCTATAATTCAATGATTTATAAGAATAACTACATATTCATTTTAGGCATCCCATGTTTGGACGAATTCTAGGACTATTTTCCAACGATCTATCGATAGATCTTGGTACTGCTAACACCCTAATTTATGTCAAAGATAAAGGTATCGTTCTTGATGAACCGTCAGTTGTGGCGATTAGAAATGACCCAAATTCGGGTGCTCGATCGATTGAGGCAGTCGGCACTAATGCCAAAATGATGTTGGGCAGAACCCCCAACAACATCGAAGCGATCCGACCCATGAAAGATGGTGTCATTGCTGACTTCACAACGACCGAAAAAATGCTGCAGCATTTTATTCGTGCAGTGCACACCAATATGGTACTTAGACCCAGCCCACGTGTGTTGGTGTGTGTCCCATGTGGCGCAACTCAGGTTGAACGACGAGCAATTCGTGAATCTGCAGATGGTGCAGGCTCACGCAAAACGTATCTAATCGAAGAACCGATTGCAGCTGCTATTGGTGCGGGCATGCCAATAGAAGAGGCGTGCGGTTCTATGATCCTGGACATTGGTGGTGGCACCTCCGAAGTGGCTGTGTTGTCTCTCAATGGCATTGTCTACTCCGCGTCGGTGCGCATTGGTGGTGATAAATTTGATGATGCCATTATCAGTTATGTGCGACGCAACTATGGTGTGTTGATTGGTGAAGCAACAGCGGAGCGAGTGAAAAAGGAAATAGGTACCGCTTACCCCGGCAAAGAAATACTTGAACTAGAAGTCAAAGGTAGAAATCTATCCGAAGGCGTACCCAAGAGTTTCTCACTCAATAGCAATGAGATTCTTGAAGCGTTACAGGAACCGCTGTATGGCATTGTGAGCGCAGTCAAAACTGCACTTGAACAGACCCCACCTGAGCTCGGTTCAGATGTTGCAGAGCGAGGTATAGTATTGACTGGTGGTGGCGCTCTGCTGCGTGATCTTGACCGTCTGCTTATGGAAGAGACAGGCATTCCGGTCATCGTAGCTGATGATCCCCTTACCTCAGTCGCCCGTGGGGGTGGCAAGGTGCTTGAGATGATCGACACCTTTGGCAATGACTTACTTGCTGGAGAGTGACGACCAGATTTGACTCCCGCCTAGCGCATAGTCAGCTCGTGACACTGGAGATAGACCATAAAAGCTTTATTTTCAATTTCACCCACCTTACCAACTAAGCTGTTCTTCTTGGTTCTTCTCTCCGTCATATGCATGATCGTCGACCATCGCTACCATCACTTACAGTTATTACGTGCTTCTGTCGCCACCCTCACCTATCCGTTTCAGTACATTGTTAATCTACCCTCTGATCTGAGTAATATCGCGAATGAATTGTTGGCCTCGCGGCATGCACTCATCAAAGAGAACAGAATGTTGCGTGAGGAGAATATATTCCACCAAGTAAAGCTGCAGCGCTTGGCCTTACTGGAGCGCGAAAATGCCCGTCTGAGGGATCTATTGGAGTCAACCGAGCAACTGTCTGATGAGCATATTCTGATTGCCGAGATTTTATCGGTCGATCTGCATCCGTTTAGGCAAGTGATCACAATTAATAAAGGTCAGGATGATGGTGCTTATCAAGGCCAACCTATTGTTGGTGCGCAAGGAATTATTGGTCAGTTAGTTGACATTTATCCCGTCCATTCCACTGCCTTGCTGATCTCAGACCCTAATCACGCACTCCTGGCGGAAAGCAACAGAACTAATTTACGCGCCTTGTTAGTGGGTAATGGCCAAGCGAAATATCTATCTTTGCAAAACGTTTCATCCTCAGCGGATATTCGCATCGGTGATCTATTTCACACCTCAGGCCTGGATGAGGTCTATCCAGCGAACTATCCTATTGCTGAAGTCATCAGTATTAACAGTTTACCTGGTGAACCCTTCCTGCAAGTTGCCGCTCGTCCGTTGGTGGATTTGAACACAATACGCGAAGTGCTCTTGTTATGGACCGGCGAACGGGCCGCACAGCTGAGGCCTGCACCATGAATCGGACAGGCAACTATTTCACCACATTAGTCGGCTCCTTCATGCTTGCGATCGTGCTGACTTTCATCCCTGTACCTCACTGGGCTGAGCCTTATCGCCCTGAATGGCTGATGTTGGTGACCATCTATTGGGGCATGCATACACCGAATAAATTCAGCCTAGGTTCAGCCTGGCTGGCTGGACTCACCCTGGATGTTTTGCGAGGTGCCCTGCTAGGCCAACACGCACTGGGCTTTGCCATCACCGCATTCCTCGCCATTCGCCTGCATCAGCGAGTGCGCGTCTACCCTATCCATCAACAGGCATTGTTTGTTGGCATGATTATGTTGCCCTATATGAGTGTCACGCTATGGATTTATGGCGCATTAAGCCAGAGTACAGATTCTTGGCTCTACTGGATGCCGGTGATTACCAGTACGGCATGCTGGCCGATTGTGGTACTGGGCATTCGGGCCACTGGCTATGCCAGAGAATTAGCCTAGCGCATGGCTTATTTGCGTGCGCGCATTTTTTCCAACTGTTTAGAAAATTCTATGCACGGGTCTTGGTTGGTGTCGCTGGGTGTGAAAATCACAATATCATAGGGTGCCAGCTCCGAGTCACGCGGCCAATAATCAGTCGCTTCAAGTCGCTCTGGGTGGACCGGCAAAATGGCAATGCTGAGAGAAGCTTTAGCCAGTTTCTCTAACTGTGCAGGCACCCCAATATCCTTACGTATGTGGGTGCTGCCAGCAAGCAATACGGCTTTTGTTTGAATGCTCGACGCAGCCACGCCAATCGCCATGGAGGTGTCTTTTGCCATCTGTACGTGAGCCATACCCTGAGTATGTTCAATCGGCATGTAACCACAGTGTGAGTGATAAATGGTCTGTTTGATGTACTCTTGTCCGCTCGCGGGCAAGGCCTGACAAAGATTGACTGAATGCGCTTGAATATCAAACTGACAGCGTTGTGGATCGCGCATGATTAAGTGCTGCTGCGGCTTGTCAATGTTGCCACCATACAACCCGAGCTGCGCTAGTCTGGCGACATTAATCACCGGTTGATACACCGGCCAATCCCATCCCGGCGACACTTTTTCCAGCTGTTGCACAAGCTGTTCGGAGGATTTTTGCTGAGTTTCAACATCATCACCTGCATTGAGCATTTCAAGTACCAATGTCAGCGCATGGCCACCATCAATCAGTGTTTGGATAATATTGGCCTGCAGTTGATGATGGTCAGGGTTAGAGTGGGTCTCGCCCAACAATATAATGTCCTGAGCGGCAATCATTTCGGTTAGACTATCGCTATCTATAAATTCTTCCGCCGCCACATCATATGTTTTACCGACCAGCACATGATCGCGATAATAAGCAGACTGCCACTGCGCATGCACAGGCAGAATAATCACACTCGCCAATATTAAAAGCCGACTAAAACTATACATATGATTGCCTCGATTCCTTCAATTCCCTCAGTCATTACTCACTGTGCGGAATTAGATCAATTTGTCGAACGCGTCCAAGACGCGGAGTGGATTGCTGTAGATACTGAATTTATGCGAGATTCCACCTACTATGCAAAACTGTGTCTAGTTCAAATCGCCAGTGCTGATTGCAGCGCCTGTATTGATGTACTCAAGCTGGATGATCACAGCCGTCTGCTCGAACTCTTGCAATCACCACAGCAGATAAAAATTTTCCATTCTGCACGCCAAGATATTGAGGTTCTCCATTCTGAATATGATCTCATACCCCAACCTGTTTTTGACAGCCAGATTGCCGCCAGTATTCTCGGCCTGGATGAGCAAATCAGTTACGCTGAGCTAGTCTCACAGATCTTAGACGTGCATTTAGCGAAAACCGAGAGTCGCACTGACTGGTCGCGCCGACCGCTAACATCAGCTCAGATTAATTATGCGCTGGATGATGTGCGCCACTTGGGGCCACTCTATCTGCACCTCAAAAAGCAACTTGAAGACAACCAACGCGTACACTGGTTAGATGAAGAATGTACAGGCCTGTGCAATAAACAGCAATATGTTGTCGCTCCCGAACATGCCTGGCAACAAGTCAAAGGTGTCGGTCGTCTGGCACCAGAAATTCTCCCCATCACGCAAGCATTGGCTGCCTGGCGAGAAACGACCGCAATCGAAAAAAATCTGCCCAGGCGCTGGATACTGAGTGATCAAAGTATCCTGCAGCTGGCCGAGGATAAACCACGGAGCGAGGCTCAAGTGACTATGTCACTGCGCAAAGACTCATCTAAGTCTCTGCGCTACAGTAAAGTGATTAGCACTCTGCTCGAGCAGGCCTATAAAAACACTCATCCACTGCACTTCGTTGATCGACGCCTGAGCCGTGAGCAGCAAGATCTGGTCAAACGTATGATGAAGGTCAGCCGCAAACGCTCCGAGCTGATTGGCACTTCCGCATCGTTGTTAGCTAACCGTAAATCAATTGTTAGTTTGGTGTTAGGACTGGAGAGTAAGATTATGCAAGGCTGGCGCCGCCAAGAGATTGGTCAGGACTTAATGAATATGCTGAATTGATAGCAGTCATGCTAAACTTCGCGCGGACAAAATTAAGGGATTGAGCAATGGAAACAAGTGAAATCAAAGCATTAATCGAACAGGGCATCGACGGTTCAGAAGCGATCGTAACCGGCGATGGAGGCAAGTACGAGGCGGTTGTCATCAGCACGGCATTCGAGGGTCTCAGTATGCTGAAAGAACATCAGTTGGTTTATGCCACGGTCAACGCGCAAATCACCAGTGGTGAACTGCATGCGCTCACCATCAAGGCGTATACGCCTGAGGAATGGCAGCAGAAAAACAGCTAGCGTAGTGTTTAAAAACTCGCCTAAGACAGGCCTATGACCGCCTGTCTTTAACTCACGCCGATTGCTTACTCGGGTAAACCAAAGGGATGGAGGCCATCCAGGCTCGAGTAATAAGCCGCAAGATCCTTCATATCCTCATCACTTAGTGCGGCAGATATACCCGTCATGATGGCATTATTGCGCCCACCATTCTTGTAACTAGTGAGTGCATGATAGATATAGTCCTCATACTGACCCGCAATATTCGGAAACATCGGTGTTGCACTCATGCCGTTCTCTCCATGACAAGCGACACAAGTTGCCGATTTTTCTTTCCCAGCCAATGCATTACCCGCTGCCAGCGCTGTCGCAGTGAACGCGATTTGCACTATCAACACAATGATTAAGTGTTTCATTTAATTTCCTTTCGATACTGAATTTGCAATTTTTTGAGCGTGTGGTTACTGCATGCCTGCTAGATAGGCTGAAATGTCGTCAATATCTTGATCGGTCATTCCACTTGCCTGCGCATGCATGGTTTTATGAGTACGCTCACCCGAGCGGTAGGCCTTGAGCGCTGCAACGATGTAAGCTTCGTGCTGACCACCTAATTTAGGCACTTTGTAAGTGGGATAGACGTTGGTGTAGCTGGTCACGCCATGGCAACCTAAACAGGTTTCGCCGATAATCGCACCGCGTTTTGCATCACCCGCCGCGAACGACACTGAGCTGAGGAGGATTAGGCCGAAAATAATTGTACGTACAACATGTGAAATCATATGTCATTAAATCCTATGTAATAACCCGAGTTAAAAATTTCATCGCCGCTGGGCGGCGGCGCTAGTATAACCCAATTCGAGTCAGATTTTAGGTCATACAGCCACAATTCGTTATGATATATTCACCAGCTTAGATCAATTTATAACCAATTTATAGTCGCTTAAACATCATGCATTGCCTAAACACAATTCCAGACCAGACAATCTATCCTCTGCTATCACGATATCAGTTGAAGGTCTTGCGTGTGCCCGGGGATAGCACCATTCCATATAGCTTTTGGGGCGATCCTGAAGCCGGGCGCTGGCACTCAACACTGTATGTACGCGCCGATACTCCACTGCATTCTCTGCTCCACGAGAGCGCACATTATGTGTGCATGTCGAATCAACAGCGTATGGTTGATAGCATTGACGCTAAAGGCAGCGCACTTGAAGAAGCCGCTTGTTGCTATCTGCAGCTAGTATGGTCGGACTACATTGACGGCTTCAATCGCCAGCTGCACATGCAAGACATGGATCAATGGGGTTACAATTTCCGTTTGGGTTCCACCGCACGCTGGTTCAAGGGAGACAGCGAAGATGCCAGACAGTGGCTGATCAGACATAAAATTATCGAGAGCAACGATTCGCCTACGTGGAGAGTTCGCAGCCACTAGAAATAATGGTAGCATCGGCATAATAATTAACAGGTAACAAATATATGAAAATAGAAACTATTGCAATTCATGGCGGCTACTCACCTGAGCCTACCACTAAGGCGGTGGCCGTGCCGATCTACCAGACCACATCTTACTCATTTGATGACACCCAACACGGTGCTGATCTGTTCGACCTGAAAGTCGAAGGCAATATATATACACGTATTATGAATCCAACCAGTGCCGTATTGGAACAACGTGTAGCCGCCATGGAGGGCGGCATCGCCGGCTTAGCCCTGTCCTCTGGCATGGCCGCAATTACCTACGCTATTTTTGCGATTGCCGAACAAGGGGACAATATTGTATCCACCGCCTCACTCTACGGCGGCACCTACAATTTGTTTGCCCACACACTGCCACGCCTAGGTATTGAGGTACGTTTTGCCGATCAACATGACGTTGAGGGCATGGAAAAACTGATAGACGATAATACTAAAGCGGTGTTTGCAGAATCACTTGGCAATCCTGCTGGCAATATTCTCGACATTAGTACGGTCGCCGACATGGCGCATAAACACGGTGTCCCACTGATGATTGATAACACCGTACCTACCCCTTATCTGTGCCGTCCGATTGAGTATGGGGCTGATGTCGTAATTCACTCACTGACAAAATACATGGGCGGTCATGGCACTTCGATAGGCGGTATCATCGTTGACTCCGGCCAGTTTCCATGGGCCGAGCATGCGCAGCGCTTCCCCATGCTTAATCAGCCGGATCCCTCGTATCATGGCGTGGTGTATACCAAAGATATGGGCGCTGCCGCATTCATTGGCCGCGCACGCGTGGTCCCACTGCGCAATATGGGCTCGGCAATATCACCGTTCAATAGCTTCCAGATCTTGCAAGGGATCGAAACTTTACCGGTGCGGATGGACAGACATTGTGACAACGCACTGGCAGTTGCGCGCTATTTGCAACAGCATGAACACGTAAGCTGGGTGCGCTTTGCCGGACTGGATGACCATCCTGATAAAGCATTGGTTGATCGCTATATGGCAGGCAGAGCGTCAGCCATACTCAGCTTTGGCATCAAGGGCGGGGCTGAGGCCGGCGCGCGTTTCATTGATGCGCTTAATTTAGTTGTGCGTCTAGTCAATATTGGTGATGCCAAGTCACTGGCCTGCCACCCCGCCAGCACGACTCATCGCCAACTCTCAACTGAAGAAAAACAGGCGGCGGGCGTAAGTGATGACCTGATCCGTCTGTCTATTGGTATTGAGCATATTGATGACATCATTGCAGATCTTGCACAGGCACTCGCTCAAACCAGTTAAACGCGTCGGCATGTCACCTTATATTGCCCCGGGTGTATTTCGCAATGGTCATGTCAATAGCATTGTGTCTGTCTCGCCGGCACGCAAATTATTACTTAATCGACAGTGCCGGGATTTTCGGCGCGCAGCCACCCCAGTGATTATCCCAGCGCAACATAACATTCGCCTGTCAGCATTGATCAATCGCCAGCCTGGCAAGGCCTACACCGTGCTGTTAATGCACGGCTGGTTGGGTTGTGCCGATTCTTTGTATCTAATTTCACTCGGACAGGCATTATTTCAAGCGGGTTATCATGTCGTACGTCTGAATTTTCGTGATCACGGCAATAGCCATCATTTAAATGCACAATTGTTCCATTCGTGTCGTATCCAGGAAGTGATCAATGCCTGCGTATATATTCAGGATCAGTTTCAGTCCGACTTATCATTAATCGGTTTTTCGCTAGGGGGTAACTTTGCGCTGCGCGTGAATGCCTACACCCAACGCTCAGAATTGGACCTGCATCGGAGCATTGCTATCTGTCCCGTGATTGATCCAGATAACACCCTAACCGCGCTGGAAAATAGCATGCCAGTGTATGCCCATTATTTCATGCAGCGCTGGAAGAAAACGTTTTATGCAAAAGCTCAGACTTTTCCCACGCTGTACGCCAAAGCGAGCTTTGATGAGGCCCACGATCTGCGCACTGCAACCGCTAATCTGGCCACACAGTATGCCGGATTCTCTGATCTGGATAGCTACTTACAGGGTTATTCTATCTGCGGCCAGCGTCTTAGCACCCTACAAGCTGAAGCCATCACACTATTAGCTAAAGACGATCCGATCATTCCCTGGCAGGATAAAGACAAAATGTACCCAGCCGATAACCACCAGATATTGACCAGCCAACATGGTGGTCATTGCGGCTTTCTCAATCACACTCTGAACAGCACATGGATTAACCGTTTGATTGTTGAGCACCTTCAATAGTTAAGCCGCTGCAACTACTATTTGCTCACTCGCAAGGCTCGCTCTAAGCTACCCATTTGATTAACAGAGGAAGTGACCCTGATGATGGACTTGATACAAGCGGTAATGGAATGGCCAGTTTATCGCTATGGCCTGTTGTTTTTCGCCCTGATTTCTGTCGTTCCGGCAATCGTCAGTGCCAACATGGTACAACACTTAGTGAGTAAGATTATCCACACCCCAGCCACATTTACGCAACATTTTATGGCTTTGCTATTCAATCTTGGCGTATGCCTAGTGTGCGCCACAATTATCTATTTTGCCGTGCGTATCTATATCACCCAATGAGCATTAAGCCGTTTTTTTGAGCACGCGAAACAGATCGTCCTTATTGGCTTTTTCCTGACACAAGTCCTGTTCTACCGTCACTGAATACTGACTGATCTCTACTTCTTGTTGAATAGCCGAGGCCACGATGCCTGAATAGTAATGTATTTCTCCTAGGGCACTGAGCATCTCTTCCAGCGCGTGTTGCTGGCTCACCTCAAGCTGCTCCCTAATCACCAGTACGCCATTATTATTCAGGGTCTGCCAGGCCTTTGTAATCAAGCTCTGATATACCTCTGGGGTCAGATCCGCGCGGATATGGCTCAATAGAATCACGTCTGCGGGCTGCAACTCCAGCTCATCTGCGCTGACATAATGTGTGCTGTGAGCTGACTCTATGTGTGGCTTGAAATATTCTGCGACGCTATTTTGGATGGTGGGATTGGCCTCACCAATATGCCAGCTATCACCCCGCTGCATTTGAATAAACGGCGATAAAATCAAATCACTGACGAGTAAGCCATAATCCTGACCAATGTGCTGGATAGTCACTGGTTTATCTTTGGCGTGAAAATCGATGATGATCCGCTCTAACAGTGCACTTAGCTGATATTCTCGCCAGGCTAGCTCACACAAGGGTAAAAATTGCGCTTCCAGCTCAGCCGAGATGCTGGTTGCAGAAGCCTGCTGTTTGAGGCTGGCCAATAGTAGGTTGGCACGTTCTTGGAAGAACCACTCGACACTGCTTGGCATCGGCTTGGGCCATTTACGCCCAACCCTCAAAGTCATCACGCCATCGTTCTCTGCATTGATATTACTGGTACCGGACCAGCGCGAGCGACTCAAGAAAATATTCTCTAGGAAACTTCGCGACCAATAATGTTTTTCCGCCGCCTGACCCTCTGGATAGACGGGCAGAATGATCACGCCACCGGGTTTCACATGTTTCATTAACTGCAGCAGAAAGGAGGCACCCCAATAATTGGCGAACAGTGACACGCTGATTCCTATGTACACCCGATCTAAAGCTTGCGGCATTACGGGATAGAAAAAATTACCCACCTTGCCGTCTGAAAAATCGATGTCTACATGACTACTAATGGGTGTCATGCTGTAAACATTCTGATCAGGACGGACTTGATTATTTTTATCCCGCTCGCCTGAAAAATAATATTCTAAATCTTCTTTGATGTAGTCTTCACCGAGATGCAGTATGACCTGACTCATGCAATTTGTTCCTGAAAGTTGTCTGTGGACGGCGCCATACATTAGCAAAAAGAGCGGCCAAACAAAACTACCTGACTGCGCTTATTCAGTCACTGATAGCGAATACGAATGATCTGATAGTGACTAGTACCAGCGGGCAGCTTTACCGTTATTTGATCATGCAAGCGGCGTTTGAGCATGGCTACCGCAAGTGGCGCATCCATACTAATATAATTTGCGGCGTGATCAAATTCATCTGGACCGACAATACGGTATTCTGTGTGCAAGCCTTGTTTATCCTCTAGGGTCACCCAGGCACCAAAATAAACACATTGTTGATCGCTAGGCGGCGCAGATACCACGGTAATATCCGCTAGACGCTTGTGTAAAAATCTCACCCGACTGTCTATTTCACGCAGTTGTTTTTTACCATAAATATATTCTGCATTTTCCGAGCGATCACCTTGCGCGGCTGCTTCTGTCACCGCTCGCGTAATCCGTGGACGCTTATCCGTCCATAAATAATCCAGCTCGTTTTGGAGCTTTTGTTTGCCTTCCGGTGTGATGTATTTCGAGCGTGGTGGTGCTGGTGGACGATAGCGACCCATCAATTCAAGCGGTTTCTATTTTAGTCCAACCGGCCAGCGTTGCCGGCGCATCATGCTGCTCCAACTGATCCCAGACAACATAACCACTGCGCTGATGATAGACACTCAACGCGGCCACCTCGGGTGATTCAAAAGTGATCGTTGGCATACCATCCACCCATAAATCCCATAATCCAAGCGGTTCTTGGCGGATCTCAAATTGTGCCGTGTCTGTTTTAAGACAATATTCCATAAGCGAATGACTTATCTCAATGCGGTGTATAATAAAAGTATAAACCAGAATGCTCGGAGGATCGCATGACGCAAGCAAATTTTGTCTTCCATGGCTTATTTCCCGATGTACGTCAGTCAGGAAAAACCCACAAAGAAATTGCTAAGGTGCTGTTTGATATTGATTTCAATGGTCAGTTCTACTCGCATCTGATCGCGGATATCGAGTATCTGGATGCCAGTCATGAATTAGAGGTGAGATGCCAATTACCTATCCAGTGCGAGCAATTCGCACATGCGGCAGTCAACTATTATCAGTTTGCTCTCGGCCCGCAGAAAAACACTATCAGTCACAGTGGTCCCAAAGGCCCGAGTATCCTGACTCACAATGTCATTCGTGCAGAGTGGGGTGTTGCGCTGGAGGCCAGTGCGCTGACTTAAGTCCCCAGCACAGACTGCACCTCATACACGGTGTGTCCGCTATGTAAATATTTACGCTCATGCGCGGTCATAGCGGCACTAAGATCAATTCGTTGTGGTTGGCATGAGCGTGACGAGTTGCCACAGTGCCCAAGCGTCAACGCACGCGCGAATTCCTGTGCATAAATAGCCCAGTTAGTTCGCATAATCAGCTGGCCGCCAAGCTTGATCAAAACAGGAAATACCGCATGTGCATGCCAGCGTCGTTGGACATGACCGGGCTTGGGCCATGGATTGGGATAGAGGATGTAATGGCGCTCAATTTTCCATTGCTGTTGGTGCATCAAGCGCCACACATGGATGCAGTCATTGCGCACCAGCAAAACATTGTCAGGTAAAGGCTGATCCAGTCCACGACCCAGACGATGAGCAGATTTATCTATGCCAATGACACTGCAGTGTGGGTAACGCCCGGCCAGAATAACGCTGCTTTCACCGGTGCCGCAGCCACTGTCCAGAATGATCGGCTTAGCCTGAGCATTTACCCACTGTTGCACAGCCGAGAAACTCTGCTGTGCATACGCAGGAATATTTTCTTGATATTCTGTACACAAATGGCGTCGCACAATTTCATCCAAGCGTGGATGTGGCGCATTCTGACTACTCTCTATCTGTGGTGATGGTTCAAAATCCATACTGACAAGTCTAACCCTATGAAACTAAAAACTCCGATTGCACCAAAAAACCCCCATACCAGCACCTTACATGATGATACTCGTGTGGATGAATACGCCTGGTTACGTGATGATAATTGGCAATCAGTTATGCAATCACCGACCCTTTTACAGCCTGACATCAGAGCCTATCTAGAATCAGAGAATGCATATACTGAGGCCTGCATGCAAGACACTGATTGTTATCAGACACTTTTATATGAGGAAATGAAAGCGCGCATTAAAGATGATGATGCATCTGTGCCCTGTCGCGATGGTGAGTATTATTATTACCAGCGCTATGCTCCAGGTGCTCAGCATGCTTGCTATTATCGACGTGACGCAAATGGCTGCGAGCAGCTGCTATTAGATGCCGACCTGTTAGCAAAACAACACGATTATTTTGACATCGGTGAATGTGAACACAGTCCTGATCATCGCTATTTAGCCTACTGCACTGATACCAAGGGATCGGAGTTCTATACCCTATATATTATCGATTTAAGCACTGCTACTCAGCACCCACAGACGATAGACAATATTCAAGGTAATTTTGTCTGGGCCATGGACAGCCGCACCCTGTTTTACACTACCTTGGATGAAAATCATCGCCCGGATAAGGTCTATCGCCATCAACTGGATACGACTCCAGAGCCAGACCAATTGGTCTATCAAGAGCATGATGCCGGTTTTTTTGTTGGCTTGGATCGCACTGAATCGAACCGCTACATCTTGATCGCAGTGCATGACCACACCACTACAGAAATTCATACGATTGATGCTTATCATCCGTGCTCAGCGGCTCACTGTTTTCAACCTCGCCTGACTGATATCGAATACAGCATCAGTGATCGTGAGCAACTTTGGTACATCACCACCAACAAAGATAGCTGCAAGAATTTTAAGCTCATGACTGCCCCTTTGGATGCGACCGCGGCCGATAATTGGCAAGACCTCTACCTCCCTGAAAGCCAGTGTTTGTTGCGCGGCATCCTGCTATTTAAAGATTATATGGTGCGCCTGGAGCGTATCCATGGATTACCAAAAATCACTGTATTACAGTTTGCGGGGCAACAACAGGATTACACAATCGCCTTTGATGAGGAGGCCTACGAGCTTGATATTGATGGTGGCTTTGAATTTGACACAGAGTGTTTGCGCTTCTCTTACACCTCCATGACCACACCGACACAGATTTTTGACTTCAATATGAGTACTCGGACACGCCAGCTACGCAAGCAACAAGAAATTCCCAGCGGTCATAACAGTACTGATTACATCACCCAACGCATCTTTGCTAAGACAAAAGACGGTAGCAAAATTCCTATTTCGCTGCTGTATCGAAAGGATACCCCATTAGATGGTCGCGCTCCTTGCCTGTTGTATGGCTATGGATCCTATGGCGCCAGTATGCCAGCAAGTTTTTCAAGCACACGCTTATCGCTAGTGGAACGTGGTTTTGTCTATGCCATTGCGCATGTCCGCGGCGGCATGGAGCTGGGTTATGACTGGTATACCGCAGGCAAACTGAAACATAAGAAAAATACGTTCAGCGACTTTATCGCTGTGGCTGAGACATTGATCGACCAACGCTATACATGCGCAGGTAATATCACCATCCATGGCGGTTCAGCCGGGGGCATGCTGATTGGGGCGGTGCTCAATCTTCGCGCCGAACTATTTAAATGCGCGATTGCCGATGTCCCGTTCGTTGATGTGCTCACCACCATGTGCGATGCCAGCCTGCCCTTAACGCCACCGGAATGGCCAGAATGGGGCAACCCGTTAGAGGAGAGCAGTGCCTATGCCTATATCAAGAGTTATTCGCCCTACGATAATGTTCACGCGCAAGTCTACCCGCATATATTAGTCACTGCCGGTCTGACTGATCCGCGCGTGACCTATTGGGAACCTGCCAAATGGGTCGCACGTCTGCGGGCAAGCAAGACTGATGACAATACCATCCTATTGAAAACTAACATGGAGGCCGGCCATGGCGGTGCCTCTGGGCGATTTGATAGTCTTAAAGAGATGGCGTTAATGGTGGCATTTATCCTTAAGTCCTATGACATGATTGCGACAGAAGATGGTTAAAAATTAAGCACAAATCGTGATTGGCTATTTTAAGCTAATGTTTCTACGGGCTATTTTTGAAATATGCAGAACAAAAAAAGTCGTCCAAAGAGTAATATTAGACTAGACATGTGCGGTTAGATGTCTACAATGACGAATCTTTTTTCAACACACCTCAATAAAACCTACATTGCATAGTAGTCAGAGTAAGGAAAGGGTATCTCATATGACGAATGAAAATCTTATTAAACGCGATGACGACACAGGTTACATAATCGCATGGAAGCATAAATATGATTTTGAAACTGGCAAGCTCGAAGAAACCATGACATATGGTGAAGCTTGCAAACGCTGCGAAGAACTAATCGCCAACGAATCTGACAAAACTTTCTGGCCTGAAAAAGTTAAGCCCGCACCAGAGTGGCACCTCTTATATAGCTAAACCCAGCAAAATGGAATGAATTATCGTTATCCTCTGTTTAAGGGGATAACCTCTCCAAGCTCCAGCTCCCATCCGATGTTTTTTGATAGCTGATACGATCATGCAAGCGGCTAGGTCGGCCTTGCCAAAACTCAATTAAATTAGGAATGACTCGATACCCACCCCAGTGATCGGGACGCGGTATATCCTCTTGTCCTTGATACTGCTCAGTGATGGCGTCAAATTTTCGCTGCAGCTCATGCTCAGATTGAAGCACTTGGCTCTGGGTGGATGCGATCGCACCAATGCGACTGCCGCGTGGACGGGAATTAAAGTATTCATCACACTCCGCCGTCGATAGTTTAACGACCTCACCTTGAATACGCACCTGGCGCTCCAAGCTAGACCACCAAAAACACAAGGCAGCCTGTGCATTGTCTTTGATGTGATTAGCTTTTTTACTCGCATAATTGGTGAAAAAAGAGAATCCCTCTGGGCTGACTCCTTTGAGTAACACCATGCGTGAACTGATTTCACCATGCGCAGAACACGTGGCGAGATTCATCGCGGTAGGCTCGGCTTGATCGGAGGCTCTGACCTCAGCCAACCAAAGCTCGAATTGTTGGATTGGATCCGACGCCACACTGTGGCTGCCCAGGCTACCCAGTGTATAGTCCTTACGTTCGTCTGCAATCTTTGTTTTAGCCATAGCGTGTTACTTGATCAGGAGGTCGAGCACTTTGCGTTATTGCGCTTATAACGCCATTCTGCGAAGTATTTGTAAAAGAAATCCAGCACTGGTATTAAGTGCAAGGCTTCAATTAATTTACCTGCAAATTGATATGGTTTGAGTGAATTCCAGATCAGGCTGAAAACCGCGGCACCGCTGATGACCTTACCCTCATTGTTGATGGCATGGATACGCTTCAATACCGCTTCTTTGGTGAGGCCATGCTGTTTGATGACATCCTCGGAAGTGCTAATCGCTACCCAGTCAATCGCCTGGATATGCGTAAGTTTTTTATAATGATTAATCTCAGCATTACACAGCGGACACTGATCATCATAAAATATTTGGTGTGCTTGCTTGGCCATATCTATTCGTTAAGTATTGGTAATCAGTTACTATCTCATAGGATCTGCAGGCCGCCAGTGTTTTGTCCTGTTCCGTCCTATACAATGTCTCTGCCATATTCAGCAATAGACTAGTATGCACTAATTTCATAGACTATTTCTACTAGCCGACATCACCGGGGACGCTTTGTGTTAGACCAGATTCAGACTTATCAGCGCTTGGCGTTCGCCGGCACACTGCCCTTTGTCGGCTGCGCTGTAGCACTTAGTTTGGAACTGAATGGGCAGCTCGATAGCGCTTGGTTGATGCATGCACTATGCTCGTATGGTCTGCTAATCGTGTCCTTTATGTGCGGTGTGCACTGGGGCACTTATTTGTATAAACAGCAGCACTGTCCAGTCAATCTATTTATCACCAGCAACATAATTACCCTGCTATGCTGGTTCTGTATATTGACTGAACTACCGCTGGCCATGCTTGCCTCGCAATTGATTGCCTTCGCTAGCTTATTACTGCTGGACTATGCATTACATAAAAAGCAGATTATCAGCCTTGATTATTTCAAAACGCGCAGTGTCGTATCACTTATTGTGATGTCCATGTTGGGACTCGCAATCATTAATTTACCAGGAGCACAGCATGCCTGATCAACCGGTTGAGCATTTTCTTAGCAACATGAATCGTCTCAATTCAGCTAACATCAATAGCGTGTTGGATAAGGTCTATGCTGAACATGTCACGTTCATAGATCCCGTCAAGCAGATTGATGGCCGCGACAAGCTCAGCCATTACTTTACAGAATTATACCGCGGGGTTGAGCGCTGCCAATTCACACTTAAGCACAGCGTCTGCCAAGATCAACACTATGTCATGGAGTGGCAAATGACACTGCGACATAAACAGTTGGCTAAACATCGCGATATCGTTGTCGATGGTATCTCAGTCTTACATTACGCAGCAGACAGAGTGACTTACCAGCGTGACTACTATGACTTGGGCGCTATGATTTATGAACAAGTGCCATTGCTAGGTGGCCTCATTAAAAAGATTCGTCATGGCCTCTAAAGAAAAATTTTTTACTGATCGTGTCATCTGGTTGACGGGTGCCTCATCAGGCATCGGACGCGCGTTAGCTATCGCCTTATCAAAGTTCTCCTGCACGCTTTACATCAGCGCGCGCAATGAAACCAATCTGGAACTCACACGTCAGGCATGTGCTGATCCTGAACGGGTATTCGTTGTGGCTGGTGACTTGACTGATAAAACAGTCAATCACACTATTTGCGCGCGCATCCATGCACACCATGGGCGCTTAGATATGGCCATTTTAAATGCCGGTACGTGTGAATACGTCGACGTCAATAACTTCGATAGTGATGTATTTAGCACCCTCATGGATAGCAATTTTATGTCCATGGTATATGCTATTGAAGCCAGTTTACCTTTGTTAAAAAAATCTCGGCGGGCGCAACTCATTGGCATGAGCAGCACCGCGGCCTACCTCGGCATACCGCGAAGCGAAGCCTATGGCGCCACTAAGGCCGCCATTAGAAACATGTTGCGAGCCCTGCATGTTAACCTCAAACCACACGGCGTTCATGTCGGCGTCATATGCCCTGGCTTCGTAGCGACAGAATTAACCGCAAGAAATGATTTTGCCATGCCGGCACTGATCAGCGCCGAGCGCGCCGCCGAGGATATTATCCTTGGCATGAGTAAGCAGCAGCATGAGATTCATTTCCCCAAGCGCTTCAGTACCGTGCTTAAAATTATTTCGATCTTGCCAGATAAACTGCAATTCAGTCTGCTTGCCAAGACGCTCGAGAATTAAATGAAAATAGCTATTGTAGGGACAGGGATCGCAGGTCTTACTGCTGCACACCAATTGTATGAGCAGCATGAGCTGACCATATTCGAGGCAAGTCACTATGTTGGTGGTCATGCCAACACTGTTGATGTAAGCGAGGGTGACCGTACGCTGGCAATTGATACTGGCTTTATTGTATTGAATGATTGGACCTATCCACACTTCGAGGCGCTACTCAAAACAATTGATGCTGAGGTGTATAACTCGGACATGAGTTTTTCAGTGCGTTGTGAAAGCACTGACTTTGAATGGTGTGGCGATGGTATTAATGGCCTGATTTTGAATCGTGATAACTGGAAGAAACTCTCTGCCTATAAAATGCTGCTCGAGATTGTCAGTTTCAATCGCTTGGCGAATAGAGCGGTCGAGCAGAACGCTGCCAACAGTGGCCAGCTCAGTTTGGGTGAATTCCTCACAATGCATAAATTCTCACAGGCCTTCATCAGCTATTACATCCTCCCCATGGGGGCAGCCATCTGGTCAGCTTCAACCAGCGACATGACGAGTTATCCCGCCATCAGCTTTTTGCGTTTCTTCAAGAACCATGGCTTGCTGTCGATGAGTCATCAGCCGCAGTGGAAGACGATCAAAGGTGGCGCCAGAGCCTACGTCGATAAACTGATAGCGCCATTCAAAGATAATATTCGCCTCAATACCGCCATAGCCCGGATTACCCGGCAACACAATCAAGTCAGCTTATATACTCAAGATAATGAGGCATATGATTTTGATCATGTTTTTCTGGCCTGTCATAGCGATCAGGCATTAGGCCTATTAGATACAGCCACTGAGCTGGAGTCGGCCACCTTAAGCGCTATCAAATACCAACCTAATGTTGCCACGCTGCACACCGATAGCTCAATTATGCCGCTACGACGAAAAGCTTGGTCATCCTGGAATTATCTTATTGGCCGAGGCCACGACAACACCTCTAAAGTCAGCTACTACATGAATCGCTTGCAAAATCTGAACACGGATAAAGATTATTTTGTCTCGCTCAACATGGAGGAGAGGATAGCTGAGGATAGGATTTGTCGTTCGATCAACTACATGCATCCGGTATTTGATCAGGCCGCCATCACTGCTCAGGCTAATTTTAGTGTGATCAACGGTACCGATAATACCTGGTACTGCGGGGCTTACTGGCGCAATGGCTTCCATGAAGACGGTGTTTGGAGCGGTTTACAAGCAGTCAAGCTATTCCAGCAGGCCCACTGATGCATAGCGCGATCTACAAGGGTAATGTCAGTCACCAGCGCTGGTCACCTCGCGCCCATGGCTTTAATTATAATCTTTTCATGATGTATATTGATTTAGATGAATTGCCGACCTTATTCGATAAATTCAGTCTCTGGGGCGTGAATAAAACTGCTCTGGCTGCGTTCAGGCGCGAGGATCATTTTGGCGATTGCAACCAAGATCTAGCCAGCAGCGTGCGCCAGTTAGTGACCCAACAATCCGCCACCCAGGCGCTGGGACCTATTCGTCTGCTCACCCACTTCCGCTACTTTGGTTATGTGTTCAATCCGCTAAGTCTCTATTTTTGTTTTAATCAGGAAGACACTCAGGTCACCCATGTAGTGGCTGAGGTAAGCAATACGCCATGGCATGAAACGCATTGTTATGTTCTGTCAGGTCATTGTGACAATAATCATTTTGTCACTCCAGATCATAAAAAAACTTTTCACGTATCACCCTTCATGAATTCAGATATGTTTTATCGCTGGCATATTGGCCTGCCCAGTGAGTCTCTGTCGGTGCGTGTGCAGAACCTGCAAGATGATCAACCATTATTTGACGCCGCGATCAATCTCAGGCGTGAGGAGATTAGCGCTAAGACCCTCATGCAGACGTTAATCAACTTCCCATTGATGAGTTATAAAGTGACGGCTGCGATCTATTTCGAGGCCCTCAAATTATGGCTTAAAAAAATCAAATATGTCCCATATTCAAAAAAAACCTAGCTCAATATGTCTATCATTCCTAAAACTAGTAAACCCCGTAAAGCCGCTGCGAATCTGTTGAGCCACCTGGCAAAATCGATTCTTTTAAAGCAATTGTCAGCCATCCAGCGTGGCTCTCTAACACTCCATATCGACGCTAAGGTTTATCAGTTTGGTGTGCATGGGGATCAGGCCTATCCTGACGCGGTCATACACGTCCATGATCAGCGTTTATTCAGCAGCATCCTGCTGGACGGCGAACCGGCTGCGGGCAAAAGCTATGTTGATGGCTGGTGGAGTTCAGATGAGCTCCTCGATGTGCTGAGCTTGTTTAGCCTAAATCAAAACGCTCTCTTCAAATTTAAGTATGGCCTGGGCATGCTTGCTAAATACTATAATTATCTAGTCAGTCTGATTCAAAAAAATACGCCGACAGGTGCCAAGAAGAATATCCTTGCCCACTATGACATAGGCAACGATTTTTACAGCTTATTCTTGGATCGTAAGATGATGTACTCCTCAGGTTATTATCAGCGCAAGGAGGATGATTTGGAACAAGCTTCCGATAACAAACTCAAACTCATTTGTGAGAAACTTAAACTGCGGGCAGATGATCACGTGATCGAGATCGGCAGCGGCTGGGGTGGTTTCGCTATCTATGCGGCGCAGAATTATGCCTGCCATGTCACCACCACTACCATCTCAGATGCGCAGTATAATTATGCTAGAGCACGCATTGAACAACTTGGTTTACAAGATCGTATTACTCTTATCCAGCAAGACTACCGTAAACTGGATGGCCAATATGACAAGCTGGTCTCGATAGAAATGATAGAAGCCGTCGGTCATCAATTCCTGGATGGCTATTTCAAAGTATGTGATCGCTTGTTGAAACCCAATGGCGCAATGCTCGTTCAGGCAATTACAATTGCAGATTATCTCCACTCCGAATATATCTACTCGGTGGACTTCATCCGAAAATATGTTTTCCCAGGCGGTTGTCTAACCAGCATGAATGCGATGTTAACTGCGGTGGCCAAAGGCACGAGTCTGACGCCCTATCATGCGGAAAGCTTCGCCTCCAGTTATGGTCGCACCCTGCATGACTGGCATCAACGCTTCATAAGTGCAAAACAACAGGTCTATGCGCTTGGTTATAACGATGAACTAATCCGCCTATGGGAATATTATTTGAAATATTGTCAGGCTGGCTTTGAAACCCGGGTGATTGATGTGCAACAGCTGGTATTAAAGAAACCGGATAATCGCTTTTGTCATCAGTCCTGAATAGTCAGCCGCTTACTCTGGGAATGGAATGCCGGTGCCAGCTAAGCCGCAATAGCCATTGGGATTCTTAGCCAAATATTGCTGATGGTAATCTTCAGCATAATAAAACGTGGGTGCAGGCATAATCTCAGTTGTTATTTCGCCTAACTGAGCCTGCTTTAATGCTTGCGCGTAAACCTGTTGAGAGGCGCGTGCACAGGCCAACTGATCCTCATTGAAAGTGTATATGCCGGAGCGATACTGAGTCCCCTTATCATTGCCTTGGCGCATTCCTTGCGTGGGATTGTGCGATTGCCAAAACACTTTAAGCAAATCAACATAACTCAATTGCTGACTGTCGAACATGACCAATACTACTTCGTTATGCCCGGTGCGCCCAGTGCATACTTCATCGTAGCTTGGATTTGGCGTAAGTCCTGCAGCATAACCAACAGCAGATGAGAATACTCCCGCCAACTGCCAAAACTTTCTCTCTACACCCCAGAAACAACCCATCCCAAACATAGCCATATGAATATGGTCGGGGAAAGGTGGTTGCATGGGTTGACCGGTGACCGCGTGGCTCACCGACACAGGCATTTTTTCACTGCGTCCGGGCAAGGCCTCGTGAGCCTCCGGCAGGCGCATCTTAATACTGACAAAGTCCATTATTCAGTCCTCACTGTAAGTCGTAATACATCAATTGTGTTTTGTCTGGTGATGGCCGCCAATTGGCTGGCTGACATTTGTCTCAACTCCGCCAGCGCTTGCACACAGTAGCTCAGGTATGCCGGACTATTACGTGTGCCTTTATGTTGTTGGACCGTCATATCAGGCGAATCTGTCTCCAGCACGATCGTCTCCAGTGGCAGCTGTTGGGCCAGTTCACGCAGCCGGCGTGAGCGTGGGTACGTCAACATGCCACCAAAACCAAATTTGAATCCATGTGCCTGATAACGCTGCGCCTGATTCAGACTACCATTGAATGCATGCACGATACCGCCCTGTACTGGATACTTGCGCAGCAAGTTTAAAATATCTTCATGCGCTTTACGTACATGCAAGATAACCGGTAAATCAAATTCCAGCGCAACCGCCAGTTGCGCTTCAAATACTGCTATTTGTTTATCTATACTTAAATTTCGATCATAAAAATCCAAGCCTATCTCACCCACAGCACAAGGCGTATATTGAGCGAGATATGTTCGCAGCAACTCAATATCTTGGCGTTGATGTTGGTCGATGAATAGCGGATGCAAGCCCAGCCCATAATGTAAGCCAGCAGTCGCTTGGCACAGATTGATCAGGCTATCCCAGCGATTGGACTGGACACCCGGCAATACCATGTCGGTCACACCCTGTTGGTGTGCTGCCTGTAGCACCTGTTCTCGGTCTTGCGAGAATTGTTCAAAATCGAGATGGCAATGACTATCTATTAATTTCATCTAAGCACAGAATACTATAAGGTTGTGTCCTAATATTAGCTCACAGTGAATCATGACTGCAGATATTGAACGACGTTTTGCCGGTATCCAAAAACTGTATGGTCAACAAGGATACCAACAAATCAAAGCTAGCCATATTTGTGTCATCGGAATAGGTGGCGTTGGCTCATGGGTCGCTGAATCGTTAGCACGCTCACATATCAACACCATCACCCTGATTGATCTTGATCATATCGCAGAATCGAATATCAATCGGCAGCTGCATGCACAGTCAAGCAGCCTAGGTAAAGCTAAGGTGGTTGCTATGACTGAACGCATCCATGATATTAATCCTGCCTGTCAGGTGCATGCTATCGAGGATCATTTGGATATGGAAAATATTACCCAGCTGATTCACAGTGAGTTTGATTTTGTGCTTGATTGCGTCGATCAATTCCGCGTTAAAGCCGGGCTTATTCATCACTGTAAACGGTCTAAAATTCACTGCTTAACAGTGGGTGGAGCGGGGGGCAGAATTGATCCTAGTCGCATCCAAATTGCGGACATGACGCGCTCAGAAGGCGATGCTTTGTTGGCTAAGACACGCAAACTACTGCGCACGCAGTACGGTTTCCCGAGAAATATCAAACGCCGTTTTGACGTTCCCTGTGTTTTCTCTACTGAGACTTTACGCTATCCCACAAGAGATAACGGCATCACTACGGATAAATCAGATAGCGATGTCAGCACTGGTTTAAGCTGTGCCACTGGCTTCGGATCCCTGTGTGCAGTCACCGCTACCTTTGGCATGCTAGCCAGCGCCTATGTCTTAAAGCGTTTGGCTGACCCCCAACGTACAGTTAAAAAACAGGATGGTTAACAGTTGTAAAACCCTACCCACAAGGGACAGCTTTAGTCACTCAGCGAGAATACATATACTTTAGATATCGGCTCAGCCGGCAATTCAAAGGTTGGTAAATGTGCTTACCTCCTCTGACTTATATCATTTCTCTCTTGCATATCCTCTTCAAGCTATGAAGGCATGTGCCGAAATACCATGACAGACCAGGGACATAACTATGAACGAACAAAAACCTGATGAAGTTATCATCAGTCAGACCGTGGCTATACTCATCGACGGCAACAACATTGAACGCAGTATTCACGATCAAACAAATGATCCAAACACCATGCTCAATTTCGATCGCCTGATTCCAAAGTTATTGGGTAACCGAGGACTTAATAGATTAATTTATTTTCGTGAAGGCAAACAGATCTCACAAAAACTACGCGATCGTTTGCACGAATTTTTTCATGGCTCAGTTCGCCCCTGCCACAAATCAGCCGACATTCCACTGTCTATTAATGCTATGCAACTGGCCAGCAAGGTGGATACGATTGTTATCATGTCGGGTGATTCTGACTATATCGAACTGGTCCGTCATCTTAAGTCAGAAGGTGTACGGGTAGAAATCGCCTCAGTTGATGCCACGACCTCGAATATTATTAAGGAAGAATGTGATCATCATTATCGGATCAACGATGATGACTGGTTTACCTATGCCCCCAAGCAGAGTGTCAATAACAAAAATAACAAGCGTCGCAATAATAAAAAGTTTGCTGATGATAAAAAAGCTGACAAAGATAACACTGGCAAACAAGTCACTGGCGAACAGCAGCATGACGAACAACAACCTAGTTCTAACGAGTCAGATATCTTGACTACTGTTAAGCAGACGACCAATCAGTATGAGCCGGAATACCCGCAGTCTCAATATATCGGCAACGACCAAACGACACCGAATGCCTAAACCCATGCCACGACCTCAGCTGTAAAGCTGAGGTCTCAAAGCAGCAATCAGCGTTCGGCATCACCTTGCCAGAGCATCTCATAACCAATCTCATAAGCGTCTTGGGCGTAATCCACTAAGCTTGCAAATTTCTCTTTGAATATACTGTCAGCATGCGATTTTTCATGCTGCTCGAATGATTGCCAATAGGTCACGATAGCAATATGATCATCCGTTGTTTTATTAGCGTCTACTGAACCTTCATCTGATATAAAGCCAGTGAACTTATATACTTGTCCACCAATAAAGCCACCCTGGTCGTCGCCGTAAGTATTTTTTACGACATTACACATTTCGCCCAGGATCATTTCGACATCCTCTACCGCTACACCCTCTTTGAGCGTAACGACGTTATATAACATCACACAGCCAAAAGGCACTGCTAATGGTTCAAACATACTCCCTCCTGATAATGTTGGGATTGCATTTTTAGATGGGCAATCAGACTAGCTTCGACGCCCACTATATTAGTATTAATGAATATAACATGCCTGACCTTTCCGTCTATAGATATAAGGCTTAGACTTACACCATGCTAACAAGAATACTGGTCATCCTCATCATCTCCAGCGCGTCAGTGTGGGCCGCCTACGCGGGCGTGAGAGCCTATTACACGCCGGCTAGTGGCGCACAAGATATCGTCATTTATACCACTCAGTGGTGCCCTTACTGTAAGGCACTGCGCAATACTCTGGCGCGGTATCAGATTCCGTACACAGAATACGACACAGAGAAATCGCTGCATGGCTTTCTCGCCTACCAGGTGCTCGGTCGTCAGGGTGTGCCTATTATTGTTTTAGGCGAACGTATTTATCACGGCTATGATGGACAGGTATTGACCGAGGCATTAGCGGATGCAGGCCATGAAATAAGCAGTGCTTGGGATGAGTAAGCCGCCACGTGAATACGCAAGATAGAATCGTCACCCATTATATATCAATGCTAATTATTAACTTTGTTAACGATTAACAGTCTAGCCAAAGTGGCACACATGAGATTTTAGGCCAGGCTTCATGCCATGCAGGGCAATAGCATGCCAAAGTCTTAGCGTGTGCGTGCGATCAATCAGACGTTCTTATAAATCTTGGCACCCTCGTCTCTGAATTGGGTTGATTTTTCCTGTAAGCCAGATTCAATGGCAACTTTGATATCACCGATGCCTTTGGTCTTGGCATACTCACGCACATCTTGAGTAATTTTCATTGAGCAAAACTGAGGGCCACACATCGAACAGAAATGGGCGACCTTAGAGGATTCCTTCGGCAGCGTCTGATCATGGAATTCGCGCGCACGTTCAGGATCCAAACTTAAATTGAATTGATCCTCCCAGCGAAACTCAAAGCGTGCTTTGGACAACGCATTGTCACGTAATTGCGCCCCGGGATGTCCTTTGGCCAGATCAGCCGCATGCGCTGCGATTTTATAGGCAATAATGCCGTCACGCACATCTTCACGATCAGGCAAGCCGAGGTGTTCCTTAGGCGTGACGTAACACAACATCGCTGTGCCATACCAGCCGATTTGGGCAGCACCAATGGCCGAGGTGATATGATCATAGGCCGGTGCAATATCTGTCGTCAGTGGGCCCAAGGTATAAAACGGGGCCTCGTAACAGTCTTGCAGCTCTTTATCCATATTCTGTTTAATCATCTGCATAGGTACATGGCCCGGCCCCTCAATCATGACCTGCACATCATGCTGCCAAGCTTTTTGGGTCAACTCGCCGAGCGTTTCCAGTTCTGCAAATTGAGCCCGATCGTTAGCATCAGCAAGACAACCCGGACGCAGGCCATCACCCAGTGAAAAGGCAACATCGTAGGCCTTCATGATGTCGCAAATGTCCTCAAAGTGGGTGTAAAGAAAACTCTCTTGATGATGGGCCAGACACCATTTAGCCATAATTGAGCCACCCCGTGAGACAATACCCGTCAGACGCTCAGCGGTGAGTGGCACATAGGCGAGGCGCACGCCAGCATGGATAGTGAAATAATCCACACCCTGCTCAGCCTGCTCAATTAGAGTGTCCCGGAACATTTCCCAGTTCAAATCCTCAGCCTTACCATTCACTTTTTCCAGTGCCTGATAAATTGGCACGGTACCTACTGGTACTGGGCTGTTGCGCAAAATCCACTCGCGTGTTTCATGGATATTCTTGCCTGTGCTCAAATCCATGATGGTGTCGCCCCCCCAGCGCACTGACCATGCCATCTTCTCGACTTCATCAACCACTGACGAACTGAGGGCAGAGTTACCGATGTTGGTATTCACTTTGACCAGAAAGTTACGCCCGATAATCATCGGTTCTGATTCCGGATGATTGATATTATTGGGTATGATGGCACGACCACGCGCCACCTCATCTCGCACGAACTCGGGGGTGATCTGAGCGGGCAAACTGGCACCGAAGGACTCACCCGGATGTTGCTTTAGTAATTTTTGATAACGTGGATCGGCATGCAACTCCTGCAACCGCAGCGACTCGCGGATCGCAATATATTCCATCTCTGGGGTGATAATCCCCTTGCGTGCATAGTGCATTTGAGTGACGTTAGCGCCTGCCTTAGCACGCACTGGTTTGTGTTGGGTACCGAATCTCAAGTGGGCCGTGCTCGGATCTGTGGCGCGTGCCTGTCCATAATCTGAACTCAGACCTGCAAGTTGTTCGGTATCTTGGCGCTGTTGGATCCATGCTTGACGAATTCTCGGGATACCTCTGGATAGATCGATATCTGCCTCTGGGTCAGTCAACGGCCCAGATGTGTCGTAAACAGGAATAGCAGGGTTTATTTCTTCGCCTTCGCTGGTGCTGGTATTAGCGCAAGCAACCTCCCGCATCGCCACTTTTATGCTGGCATTAGAACCGCTGACAAAAATTTTCTTGGAGCGAGGAAATGGTCGGGTCACTTCTTCGCTTAGTCGCTTAGTTTCCTTAACGAGATCACTGCGTGTTGCGCTCATAACAATACCTGATGTTTGGGAGTCATTGGATAGTTCTATTTTAAGCCTCTGCTGCGCTAATGAATATAACCTGTATGAGTGGTTTTGTAACGGCCAATTGATCACTCGCCTATGGATTTGCAAGATCAGTTATACTCTCGCGTGTACATTGCTTGGCGCAGCGAATTCTGCCTCAGCAATTTACTCGTGTTATGAGTAAAACAAGAGGAACAGCCATTGAGTTTTAGAGAAATGTCTGCGCGACAATTGAGCGAATACCTAGCCACCGCCAGCACCCGTCCCGTGCTGATTGATGTGCGTGAACCTTGGGAGTATCACACTTGTCATATACAGCACACGCAACTGATACCCATGCGCCAAATTCCAACCGCTATGAATGAACTCGATCCTGATCAAGAGACCGTCATTATCTGTCATCATGGCATACGCAGTCGCTCGGTGGCTGCCTATCTTGCTCAAAATGACTTTAGCAATATTATTAACTTATCTGGAGGTATTGATGAGTGGGCAAAAACAGTCGACCACACCATGCCCCTGTACTAATGACAGCAATGCCAAACTCTATCTCATGACTTGTAATTACTGTAATCTTAATGCGCAACGTGCTGCTAAATGCGCGCCGAATAACTATTCTGAACCCAGACTATGACCACAGCTGCCAAGCTTACCGCCGTTACCGCTGTTATTTACCTAGCTGTGGCAACACCACTCCACGCGCAGGGGCTGGCTGAAGTGTATTTGCTCGCACAAAAACAGGACCCGATCATCAAACAGGCCGAAGCTAACTATCACGCCGCAGCGCAAGCACGACCGCTCGCACGAGCTGCCCTATTACCTCAGATTAGTTTCTCTGCTGAAAACTCAGAAAACCGACTGGAAGTGAAGGGGAATACGTTTGGTGTGCCCGGCTCCAAGGTGGACTACAACACTAAGGGTTATCAGCTAGGGCTCACCCAATCTCTCTATAATCGTGATTTCTACATTCAACTCAGACAATCAAAGAATATAGTTGCTCGGGCGCAAATTGAATGGGACTTATCAAAACAAGATCTGATGATTCGTTTGATTGAGGCCTACTTTAATGTCTTATCTGCGCGCGATACCCTCACTTATGCCCGCGCGGAAAAACGCGCGATTGGGCGTCAGCTTGAGCAAGCTGAAAATCGGTTTGAGGTTGGTTTATCTGCCATCACCGATGTCAAAGACGCTCAATCATCTTATGACTTGTCCGTGGCGCAAGAAATTGCAGCCAGCACTGCGCTGGAAACTAGTCTGGATAATTTAGCCATGATGACGGGTGAGCGTTTAGAGATGTTTGCCCAGCGCGCAGACAACATCAATCCTGTGGTACCAGAACCCGCAGACATCCAGACATGGCTTGACACTGCACTGACACAAAACCTACGCCTGTTAATCAATGAATATGAAACGACGATTGCCCAGCAAGACATAAAACGGAGTCAGTCAGGTTATTACCCCACTCTGGATATCGTAGCCAGCCATAGTGATGTCGAGAGTGGTGGCCTTACCGGAGACCGAGAATCAAAAGACTCGAAAATTGGTCTAGAACTCAACTTTCCTATCTTCCGGGGCGGTGGTACCTATTACCAAACCAAGGAAAGTCGCTTCCTGTATCAAGCCTCGCTGCAGGCGCATGAGCAAATTAAGCGTGAAGTCACGCGTGATACACGTCAGGCCTACCACAATGTTGTCGCAGGCGTCAGTCAGGTACAGGCATTGGCAAAAGCGCTAGAGTCAGCACAAGTCAGTGCCGAGGCTAACGAAATTGGGTTTGAAGTCGGCACCAGAACCACGATTGATGTGCTGCTGTCGCTGCGCGCGGTGTATCAGGCGCAACGGGATTTATCGCGCGCACGCTACGATCATCTGATCGATACTTTACAACTGAAATATGCCGCCGGCACGCTCAACAATGAAGATATCATGCTGATCGACCAAGCCATGCATTAACACTCCGCTAGCACTCAGTCTGTCTGCTGCCGGCTAGTCGTTTGCCTCACTCAGCCAATCTTTATATTGATCTACCTCACCATGCACAATCTGGAAATAGGTCGCTTGCAGTTTTTCAGTAATCGGCCCGCGGGAACCATTGCCAATAGGACGCTGATCTAATTCCCTAATCGGCGTCACCTCTGCGGCAGTGCCTGTGAAAAACGCCTCATCAGCGATGTATACCTCATCGCGTGAAATTTGTTTCTCAACCACGGGTATTTGCATTTGCTTGGCGATAGTAATGATCGTTTGACGAGTTATTCCATCCAACGCCGAACTCAGTTCTGGTGTATATAAGATTCCGTCCCTGACAATAAACACATTCTCCCCACTGCCTTCTGCAACAAAGCCTTGTGGGTCGAGCATCAGCGCTTCATCATAGCCATCCTGCGCAGCGTCTTGCAAAGCCAACATAGAATTCACATAGTGACCGTTCACTTTGGCTTTACACATCGTGGCATTAGCATGATGACGTGTGAATGAGGACGTCTTGACCTTGATACCGTTTTCTAATTTTTCCTTACCCATGTAGGCGCCCCACTCCCAGGCCGCCACAATACAATGCACTTGCAAAGCTTCTGCGCGCAAGCCCATACCTTCAGAGCCATAAAAACACATCGGACGGATGTAGCCGTATCTCATATCATTGGCCTGTACCACCTCAATCTGAGCCTGATTGAGTTGTTGCGCACTAAAAGGTACTTTCATACCGATGATCTTTGCCGAGTTGAGCAGTCGTTTAGTGTGGTCTTGCAAACGAAAAATTGCTGTACCGATAGTGCCATCATAGGCACGCACACCCTCAAATACACCTGCCCCGTAGTGCAAAGTGTGTGTCAGCACATGGGTTTCAGCATCACGCCAATCCACCATCTCACCATCACGCCAAATTTTCCCATCTCTGTCTGACATCGACATATGTTCTTCTCCTAATCCTTTAACGACCTATAATTTGATTCCAGCATTCTCTAACTTTTTCGCGCGCGGAAATATACTCTTGACTAGATACTTCTGGTTTACATGCAAGCAGCGCTTTAGTGTGCATCACTTGTCGATACTGACGGTAAATGTCACTTAACTCTTGTGCTGTAGCGGCCGGTATCACAGCGATATCCGCGCAACACTCTAACAGACGGATGTTGTCTGAGTACATACACAGTTCAGCATGATCACTGGCATATGCCAGCACCATATATTGCACCATAAATTCAATGTCCGTGATACCTCCAAGATCATGCTTGAGATGGAATCGGCGAGCATCCTTGCTGGCTTTTTCAGCCAACATTTTCTGGCGCATAGTATTCACCTCCTGTGCCAATTGCTGGGGATCTCTCGCCTGCCTCAAAATCGATTGGCGCAGGTCATTGAACTGTGTCACCAGCGACTCATCACCAGCAATGCAGCGCGCGCGCACCAGCGCTTGAATCTCCCAAATCCAGGCCCGTTGCTGATAATAATCACGCATAAAATCAAAACTCGTGAGCAGCGCTCCAGCGGCCCCATCGGGGCGTAAGCGGGTATCGACCTCGTATAATCGACCACTGACCGTCTGCAAGGTCAACATTTGGGTTAAACGTTGCACCAGGTGTGTGCTTTTGGTTATCTGCAGTTGGCGCGAGGCTTGATCTGACTGTTCTACAGGTAGATTTTTAGCTACATACACAAGGTCTAGGTCAGAACCATAACTCATCTCCAGACCGCCCAGCTTACCGAATGCAATGACCCCAATATGGTCTCTAATATCGCTGCCAAAGTCCTGTCTGAGACAGCTTATACAGCCATTCACCATCACCTCGGCCAGCCAGCTGAGCTGATCACTGACACGCATCAAAGTCAGTGTGCCACTGACATCAGCGCAGGCAATACGTAATTCATGTGCATGCTTGAAGTAGCGAACACGCTCCAATATTTGCTCGTACGATAGCGCCTGATGGCTGAGTACTTGCGCTTGAAAATGATCCTGTAACACCAGGCGATCTGTAAAATCCTGTGCGGTGAGCGGATGCACTAACTCATCCAACAGCAGCGGATATGTAGTCAGGTGGTTGACTATCCATGGGCTTGCCGTGCTCACCTTGATGAGTTGCTTAAGGATGGCCTCGTTTTCATCCAGCATGACTAAATATATCGAACGCCGCAGGATACTCTGCACCAGCATGAATAAATCTGACAGTGATTTCTCAGCGAGATCGGCATCCACCAGCTGACTTAAAAAATTGGGCATAAAGCTGTTCAAACGTGATCGTCCCAAACTGTCTTGCTTACGATAAGCAACACTATTAACCAATTTCCCAAGTTGCAGATGCAACTGTTGTGGTAATTTAAAGCCTGACTCAGATAACAGGCTGGTATAGTCATCGCCCTGTTCAGAGGCATACTTATCCCAAATCAAGCAGTAGCTGCTGCGATCAGTTGGCTGCTCTTGATCGCTTCTTATTTTTAGGAATACAGCATTAACATGGTTTCTGTGCATAGCCAGTTGCTGCTGGAAACCAGCCGCTGTCTCAAAACCCATCGACCGGGCGAGCAAGACTTGGTCGTCTGGTTTGTCCGGCAGCTGATGAGTCTGCTCATCTTCCGACATTTGCAGACGATTTTCGGTTTGACGCAAAAATTTATATGCTGCTAGCAGAGCACTGACTTCCTGTTGAGTGAGATAACCCAGCTGGGCAATGAACTGACTCGCGTCGAAAATATGGTTAGTTTGTAATGCTAATTCGCGACCACCATAAACCAGTTGAAAAAATTGAATAATAAATTCAATTTCTCGAATACCGCCCTGGCCGAGCTTAATATTATCGCTATTACCCTTTTGGATTTCCTGCTGGGCAATTAAGTCTTTCATTTCGCGCAGGGTATGGATGACAGTGAAATCCACATACTTGCGGTAGACAAAATTCTGCCTGATGCTAGCAAAGATACGTTGCTCATGGTCGCTGCCTGTCAACATGCGTGCCTTCAAAAACGCGTAGCGTTCCCACTCACGTCCATGCGTAATAAAATACTCCTCCAGGCTATCAAAGCTGACCACTAACGGACCGGATTCACCAAATGGCCGTAATCGGCAGTCGATCCGATAGACAAAACCGTCAACAGTCTGACTGCCCAGCAGATCAATCAATTTCTGGCCGAGCAAAGTAAAGTATTCTTGATGAGTGATCGCGCTTGGCCCCGCGGTTTGTCCTGCACCGCTGTAACAGAACACTAAATCGATATCAGATGAAAAATTTAATTCACGTCCACCCAACTTGCCTAACGCCAACACACACATCTCAGCCGCTTGCTGGTTCTCCATCAGCGGCTGACCATGTTTGCTTTGTAAGCGCTCATGCAGCCAAGCGACACTCACTTGGACACAGACATCAGCCACATTACTCAAGGCGGTCAGGATTGTTTCGATGGCTGTATTCAGAATCAATTCTTGCCAGCAAATCAAGAGACACTGGAAGTGACGAAATTCTCGTATGCATTGCTTGTATTGTTGCTCATCGTCGAGTCCAGCGAGACGCACTGACAGGTTCTTGTGCAAGCAAGGCAGGCTTTGATCGATACTACCGCTGATTGTCAATAATTCATCCAACTGATGGGGGTAACGCTGACAAACACGCATGGCATAGGGGCTTTGCTGCCACAATAACTGAATATCACGTTGCTGTTGTTGAGCAATTGTCTGCCTGTTGTGCGCGCGCATGAACGCTTGCCAAGCATGTTGAATGGCGGGATCGATCTGCACGAAATCGCTATTTTTCAAAACGTATACAGCCCTAATTTAAATGAGAATGAGTCTCAACTGTGTTATTATGATGCGCACTTGAATTTCCTCCATTCTTACACACAGTGATTGTTAACATGAAATACCAAAATAACAGTGTTATTTGTCTGTTTTTATGCGCCTGCCTTGCTCAATCAGCTCATTCCACGGAAGAATTGAATGTCTATTCTGCGCGCAAGGAAGCATACATCAAACCCTTGCTTGACCAGTTTGCTGAAGCGAACAAGGTAACGGTTAATCTTGTTACCAGTAAAGCAGATGCCCTCATTCAGCGCCTCAAGAGTGAGGCTGAGAACACACCGGCTGATGTCTTGATTACAGTGGATGCTGGTCGATTACATCGGGCAAAACAAGCGCAACTTCTGCAGGCCGTCGGCCGCGCTAGGTTCGCTCAATCCGCACCTGCGCAATATATGGATCCTGAAGGTTACTGGTTTGGTTTGTCACTCAGAGCACGCCCCCTGGTCTATCATCCACAGCGCGTCAAGCCGCAGCAACTGTCCAGCTACCAAGCGCTAGCTAATCAAGCCTGGTCAAAACGCATTTGTATACGATCCTCCAATAATATTTATAACCAGTCACTGGTTGCTGCCATGATTGCTCATCACGGCATCGATAACACCCAGCAATGGGCTAACCGATTGGTCAAAAATCTGGCCCGTAATCCACAGGGTGGTGATCGTGATCAAATCAAAGCAGTGGTTGCCGGGCAATGCGATGTGGCCGTGGTGAATACTTACTATCTGGCAAAAATGATGGCGGGCAGTGCCGAGGAAAAAGCGGTGGCTGATCAAGTCCGAGTATTCTGGGCGAATCAAGACACTCACGGAACGCATGTCAATGTCAGCGGTATCGCAGTCACTAAATATGCCAGCAATCCTGCCTTGGCGATTAAATTAATTGAGTTTTTATACACCGACCAGGCGCAATCATGGTACGGCGATGTCAATATGGAATATCCAGTGCGCAGCGGTATCGTGACCCATCCCACATTGATTTCATGGGGTGAGTTCAAAGCCGATCCGTTAGCCCTTGATCAACTCGGTATTTTTAATTCAGATGCCGTCAAGATTATGGATATCGCCGGTTGGAAATAAGCGCGGGCACTCACTTCTACGGACTCGATCAAATTGTTCACTATGACCCGTACATCTAACACTCTCTGGTGGCTGACTGTGGTCACGATCGCCAGTCTGATGGTTATGCCACTGCTTGTGGTATTGCAGTTCAATCTGCAAGGCCATACGCCAACTTGGCAACATCTGTTGGACTATGTGCTGTGGAATTATATTAGTAATTCGCTGCAACTGGCTCTTGGTGTTGCTTTGGGCACATTTATTATCGGCGTGCCAACCGCTTGGTTATGTGCGTTGTATCATTTCCCGGGCAAGCGTTATCTAGAGTTTCTGCTCTTACTGCCCCTCGCGATGCCCGCCTACATCATCGCCTACACCTATACAGGTATTCTAGATTTTGCCGGCCCTGTGCAAACTGCGCTACGAGATCATTTCGATTGGTCATATGGTCAATACTGGTTTCCTGAAATACGCTCCATGGGTGGTGCCATCGCCATGTTTTCGTTTGTGCTTTACCCCTATGTTTTTTTGCTGACACGCTCAACCTTAATCGCCCAATCACACAATCTGACCCATGCGGCCCAGTCGCTGGGGGCGAACAGCCTAGAACGTTTGACCCTGATTATTCTGCCGCTGGCACGCCCGGCGATTGTGGCCGGCGTCATGTTAGCGCTCATGGAAACACTGGCAGATTACGGCACGGTCCAATATTTTGGCATCGACACCTTTACCACCGGTATCATCCGCACCTGGTTCGGCTTTGGCGAACCCCAAACCGCTGCACAACTATCCAGTCTACTGATGCTGGTCGTATTCATGTTATTCATGTTCGAACAGCATTCGCGCAGACGCATCCGTTACCACAATACCAGTAACAGCTGCCATGCCACTGCACCCACGCCACTCACCGGCGGCGC
>DDIE01000014.1:39413-59475 GCA_002338385.1 Proteobacteria bacterium UBA1858
GCACGCCACTCACCGGCGGCGCAGCCATATTGGCCATGACAATCTGTTTAATCCCCGTGCTGCTCGGCTTTATAATTCCTGTCGTGCAATTGTCTCAATGGGCCATCGACACAGCCAGTAGGATGCTTGATGCGAACTTTTGGCAACTCGCTTTCAACAGCCTGCTACTGGCCTTATGTGCCGCATTGGTGACCATTTTAGCTGCCTTAATTTTGTCTTATGGCAAACGCTCCATCCGTAACAAAGCGGTTCAAGGCTTAATTAATTTGTGTGCTATGAGTTATGCTATCCCGGGCACTATCATCGCTGTCGGCACGCTGATTATTTTTACGCAACTAGACCATACACTCATAAATGTCCTTAAAAGCGGCTTCAAGATTGATTCAGGTCTGCTATTCACGGGAACTATTTTCGCTCTGGTATTTGCCCACACGGTCCGCTTTCTGTCGCTCGGCTTACAGTCTGTAGGCGCTAGCCTAGCTAAGATCAACCAATCGATAGACGAAGCATCCAGCTTATTGGGACATAGTCCTTTCGCCACCCTAAGACACGTGCATATGCCCCTCATACGCAGCGGCTTGCTGACAGCGACATTATTAGTATTTGTCGAAGTGATGAAAGAATTGCCCGCTACGCTGATTATGCGACCGTTTAATTTCAATACTCTGGCCGTCAGGGCTTATGAGTTGGCATCTGATGAACGTCTGGCTGATGCGTCCAGTGCAGCACTGGCAATTGTAGTTACTGGTATTATCCCAGTCATCCTAGTGAACCTGTCAATTAATAAAAATGACTAATCAGCCAGCCTTGTTGTGCGTGCAAGATATCGCGATTGCCTATCAAGGAACCGAGGTATTGAAGCAAACTGATCTGCAGGTCAACCGGCATGACATTGTCTGCTTGCTGGGCCATAGTGGCTGCGGAAAAACAACCCTGCTGCGTGCGATTGCTGGCTTGCAGCAAATCAATCATGGGCAGATTAAGCTGGACAACGCCATTATCAGCGACAGTCATACCATAGTGCCACCAGAGCACCGTAATATTGGCATGATGTTCCAGGATTTGGCTCTGTTCCCTCATCTGACTATTTATCAAAATGTAGCTTTCGGTCTGAGAAAAAAGGCCACCCCAGATATTAAAGCACGCGTGCAGTATGTGTTAGACCTGGTTGATATCGGCAGTCATCAATACCGCAAATATCCGCACGAGCTATCGGGCGGGCAGCAACAGCGCGTCGCACTGGCGCGCGCTTTGGCGCCCAAACCCAACCTGCTATTGTTAGATGAGCCCTTCTCCAGCCTAGATCCAGAACTGAGAGAACAGTTAGCTACTCAGGTCAGGGCCATCTTAAAAAAAGAACACGTCACCGCAGTGCTGGTGACCCATGACCAGACAGAAGCTTTTGCGGTAGCCGATTGGGTGGGCGTTATGAATACCGGTGAAATCGTGCAATTCGATACGCCTTATAATATTTACCACCAACCAGTATCTCGCTTTGTAGCAGACTTTGTTGGCCCTGGGCATTTCATTCCGGCAAAGATAATCTCACCCGATTCAATACAAACTATTTTTGGCATCATCCATGGTGAGCTCGAACCCAGCTTCGAAATTAATCAGGACGTTGATCTATTAGTACGGCCAGATGATATTCCGCATGATGATGACAGTCCCATCAAAGCGGTTATTAAAGATAAAAGATTTCTCGGTGCAGAGTTTATTTACACGCTCGCTTTGCCCAATGATTCGATCGTATCTTGTTATGCACCCAGCCATCATGATCACCCCATTGGACAACCGCTGGGGATTCGTCTGGATTTGGAGCATTTAGTACTATTTGGGAAATAATATCTTAACCTTGCCCGGCTATGATGGGATAATTAAGGTTAAACCATAGGTTGTGGATTAGATGAAACTATTTTTTTCTAAGAACGCTCGTCTTGGGCTGATTAGCGTGCTGCTTTGTCATCTCCTCGCCACCCCCGCGCTGAGTGAAATGTTAGGCACCGATCGCATTATCACTCACCACCAAAACAGACAAACTATCGATACTGCCTTGCTGCGAGAGGATGTGAAACAACATCTACTGAGCCACGGTGTGGCGCCACATGATGTGCAACTGCGTTTGGATCAGCTCACGCCACAAGAATTACAGACGCTGGCTGATGAATTCAATCAATTACCCGCAGCCGGCAGTCCAACTGCTCTCATGCTATTGCCGGGACCGATCATCTTGATGCTGGAATTAACCGGCATGACAGACATGTCGACCTCATTTTAACGCTATCGATTGATCTTGCATGACGCCCAGCAAGTGCCTCTGTTATGTCATCATCCTGATCACGCTGAACCTGCTTACCAGCTCATGCTCAGTCATGACTATCGCCGATCATGTAGTACCTAAAAAGCCTCAAAATTTACCCTCCGATGTTGTCCTTGAGGTGCCCTTTTTTGAACAACCAGATAACTACTGCGGACCCGCTTCATTAGCAATGGTGGCCAACTATTATGGGTATGATGTTGCTATTGAAGCGTTAAGCAAAAAGGTCTACACGCCGAAAAAAGGGGGCAGCTTACAAATTGAAATGCAAGCCGCAGCACGCAGTTTAGGCTTCGTGGTATTTACTATGCCTATGGATTTAGCATCATTAAGCTTGGAAATTGATTCTGGCCATCCCGTCATTGTGCTGCAGAATCTCTCTTTGAGTATCTATCCTGTGTGGCATTATGCCGTGGTAACCGGACGCGATGTCGAACGTAACCATTTCCTTTTGCATAGTGGTCAACATGAATATTATCGCTCGCCCTGGTACACGCTTAAGAACACTTGGGCACGTAGTGACTACTGGTCGATGCTACTGTTACCCGTCGGACAGCTACCGGCAAGCATCGGTTTATCTGCTGCCCTCACTGGCGCCGTTGATCTTGAGAAGATTGGCGAATATCGAGCCGCCCAACTCACTTATCAGGCAATTCATGCGCGCTGGCCTGATAGCTTTGCAGCTCTGGCTGGCATCGCTAATACGCATATGTATCTGCAAGAACCTATCGCGGCCAGTCGTGCCTACAAGCAAGCGCTAAAACTTAATAACCAATCAGCGGAATTACTTAACAACTTTGCCTACAACGCGCAGGCACTGGGTTGTGAGGTGACTGCGATCAAGGCGGTTGAATGCGCTCTGAAAATGAACCCCGAGCAACCTCAGTCTATCCTTGACACACTAGAACAACTCCGGTCATCATCCCCACACCCGAGCAATCATAACTATTGCCCAACTATTCATTGTTCAAATTAGAACCACTTGAAGGTGTAACTAAGCAAGCGCAATTTGTTCAAGTCCGTTATCATTATCGGTTCTAGCAGTTATAAAAATAAACAGTTATTCAGGAGAACATACCCAATGTCATCATCATTCAATCGTTGGCGACCACACCCATGGCATGGCATAGAAATCGGCCCCGATTCACCCAGCGTAGTGACTGCTTACATTGAGAGCACTCCATTCAATCATATTAAATACGAAGTGGATAAATTAACTGGCTATCTAAAAGTTGATCGACCGCATCGTACTTCCTCCCTGCCACCTACTCTATATGGCTTTATACCGCAAACCTACTGTGGCTCTCGAGTAGGTGAGTTAATGTCAGAAGCCAGCTATGGCGATGATGATCCTTTAGATATTTGTGTTATCAGCGAGCGCCATATTGATCGCTCAGAATTAATTCTTAATGCACGTGTGATTGGCGGTTTACCGATGCTGGATGATGGTGAAGCTGATGATAAAATTATTGCTGTATTGGAAAAAGATCATGTCTGGTCGGACGTGTATGATATCACTCAACTGCCCGCTGCCATGGTCGAACGTTTAAGACACTACTTCAGTACATATAAGGTGCTACCGGGGGAAAAGTCTTCCGTTATGGTCGGCCAAGCCTATGGTCAAGAACATGCGAAAAAAGTCATCCAATGCTCAATCCTTGACTACCAAGAAAAATTTGCAGATTACAACGGCATTGCCTAACCCCTTTAGCGCTGCCTAAATCATCAGTAGTCGTGACTGACAAAGGAGTTGCGATTACTGCCTTATACCGTCTTGCGATGTCCTTCCGGCTTCCATGCCGGGGCAATAACATTTGGCATGTCCGAACGGCGTAATAAATTTGCTGGCGCCAATGTGAACTCACCATAACGCTGGTTAATCCTGTCCATGGCATGATTGATTTGCTGATGCTTGCTATCGCATTGCTCAAATAATGCCAGCTGATGCCCTTGATCTTTTGGATCTAGGGCGACCACGCGCACCTGAAAGCAACCTTGCCCCCGCCACGTGAGGCGTAAAAAATCATTGATTATATTTTTAAGCAAACGACCATCATTGGTCGCTACATCGGTCTGCAACTTATCCGCTACCCAGCCATATTCAGTAAGGAACCCGACTAAATAATGGCGTGCTTCAAAATTATGCCGCCGTAATCGCGCTGCGACTTTTTCCGCCATATGATGTAAGTAAGTTTTTAATACCGCCAGGCTTGAGGTGTTAGGTGGCATTACTTTACTGTGGCCCACCGATTTAGGCGCGGCCACTGTCTGGTGAATCGGATCAGGATCCAGACCTTGCGCCATATACCAGATCCTGCGGCCTAAATTGCCAAAGCGTCTGGCTAATTCGCTAATTGGCAGATTTTCCATATCACCGCACACGAACACACCACGTTGATTAAGGTAGCGGCCAATACCTTTGGCAATACCACTGAGTTCTGTGACTGGTACATCATGCAAATACGCACGTGCCTGCCAGGGTGGTACCGCGGATAGGCCATTCGGCTTATCTTTCTTGGCCGCATATTTAGCGGTTGTCTTATCACCACTGACACCGATACTGCAGGTCAAGCCACTCACCTGTTGAATCGTCTGCTTGGCCAGACGTCCGGCATCCAGCGGATGTTGATATATTTTTTGACAATACGTGACATCTAGGAATGCTTCATCCACCGAAAAAACTTCAATATCCGGCGTCACCACCTGCAAGGCCTGCATAATATTCGCTGATACCTCTGCGTATCGCTGTGGTCGGGCAGGAACCTGAATTACATCTGGACATAGACGTTTAGCTTCGCGCAAACGCGTACCTGTTTTAATCCCGTAGTTTCTTGCTTCATATGAACACGTAATAAAGCAACTGCCGCGTGTACCATTAGTAATACCGATCGGCTTATCTCTCAGCTCCGGACGATCATGTTGCTCAATACTGGCAAAGAACGCATCCATATCGATAAAGACAATTGCCCGCTGCCAGGCTGGTTCATTCATATAAACGCACCTGGCCAATCAATATGCCCTGAATTTTGATCCGGTCGGCAGCGTAGTCTTTGGCCTGCATGGCTTTGTTTGCTGGAATTAAACGCACCTGATTTTTTTGCGGATACTGCACGCGCTTCAAGGTGACATCATGCTCATCAATCAATGCCACCACGATCTGATTACTGCGCGCTGTCTGGGCATGCTCAATCACAACATAATCATTATTACGTATCCCTTCATCAATCATGGAATGACCTTTGACTTGTAATACATAACGATTATTACCTCCCAGCAAGCGCGAAAAATTAAGCTGGTGCTGGTCCTCAATTGCTTCAATAGGCTTGCCGGCAGCAATCCGCCCCAGCAATGGCAACTCATCTGCATCCAGTTGATCGATTAACTCTAGCCCGCGCGTTTTAGGATTACGCTGCAGGTAGCCTGCCTGCTCCAAGGCCGATACATAGCGATGTATCACGCCTTTTGAATTGATTCCCAAGCCCTGAGCAATTTCTGTTAAAAGTGGCGCCTGCTTGTGTTGCGCCATATATTTCTGAATAAAATCCAGTGTGTCTTGTTCACGTGTTGTTAGCATAAAAGCATCCCCTGTTATGCCTCAAATGAGAACATAATGAGAACTTTGTCGTCAAGCTTTGCAATCACTGTATAAAGCATTACACTGCCAGCACAATATGACTTTTTGTTATATTGTGCTGGCAGTGCTGACATCATGTACTGCTTAAGGACACCAATTTTAAGTAGGTTACTTTCAAATTTGCGAGCACTATCTTGAGTTTATTGGACACCCTATTTGCTAACAACCGTGCCTGGGCAAATGAGCAAACTGAGGCCGATCCCGAGTTCTTTTCCCGCCTTGGCAAACAGCAGTCACCCGATTATTTGTGGATAGGCTGTTCTGACAGTCGTGTACCTGCCAATCAAATTATTAATCTCCCACCAGGTGAAGTGTTTGTGCACAGAAATATTGCCAATGTGGTCGTCCACAGCGACCTTAATTGTCTGTCTGTGATTCAGTTTGGTGTCGAGGTCCTTAAGGTTAAACATATCATTGTGTGTGGTCACTACGGCTGCGGGGGTATTCAGGCCGCTTTGAAAGAGGATAATCACGGCTTGATTAATAACTGGCTGGAACATATCAGGGATGTCGCCCGCATTTACCGTGCCGAACTGGATCAGCTTACTGCTGCAGAGCAATGCCATCGCCTGTGTGAGCTGAACGTGATCGAACAAGTGCGTAATGTGTGTATGACGAATACCATCCAGAATGCTTGGCGAAACAATCAGTCGCTGGCGGTACATGGTTGGATTTATGGTATCGATAACGGCCTATTGAAGGACCTCAGTACTTCAGTCGCCTCAACAGATCAATTCAGGCAACGCTATCAACGTAAAACTTAGTTATACCTGCAACTGAAATTTTCACTATACGCGGTCATAGGCAATAGATTATTCTGCACGCTATATTTTAATCGACCTATTGACCCAACTCATGAGCAAAAAACTAAGACCCCATTCCTCAATTGTTGTTGACGGCACAGAACGTGCTCCGAGTCGCGCCATGCTCCGTGCAGTCGGCTTCAAAGACAGTGACTTCAAAAAACCTCAAATCGGCATCGCCTCAACCTGGAGCATGGTGACACCATGCAATATGCACATTAATACGCTGGCCGATAAAGCTGCGGCAGGCGCTGATGGTGCCGGCGGTAAAGGAGTCATCTTCAATACCATCACCATCTCTGATGGTATCTCGATGGGCTCGGAGGGGATGAAGTACTCCCTAGTATCGCGTGAAGTGATTGCCGATTCGATTGAAACCGTCAGTGGCTGTGAAGGTTTTGACGGTCTGGTCGCCATTGGTGGCTGTGATAAGAATATGCCCGGTTGTCTGATTGGATTGGCCCGCCTCAACCGGCCTTCCGTGTTCGTTTATGGCGGCACCATCATGCCCGGTGTACATAAAGGGACTAAAGTTGATGTGGTTTCGGTGTTTGAGGCCGTGGGTCAGCATGCTAAAAAAGAAATCAATAGCGCAGAACTTAAGCAAATTGAGTCCAGCGCGATTCCCGGCGCCGGATCATGTGGCGGCATGTATACCGCAAATACTATGGCCTCTGCGATTGAGGCATTAGGTATGAGTTTACCTGGTAGCTCAGCCCAGGCCGCTATTTCCAAGTCGAAAGAAACAGACTGCCGGAATGCCGGTAAAGCAGTACTCAATCTACTCAAGAAAAATATTCGACCCAGTGACATCATGACGCGCAAAGCTTTTCTTAATGCCATTGCCGTGATTACCGCACTCGGCGGATCTACCAATGCGGTCTTACATCTACTCGCCATGGCGCACGCCATTAACGTTAAATTGAGTATTGATGACTTCACTCGGATAGGTAAAAAAGTACCGGTACTGGCCGATTTGCGTCCCAGCGGTAAATTCATGATGTCAGAATTGATTGCCATCGGCGGCATCCAGCCACTCATGAAGATGTTACTGGATAAAGGACTGCTCTATGGTGAGTGCATGACAGTGACCGGCAAAACCTTGGCCAGCAATCTGAAAAGTGTCAAAGCGTATCCGGCACGCCAAAAAATTATCCGCAGCTTCGCCGATCCGATTAAAAAAGATGGCCATCTGGTCATTTTATACGGCAATCTCGCGCCAGAGGGTGCCGTTGCGAAAATCTCAGGTAAAGAGGGTTTATCGTTCACCGGCAAGGCGAAAGTATTCGCCTCAGAAGAGGCCGCATTAAAGAAAATCCTAGATGGTGGCATCAAGTCAGGCGACGTCATTGTGATTCGCTATGAGGGCCCGGTTGGTGGCCCAGGCATGCGTGAAATGCTATCACCGACCTCCGCAATTATGGGTAAAGGCCTAGGTAAAGAGGTGGCCTTGATTACCGATGGTCGTTTTTCTGGCGGCAGCCATGGCTTCGTCGTCGGCCATATCACCCCAGAGGCAGCCGTTGGTGGTCCACTGGCGCTGGTAAAAAATGGTGATCGCATCACGCTCGACGCAGAGCAGCGCGAAATGAATCTGCATGTGTCTAAAAGTGAGCTCAATAAACGCAGAAAAGCCTGGCGAGCGCCCACCCAAAAATATAAGCGCGGTGTGTTAGCAAAATATGCCAAGCAAGTCAGCTCTGCCTCGACCGGCGCTGTCACAGACTAAATAAGCATCCCAGCAAGGACGTTACACCTATATCGGGCGAATATCGTGAAAATTCGTTGGCACTAAGGAAGGAATAGTTTACGATTTATCCCGATTTTATGTGCAGACACAAGGTTGCCACGAAACTTGGCCTGTAACTAAGCAAAACTCAATAATAAGGAGCAGTTGAATGTCACTGACACCAGAAGAACTAGAAGCCATCATGGAGCGCAAAAACAAAATGCGTCGTGAAGCCTATGACCGTCGTAATGCGCAAGAAAACAAAGATGAGATTAGTGCCAAAGCGGTTGAGCTTTTCATGGCCCTACCTGAATATCAAAATGCGCACACGGTAATGTGGTACATCGATTGCCGCTCAGAATTACGCACTAAACCAGAGTTGCTGGCTGAAGTCGCCAAAGGCGAGAAAAAAATTATCGTTCCTTATTGCACAGAAGACGAAAATGGCGACAATAAATTAGGCCTGTGGTGGATGGAGAGTCTGGAAGAAATGGTCGTTGGTAAGTGGAATATTCTTGAGCCACCCAAAGAAATGTGGGGCAATCCAGCGAAAGAAGTTGAGCCACAGGATCTTGATCTTGTAATGGTTCCTGGTGTTGGTTTCGACCGTGACGGTGGACGTATGGGTAATGGTCAGGGCTATTATGACCGTCTTTTGGAAAAGGTTCGCCCAGATGCACCACTTATTGCGCTGGGCTATGAATCACAATTATTCGACAACGTATTAGTGGCACCACATGATGTCTACATGGACAAAGTAGTGACTGAGGCTGCTGTCTACGAAGGAAGGGGACGCGACTAATGACTGCCATAATTGATGATACTTATGCGGAAGCATTTAAGAGTCTCTACGTTGAGTTCCTGATCACAGCAAGAGACCGCAAATGGGTTGATCATGCCGTCAATGCCGCCACCGGTAACGGCTCCAGCTCAATACTATGCGATTGTGAGGCCGGCATGGATCGTTATGTAGGCCCAGGTGGAGACGAAAGTTTTGTCACCCCAGATGGTCGCCCTGGCGCGATTGTGCAATTACACATCCCACGTTTTCGCAAAGATCGAAATGAAGCACTGGAGCGCTCAGCACTTGTGCGTATCAGTCAAAACGTTATGACCTGCCCAACCGCCTCTTGCTTTAACTTGATTGATTCTGAGGAGTATTTCCATATGGGTCGTAAGGTGGCTTACTTCGGCAATGGCTATCAAAAGCGCATTGAGCGTTATGGACGCAAGATGTGGTGGATCCCAATTTTAGGTGGTGAATTCGTACTCGATCGTCGTCTTGGTCGCGCGGATGGCCTGATGGGTGGCAACCTGTGGTTCTTCGGCAAAGATACCGACTCGGCGCTGGCTGCTGCGGAAAAAGGCTGCGAGGCCATCTTACCAGTGGATGGTGTCATTACCACTTTCCCAGGCGGTATCGCGGGCAGCGGCTCAAAAGCAGGTAGTGATTACGATTTCACGATCGCCAGTACTTACGAGAAATTCTGTCCGTTACTGCAAGATGACCCTACGGTCGAGCATGGACTGCCAGAGGGCGTCAATTCTGTGATGGAGATTATCATGAATGGACGCGACATGGATTGCATCATCAAAGCAACCCAGGCAGCAATCAATGCCTCCAAAGATACCGAGGGTTTAATGATGATTTCAGCGGGTAACTACAATGGGCGTTTGGGCAAGAGCTTCATCTATCTGCACCCCGACAAGCAGCCGTCTGATTAAGCATTAGTCGGCACTGGCGTAGTCATCCTCTGCGCCAGTGTTTACCCAACAAACACCTTTCACCAGGGAGATGGTATTTTGATTATAGATGGGAAAAAAGTGGCCATTGAGATGCGCAAGCGTATCAAAAGCCAACTTGAGCAGTTCCCAGATATTCACATCACTCTCGCCACAGTCCTAGTTGGTGAAAATCCTGCCAGTCAGCTTTATGTTGGCAAAAAACATAAAGAAGCCCATGCGGCAGGAATGCAATCCAAACACGTGCAACTGGCTGCCAGCATCAGCCAACAACAGCTGGAAGCTGAAATTGACGCCCTCGCAGCGGATCCACAGGTGCATGCCATTCTGGTGCAACTGCCTCTGCCCGAACATATTAATAAACAAGCAATCATCGAGAGAATACCCGCCAGTAAAGATGTGGACGGACTCGGTGCGGTCAATATGGGCAAACTGTTGCAGGGCAACAAACAAATGGTGCCATGCACTCCGCTGGGGGTCATGAAACTCATTCAGGCGTATGCCATCCCTACGCGTGGACGGCATGCGGTAGTGGTTGGGCGCTCATCTCTGGTGGGCCTACCACAGAGTCTGTTGTTGGCAGAAAAAGGTATTGATGCGACAGTCACGCTGGCACACTCACGCACAGAAGATTTAGCCGCGGTTTGCAGAAGCGCTGATATCCTGATCAGTGCCGTGGGCTCGCCACATATTATTACCCGTGATTTTGTTAAACCAGAGGCCATGGTGTTTGATGTTGGTGTGACACGCCAACAAGGTCGCATTATCGGTGACGTGGATTTCGACAACGTGGAACCGATTGTCGCTGGGGTAACGCCCATGCCTGGTGGTACTGGCCCTATGACCGTCGCCTGTTTACTGGAAAACACCCTACTTGCCGCACGCTTGCAGCACGCCATTCCAAAGGCACAACAATAAGCTTGGGTTTAAGCCAAAAACAGCTAGAATGCCTGCTTATGCTTGAGGCTATAGTGGCCTTGTGGCATTATTGCGGACTTTTCGGGCGCTGTTGAAAAATTGCGCATAAGACTGTTTTTCAAGAGCGCATTCATTTAATCGATGTGACTGTGTCTCCAAGCATTATCGAAAAAACCAAAATCTCGGAGCTTGACTAACACTAATCATCATAGACAAGCTCGAAAAAACTTTAACTCACTTTTAAAAGGTAACTACTATGCCTGGTCAAAAACTCGCTTTCCCTGGTAGAAATTATTTGTTCGCTCCAGGACCCACTCACATTCCGAATGAAGTAATGAATGCCATGGTCGTACCACAAGAAGACCATCGCGCGCCTGATCTCCCAGAATTGGTCCTGCCATTACTTAAAGATCTCAATAAAGTATTCGGAACTAAAAAAGGTCAAAGCTTTATTTTCCCTGCAACCGGTACCGCGGGCTGGGAGATTGCACTAGCCAATACTTTGTCACCAGGCGACAAAATTCTTACCTCGCGTTTCGGTCAGTTCAGCCATCTGTGGTATGACCTTGCCAAACGTATCGGCATTGAAGTCGAGCTGGTAGACGTCACATGGGGTCAAGGTGTTCCAGTTGCAGAATTCAAAAAGATTCTGCGGGCAGATAAAGAGCACAAGATTAAAGCAGTTGTAGCCTGTCATAACGAAACCGCGACCGGTGTAATGAGTGATATGGGCGCCCTCGGCAAAGCGATCAAAGATGTTAAGCATCCAGCACTCTACATGGTTGATGGCGTGAGCTCGATTGCCAGTGTTAATTTCCAGATGGATGAATGGGGTGTGGACGTCGCTGTGAGTGGTTCGCAGAAAGGCTTCATGCTACCCGCTGGTATGGCACTGATCTGTTTCAGTCAAAAAGCACTTGCGGCACGAAAAACTGCTGAGTGTCCTCGTTGTTTCCTTGATATCCAAGATCATATCAACACCAACAAAGACGGTTTTTTCCCTTACACACCATCAGTTCCTATGCTCCGCGGCCTGCGTGCAGCCCTTGATCTGCTATTTGATGAAGGTCTGGAAAACGTCTACGCACGTCACCACCGGTTAGCCGAAGGTGTGCGCAGAGCAGTTAAAGCATGGGGCTTGAAGCCATGTGCAGCGGCACCAAAATGGTACTCAGATACAGTGACTGCAATCCTTGCACCACCCAGCGTGAATGCGGCAGAAGTCATTCATATTGCTTATCACCGTTACAACATCTCATTAGGTGCAGGCTTATCCCAAGTCGCGGGTAAGGTCTTCCGTATTGGTCACCTAGGCGACAACAGCGATGTACGCATGATGGCCGCCTTAGGCGGTGTTGAAATGGCTATGCGTGATGCAGGTATTCGTATCAAACCAGGCAGCGGTGTTGGTGCTGCAGTTGAGTACTATCGTTCAACTGCGAAAAAAGACATCCCGGCCTTTAAAGCTCCAGGTGCAGCGGCTCCTAAAACACGTGCAAAAAGAAAGACTGCGACGCGTAAAAAAACAGCCAAGTAACCAGGAAATAATATTATGAGCTTTACGCAATATAAACCGGCCCAATTACGGGTACAGCGGTGCGAACTCGCTGTACCTGGATCTAACCCTAAGATGATTGAAAAGGCAGCCGATAGTGCTGCCGATTACGTGTTTTTGGATTTGGAAGACGCAGTCGCTCCTGATGACAAGTTACAGGCACGTAAAAATGTAATTCAGGCACTGAATGACATCGACTGGGCGGGCAAAGGCAAAACGGTATCCATCCGCATCAATGGTCTGGATACTCATTACATGTATCGCGATGTGGTCGATGTTGTTGAGCAAGCTGGCAATAAGCTCGATACCATTCTGATTCCTAAGGTGGGCAATAGCGCTGATGTTTACATGGTCGATGCTATGGTGACTCAGATTGAGGAAGCCAAAGGTTATACCAACAAAATTGGTATCGAGGCATTGATCGAAACGGCACTTGGGATGGCGAATGTTGAAGCCATCGCCACTGCCAGTCCGCGCATGGAAGCGATGCACTTCGGGGTAGCCGATTACGCCGCAAGCAATCGCGCACGTACGGTCAATATTGGTGGGCTTAATCCCGATTATCCTGGTGATCAGTGGCATCATGCGATATCGCGCATGACGGTCGCCTGCCGTGCCTATGGCTTACGTCCAATTGATGGGCCATTTGGTGATTTCAATGATCCGGACGGCTTCCTGCTGGCCGCGCGTCGTGGCGCAGCACTGGGTATCGAAGGTAAATGGGCCATCCATCCCTCGCAAATTGAACTCGCTAACCAAGTATTTACCCCCCCTGAGGCGGAAGTGTCTAAAGCGCATCGAATTTTAGAAGAACTCGAAAAAGCCGCTCAAGAAGGTCGGGGTGCAGCTTCTTTGGACGGCAAGATGATTGATGCAGCATCCGCAAGAATGGCCGAAAATGTGGTGCGCGCAGCGGCCGCGATTGCAGCGAAAAGCACGTCCTAACTAAGCGCCCGTATGGCGCTCGCTAAAGTCCATTCTAGGCCACTTAAGTGCAAACTTAAGTGGCCTTTTTAATGGGCATGGGCAGGCGCGTGACAGATTGAACAAAAAATAAGCAGTAATCTATTTTTTTCAAGGTTTTCAAACACATTTCGTCTCATATCCGTATTTTCCACAATACATTGCTTGCGTTCATGCAGCAGGAACCCATAAAATGAGCCTATAATATAATAATAACCACACATTTATTACGTCTTTTATCACCCACGGTGTTTAATAAATTGTTGGAGTAACTAATTTACTCGCACGCAGTGTATTAATTGCGGGCGTCTCTTTTTTTTTTAATTTTTTCAATATGGGAGGATGCTGTGGATATCCACGAGTATCAAGCGAAAGAACTATTAGCTAAGTTCGGTGTAAGTATTGCCCCAGGTGGCCTTGCCTACAGTCCAGAGCAGGCCGTATATCGCGCCAAGGAAATAGGCGGCAGCAAGTGGGTTGTAAAGGCTCAAATTCATTCTGGCGCACGCGGTAAAGCGGGAGGTATCAAGATATGCAGTACAGAAGACGAAGTGCTGCAAGCATCGGCTGATTTACTCGGTAAAACACTCGTTACACATCAAACTGGCCCGCAAGGCAAAGTGGTGCACCGCCTGTATATTGAAGAAGGTACGGCAATAAAAAAAGAACTGTATATCGCACTGGTGCTAGATCGTGTTAAGCAACGTATTGCGATTATTGCCTCAACTGAGGGCGGCATGGAAATTGAGGAAGTCGCAGAAAAGAATCCGCAAGCAATTATTCGTACTGAGATCGAGCCACAAGTCGGTTTGACCGACTTTCAGGCGCGTGAAATCGCATTTAGTCTGGGTCTAGAGCCCACTCTGATTGCCCAGGCGGTGAAAACTCTGCAAGGTGCTTATCGCTCATTCCGTGAACTGGACGCCACCATGGTCGAAATTAATCCGCTAGTGATTACTGAAGACGGTCATATTCGCGCCTTAGATGCGAAAATGGGATTCGACGACAATGCCATGTTCAGACGACCACACATACAGGAACTGCGCGATAAATCACAAGAAGATCCGCGCGAGACAGCCGCCTCAGATTATGGCCTCAGCTATGTCGGACTGGATGGAGATATCGGCTGTATGATTAATGGTGCCGGCCTCGCAATGGCTTCATTAGACATGATTAAGCATAAAGGTGGTGAGCCAGCCAACTTCTTGGATATCGGTGGTGGTGCCTCCCCTGAGCGAGTCGCGCACGCCTTCCAACTGGTACTGGCCGATGCCGGAGTAAGAGCCATGCTGGTGAATATCTTCGCTGGCATTAACCGTTGTGACTGGATTGCAGAAGGTATTGTTCAGGCGTTCAAACAATTGGAAGTGAAAGTACCTTTAGTCGTGCGTCTATCCGGTACTAACGTCGAACAAGGTCAGAAAATCATCAACGAGAGTGGCCTGCCGATCATCACCGCACACACGCTTGAAGAGGCTGCTGAAAAAGCTGTCGCAGCTCGCAATCAAGCTGTTGGCGCATAGGGAGATATAATAATGACTGTTTTACTGAATGAAAAAACACCCGTCATCGTACAGGGATTTACCGGCAAGATCGGCACTTTTCATGCCGAAGAAATGATGGAGTATGGGACCAACTTGGTTGGTGGTGTAACACCCGGCAAAGGGGGTAAAGAGCACTTGGGCAAACCAGTATTCAATACCGTGAAAGAGGCCGTAAGTGAAGTGGGTGCTGAAGCAAGTATCATCTTCGTGCCCGGTGCATTCGCGGCCGATTCAATCATGGAAGCCGCTGATGCAGGCATTAAATATTGTGTCGCCATCACGGACGGTATCCCAGCTCAGGATATGATGACGGTGAAACGTTATATGTACCGCTACAAGAAAGAAGACCGGATGGTCCTGACCGGGCCAAACTGCGCAGGCACAATCAGCCCAGGCAAAGCCATGCTGGGTATCATGCCCGGCCACATTTACATGCAGGGTGATGTCGGTGTAGTGGGTCGTTCGGGTACTTTAGGCTATGAAGCTGCCTCCCAAATGAAAACTCTAGGTATCGGCATTACCACCAGTGTGGGGATTGGCGGTGACCCGATTAACGGCAGTTCACACCGTGACATCCTGGAACACTTTGAAAATGATCCAGACACTAAAGCCGTGATGATGATCGGTGAAATTGGTGGCCCCCAAGAAGCGGAAGCTGCTGAATATTTTAAAAACCATATGACTAAACCACTAGTGGCGTATATTGCCGGCCTGACCGCACCTAAGGGACGGCGCATGGGTCACGCAGGCGCCATCGTATCCGGTGCCGGTGAGAGTGCAGCTGAAAAAGTCACCTTGTTAGAGGAAGCAGGCGTTGTGGTCGCACCCAATCCATCTGATTTGGGTATTACTATGGAAAAAGTTTTAACAGCACTATAGAGAGAGGGATATGAGTAAACCTAAGGTAATTGTAAGTCGTAAGTGGCCTGAGCAGGTCGAAGCTCAGCTTAAGGAATTGTATGACGTTCAATTGAATGTCGATGATATTCCAATGACTCAAGAGCAGATGCAAGACGCATTAGCGAATTGTGATGCTTTCTGTCCAACTGTGACTGATCCAGTCAATGCCGAAGTCTTGTCTGGTGACAACATCAAGGCAAAAATCATCGGTAGTTATGGTGTTGGTTATAATCATCTCGATCTAGATGCGGCCAAAGCCGCAGGCCTGACGGTGACTAACACACCTGAGGTGTTGACCGATTGCACGGCAGATATAGCGATGGGATTGCTACTCTCGGCCGCACGCCGTATTGGCGAGGGTGAGCGTCATCTGCGCAACGGTGAATGGACCGGCTGGCGACCCACCCACATGGTAGCGACTAAGGTCACGGGTAAAACATTAGGCTGCATAGGTTTTGGTCGCATCGCTCAGGCGATGGCGACGCGCGCGCACTTTGGTTTCGGTATGAAAATTAACTTCAGTGATCCGTATCCACCTGCACAAGAGGTGATTAATAAGTTTGGCGCGACTCAAATGAGTGTTGAGGAAGTGTTGCAGACATCCGATTTCGTCTCACTCCACTGTCCAGGCGGTAAAGATACCTACCATCTCATCAATAAAGAGCGTATTGAGATGATGAAGCCACATGCTATTCTGGTTAATTCCGCACGCGGCGACGTAGTCGATAACCAGGCGCTGATAGCCGCACTGAAAGCAGGCACGATTGGCGGCGCAGGCTTGGATGTTTTTGAAGGTGAGCCGGCTTTAGATCCCGGATTTTTAGATTGCGAGAATGCCGTACTGTTGCCTCATTTGGGCAGTGCCTCGATAGAAACACGGATTGCCATGGGTGAGCGTGTGCTGGCTAATCTCAAGGCGTTCTTTGCCGGGGACATACCCAAAGATAAGTTGGTCTGATAAGTGCCTTGTACAAATGCACTGTAATAAAAACATGACCCGCAATAGCATAGAATGAGATCAAACATTCTATGAATACTGGGTTCTGCATGCGAAAAGGAGGATACACCCTCCTTTTCGCGCGTTTGAGACAGATAACTTTTACTCCAAACTTAGAAAAAATCTTATGACTATTAAACCGTTTTCAACCAAATGGTCGCAGTTTCTGACCTTGTCGAGTAGCGCAAGCATCAATAAACGTGCTTCTAACTACAATGATCAGGTCTCCGAACTTTTGTTTAACTCCCTGCTGGGTGTAATTCGAAAACGCAGTCCAAAGATAGAATCAATCTTTCTCGGTCAGCAGGAACTGCGTCAGGCGAATGACGATATCCTCCCTTACGCACTTCAATCGTATGGAATATGGTTCCAGTTATTGACCATCACAGAACAGATTTCCAATGAGAAACGCCTGCGTATGATTGAGACAGAACTGGGTCACGAGGGGGTGCCGGGCACATTCGCACAAGTTATTGCGCAGGCTGCAAACGAACAGATTCCTGCCGAGCAATTACAAAAAATACTGGATAATTCTTCCATCTACCCGGTGATTACGGCCCATCCAACTGAGGCCAAGCGAGTCACTGTGCTGGAGATACACCATCGCATTTATATGATGTTGAAGAAGCTGGAGCATGAAAATATTACCGTTCATGAGCAGGACAAGATCAGACAGGAAATCAATGATGAAGTCGATTTACTCTGGCTGACCGGAGAAATACGCCTAGAGAAACCCACTGTTCAACAAGAAGTCGCATGGGGCATGCACTTTTTTAAAGAATCACTCTATGATGGTGTGGTCGAACTTTACACCGAGTTGGATCGTGTTTTACAAAAATATTATCCCGCTCACGAATTTGATATTCCGCCCTTCTTCCAGTTCGGCTCGTGGGTAGGGGGTGACCGTGATGGTAATCCATTCGTAACCAATGAAGTCACTGAGCATGCTATCAACCAAACTGCCAAAGCGACTTTAGAGCACTACATTCAAAAAATCAGAGACTTAGGAAAATATCTCTCAGTGGCCGGTCATTCGGTTGATTTATCTGATGATTTCTTTGCGCAATATGAAGCGGTATTGAGTAAGAGTGGTGATACTGAAAATATTAAGCAGCGTAATCACGGTGAAATTTTCCGCCATCTATGCAACTGTATCGTAAAGCGCCTCACAGCCAATCTTTACCAGCTCACCTCTGACAATGATCAAGCGATCGCCTATAAGTCAGTCAAAGGTGTGACCCGTGATTTGCGCATTATTGAGCAAGGTTTGATTGAAGCCAAATGTGATTCGCTGTGTACCACTCATGTGCGACCTCTGCGCCATGGCATCGAGGCATTTGGTTTCCATACCACTAAACTCGACTTACGCCAGAACTCCACCGTCACCACCAATGCGCTCCAGGAAATCTGGCAAGCACTGAATGACACTGATGAAGAGGCACCGTCAAAAGAGAGTCAAACTTGGCGCAAGTGGTTACTGCAACAGCTTAAAGAACCTCTGGAGACCCTACCCCAGTTCCCATCCCTGTCCGACATGAGTGCGGAAACGCTAGATCTGATGCGCAAAATGCGCGAACTGCAGGATCGCATTGACCGTGATGCTTTTGGTGTATTCATCCTCAGCATGACCCAATCCAGCGAGGACATTCTTGGTGTCTATCTGCTGGCAAAATATGCTGGCTTGTTTACCGATCAACAAGGGCTGGAGTCTTGCCGAATCCAAGTGGTGCCGCTCCTAGAGACCATCGAAGATCTGCGCAATGGTCCAAAAATCTTGCAGAATCTACTCGACATTCCTTTTATCCAGCGCACCATCAGTGAGTTTGGTGGTTGTCAGGAAATGATGGTCGGCTATTCTGACTCAAATAAAGATGGTGGCTTCTTATGTGCCAGCTGGGAAATCAGCAAAGCGCAATCGAAGATTTATCAGGAAGGCCAACAACACGGCATTCAAATTTCCTTCTTCCACGGACGCGGCGGCTCGGTGAGTCGCGGCGGCGGTCCTGCTTATCAGGCGATTTTGGCGCAACCCAGCGGCACCCTAAAAGGCCGAATCAAAATCACCGAACAAGGAGAGGTGCTGGCTTCGAAGTACGCCCTACCGGAGCTCGCTCTCTACAACCTTGAGACGGTCACCACAGCCGTGCTCCAGAACAGCCTGCTCTCTAGCGGCGTGGACGACACGCCCAGCTGGAATGAACTGATGGAGCGGCTTGCCTCACGCTCACGTCAGCACTACCGCGCGCTGGTGCATGAACACCCGGACCTGGTGGCGTTCTTCGAACAGGTCACCCCAATTGAAGAGATCAGCAAGTTGCAGATCAGCTCAAGGCCTGCGCGTCGTCGCACAGGCGCCAGGGATCTGTCTTCCCTGCGGGCCATCCCCTGGGTGTTTGGTTGGACCCAAAGCCGTTTCTTACTGCCCAGCTGGTTTGGCGTTGGTGCAGCAATCTCCGATGAGATGGGTGATGACACGGAAGGCCTGGAGACCCTCCGCACCCTTTATCAGCGCTGGCCTTTCTTCCGCATGCTGATCAGCAAGGTGGAGATGACCCTGGCGAAGGTGGACCTGTCCTTGGCGAAGTACTACGTCGACTCCCTTGGCAGTGCGGACCGTGCTGATGCCTTCCAAGAAATCTTCGCCACCATCGCTGCGGAATACAGCCTCACCAAGGAACTGGTGCTCAAGATCACGGGCCATGAACGCTTGCTCGATGGCGATCCCCCTCTGCAACTCTCGGTGGAGCTGCGGAACCGCACGATTGTGCCCTTGGGCTTCTTGCAAGTGGCCCTGCTACGCCGTCTACGCAACCAGAACCGCCAGCCCCCCATGAATGAATCGGATCTGGCCGATACCCGCACCTACAGCCGTGGAGAACTACTGCGTGGCGCCTTGCTAACCATCAACGGAATCGCTGCTGGCCTACGCAACACCGGCTGAGGCAACAGCGATGATGCC